>NZ_JBFUKM010000013.1:0-198732 GCF_056400825.1 Allobosea sp. P4_H5 | reverse complement strand
GGTGAAACCGGCCGACTGCGGCGTCGCATCGCTTGCCGATACCAGCGGTATCGGCTGCGCAACGCTCCTGGCATTCGGACGGTTTGACCTCACCCAAACCCTGTCCATGGTCACTGACAGCCTCTAGAGGCCGGCGCGCATGCGCGCGACGCTGTCGCCGACATAGCGGTCGAGCTCGACCGCCTGCTCGCTGACCAGGCGCGCCGCGGCGACGACGCGCACGGCGGCTTCGCCGGTGGCGCGGGCTTCGCCTCCGGCGCTGGCGACGTTCTCGGTAACGGTGGCGGCCGAGCCGGCGACGGCCTGGGCGTCGAGAGCGATGCCCGAAGCGATCGCGCCTTGACCGGTGACGACCTGTGCGATCGCGTCCGAGGTCGTCTCGATCGTCCCCATCGTGCCTTCGATCTGCCCGACGGCGTCGGCGACTGCCGCTGCGGCGCCACGGATCTCCTGCAGCGTCGCGGCGATGTCCTGCGTTGCCTGCTGGGTCTGCTCGGCGAGATTCTTGACCTCGCCGGCGACCACCGAGAAGCCGCGCCCGGCGACGCCGGCGCGCGCCGCCTCGATCGTCGCGTTGAGCGCGAGCAGATTGGTGCGCACCGCGATGTCCTCGATGAAGGCGAGCACGGCGCCGACCTTGTCGGCAGCGACCGCGAGCCCGTCGACATCGGTCCTGGTCGAGCGGACATGTCTGGCCGCTTGCCGGGCGGTCTCGGCGGCGAGATCGGTCTGGCGCGTCAGCTCGCGGATCGAGGCGTCGATCCGCTCGGCCGCATGGGCGACGCTGCCGACGCGCTGCGAGGCGAGCTCGGCCTGCTCCGTCGCTTCCCCGGCGCGGGCGGTGGTGCGGTCGGCATTGGCGGCCATGCCCTGGGCCGCTTCGAGCATGCTGCGGGCGGATTCGCCGACCCGGTGCAGTGCCTTGCCCACGGTCACTTCGAGATTGACGGCGAGCTCCTCAAGCGCGGCCTTGCGCAACGTCTCGATCTCCTGCCGGCCGGTCGCGAGCGACTTTTCGGTCGTCACGTCGAGCAGGATGCCGTCCCAGATCGTGGTGCCATCGGGCAGGCGGCGCCCCGTCGCCTCGCTGCGCAGCCAGACGACGGCGCCGTCGGCTGCGCTGTAGCGCAGTTCGGTTCGGCGGTGCCCGAACTCATTGGTCTGCTCCTCCTCGCTCGTCGACGAACAGCGCTGCCGGTCCTCCGGCAGGATTCTCGACAGGAGAACCTCGGGATCGCGCTCGATCGCCTCGCGACCTATGCCGAGCAATTCGTCCAGGCGGTAGCTGACGAAGCGGTAGCGGCGCTCACCGTCTGGCTGATCGATCCGCTGATAGAGCGTGCCGGGCACATGATCGAGCAGCGTCTTATAGCGATAGGCCGTCTCGCGCCGCTCGCGGTCATTGCTGAGGACGAGCCCGACCAGCACGGTGCCGAGCGTACCGACGACGATCATGATCGGCACCGCCTCGGTGAGGAAGCGCTCGGCCGCGGCCCAGTTCGGCATGAAGATGTTCGAGGCGACCAGGCAGCCGGCGCTGATCAGGCTGAGCCAGGCGAGATCGCGCAGCGTCAGCGAGCGCTTCTGTCGGCCGAGCCAGGCAGCATAGATCACGCCCGCGACCGCATGCAGGACGATCCCGGCGATCCCGGTCGGCATACCGACGCCGCCGAGATTGTAGCGCGCCACCGCCAGCGGGACGGCAGTCAGCAGCGCCGCGATCGGCCCGCCGATCGGCCCTGCCAGGATCGCGAAGGTGTTGCGCGAATCGACCACCAGCCCCGACTGGATCACGAAGGGATTGGCCATGCTGCAGAGGGCGCCGGCGGCGAACAGAAGACCAACCGCGAGCTGGCGCAGCAGCGGGCGCTGGTCGATCCAGCTGGCAGCCGCCGTCAGGATCAGGGCCGCAAGCAAAAGGAAAGACAGGCTCTGGATCAGGTTTATGAACAGCGACATGGGGGGCCTTGGCCGGGAACAGCCCATCGACCCTGCTTAAATATGTTGAAAGCAGTCCTAACGGATGGCCTTGCCGGCACGATTTGCTAGCGTGCGCGCCCCATGCGCCACACAAAGCCAGACGATATCGCGGAAGCCAGGACCGCAGCTGCGGCCGACGCCGGCCGCGTCACGCCGATGATGGCGCAGTACGTCGAGATCAAGGCCAACAATCCGGACTGCCTGCTGTTCTACCGGATGGGCGATTTCTACGAATTGTTCTTCCAGGACGCCGAGATCGCCTCGCGCACCCTCGGCATCGTGCTGACCAAGCGCGGCAAGCATCTGGGCGAGGACATCGCCATGTGCGGCGTCCCGGTCGAGCGCGCCGACGACTATCTGCAGAAGCTGATCGCCGCCGGCCATCGCGTCGCCGTCTGCGAGCAGACCGAGGACCCGGCCGAGGCCAAGAAGCGCGGCGCCAAATCGGTGGTGAAGCGCGATGTCGTCCGCCTCGTCACCCCCGGCACCATCACCGAGGAGCGCCTGCTCGATCCCGGCCGGGCGAGCCTGCTCGTCGCCGTCGCGCGGCGCCGGCTCTCGGACGAGGCCTATGCCTATGGTATCGCGGCCGTGGACATCTCGACCGGCCGCTTCGCTGTGCTCGAAACCGACCAGCGCGGCCTTGCCGTCGAGCTTGCCCGGCTGGAGCCGCGCGAGATCGTCTGCCCCGATGCGATCCATGACGACCCCGAGCTCAAGGAATTCTGGCGCGATGTCGCCGCGCCGGTGACGCCGCTGGCGCGCGAGGGGCTCGATCCCGCCTCCGGCGAGCGGCGGCTGAAGGAGTTCTTCGGCGTCACCACGCTCGATGCCTTTGGCGCCTTCAGCCGCGCCGAGATCGCCGCCGCCGCCGCCGCTCTCGCCTATGTCGAGCGCACCCAGCTCGGCGCCCGCCCGCCTTTGTCGCCGCCCGTCCGCGAGGGCATGAGCGCGACCATGCTGATCGACGCGGCGACCCGCGCCAATCTCGAACTCACCCGTACCCTCGCGGGAGAGCGCGCCGGCAGCTTGCTCGCCACCATCGACCGGACGGAAACGCCGGGTGGCAGCCGCCTGCTCGCCGAGCGTTTGGCCGGGCCGTTGACCGATTCAGCCGCCATCGGCCGGCGGCACGACGCCGTCACGCTGCTGGCCGAGACGCCCTCGCTGCGCGAGGCGCTGCGGCGCGATCTGTCGCGCGTGCCCGACATCGCCCGCGCTTTGGCACGGCTCTCGCTCGACCGCGGCGGCCCGCGCGATCTCGCAGCGCTCGGCGCCGGGCTGGAGGCCGCCCGTGGTGTCGCTGCTGCGCTGCTGCGCCAGGGCGATCTGCCCGACGAGCTGCGCGAGGCGGCGCTGGCGCTGGGCCGCACCGATCCTGACTTCGCGGCCCGCCTCTCCACCACGCTCGCGGATGAATTGCCGCTGCTGAAGCGCGACGGCCGCTTCGTGCGTGAAGGTTTCGATGCCGCGCTCGACGAACTGCGCCTGCTCCAGATCGATTCGCGCAAGGTGATCGCGCAGCTGCAGGCGCGCTACGCTGCCGAGACCGATTGCCGGACGCTGCGCATCAAGCACAATTCCATGCTCGGCTATTTCGTCGAGGTGCCGCAGGCCGTTGGCGAAACCTTCCTGAGGGAGCCCTGGCGCGCGGTCTTCGTGCATCGCCAGACCATGTCGGATGCGATGCGCTTCTCCTCGGTCGAGCTCGGCGAGCTCGAAGCCAAGATCGCCTCCGCCGCGGACAGGGCGCTGAAGCTGGAGCTCTCGATCTTCGCTGCCCTGACCGAGGCGGTTCTCGCCCAGGCCGAGCCGATCAAGGCGGCGGCGCAGGCACTCGCGGTGATCGATGTCGCGGCCGCCCTGGCCGAACTTGCCATTGATGGCGGCTGGACGAGGCCTCAGGTCGACGACGGCGCCGCCTTCACCATCAGGGCTGGCCGCCATCCCGTGGTCGAGGCGGCGCTGAAGCGCCAGGGCCAGCCCTTCGTCGCCAATGACAGCGAGCTGTCCGCGTCAGGCAAAGGCCGCGACGGTCGCATCTGCCTGATCACTGGCCCGAACATGGCGGGTAAGTCGACCTTCCTGCGCCAGAACGCGCTGATCGCGGTGCTTGCTCAGATGGGTTCCTTCGTGCCGGCGCAGAATGCCCATATCGGCATTGTCGATCGGCTGTTCTCGCGCGTCGGCGCCGCTGACGATCTGGCACGGGGCCGCTCGACCTTCATGGTCGAGATGGTCGAGACCGCCGCGATCCTCAACCAGGCCGGGCCGCGGGCGCTGGTCATCCTCGACGAGATCGGCCGAGGCACCGCGACCTTCGACGGTCTCTCGATCGCCTGGGCCGCGATCGAGCACCTGCACGAGGCCAATCGCTGCCGCGCGCTGTTCGCGACGCATTACCATGAGCTGACGGCGCTGGCCGAGCGGCTCGACCGTGTCGCTAACGCCACCGTTCGCGTCACCGAATGGAATGGCGAGGTCGTCTTCCTGCACGAGGTCGTGCCGGGCGCGGCCGATCGCTCATACGGCATTCAGGTCGCCAAGCTCGCCGGTCTGCCGCTGGCCGTGGTCGAGCGCGCTCGCGCCATCCTCTCCGAGCTTGAGAAGAGCGAGCGCGAAAAGCCGGTCGCGGCTTTGGTCGACGATCTCCCGCTCTTCGCGGTGCAGATGCGCAAGCCGGTGCCGGCAGTGACGCCAGACACCGGTCCCGATGAATTGCGCGAGGCGCTCGCCGGGCTCGACCCCGACGAGATGACGCCGCGCGAGGCGCTTGAAGCGCTCTACAAGCTCAAGCGGTTGAATTGAGCCTGCGCCCGATCCCTTCCGCCGCTGCGACGCCTGTCGCGAAGCAGGCCTGCAGCAGATAGCCGCCGGTCGGCGCCTCCCAGTCGAGCATTTCGCCGGCAATGAACACACCCGGCAGACGCTTCAGCATGAAATCTAGGTCGATCTCCTCGGTCCGGACACCGCCGGCGGTCGAGATGGCGCGGGCGAGCGAGGCCATGTCGGTCAGACGTAAGGGCGCGGCTTTGATCAGGTGCGCGAGTGCTTCAGGCTCGGCCGGCAGCGGCCCGCTCGCCGTCTCGCGCAGCACGGCCGCTGCCACCTGGGAAAGCCCGGCCGCCTTGCGCAGATGGTTGCTCAGCGTCTCGCCGGCGCGGCGCCTGGCCAGCCGGTTTGCGATCTCGGTCTCGGTCAGGTCCGGGCGCAGATCGATGGTCAGCATCGCCTCCCCATCACGGGCGATCGCCTCGCGCAACGGTCCCGACAGCGCATAGATCACCCCACCCTCGATGCCATCAGCATCGATCATCGCCTCGCCCATGACGCGCTGGCCAGCGAAGCTCAACGCAATCCGCTTGAGCGGCGTGCCAACGAAGCGCTCACGCATCAGGGGCGACCAGGCGACGGTGAAGCCGGCATTCGCAGGTCGCAACGGCGAGATCACGACACCTTTCTCGGCAAGCAACTCTACCCAGGAACCATCCGAGCCCAGTCGCGGCCAGCTTGCGCCGCCGAGCGCCAGCAGCGTCGCACGCGGGCTCACAATCTCCTCGCCGCCTTCGCGAGCGGCGCAGCGCAGCGCGCCACTCTCGTCCCAGCCGATCCAGCGCCGGCCCGACACCAGTCGCACGCCGAGCCCATCGAGCCGCGCCAGCCAGGCACGCAGCAGCGGCGAGGCCTTCATCGCCCTGGGGAAGACGCGTCCGCTCGACCCGACAAAGCTCTCCGCTCCGAGTCCATCGGCCCAGTCGCGCAGCGCTTGCGGCGGGAAGGCGCGGATCGCCGGCTCCAGCCAGGCCCGTGCCGCGCCATAGCGACCGAGCAGGGCGTCGAGCGGTTCGGAATGCGTCAGGTTGAGCCCGCCGCGGCCGGCGAGCAGGAATTTGCGCGCCGGCGAGGCCATCCGCTCATAGATCGCGACGGTGTGGCCGGCCTGCGCCAGCCGCTCGGCCGCGATCAGTCCGGCCGGGCCAGCGCCGATGATGGCGACGTCGGTTTGGCTCAATTGCCGAACACGGTGTTGAGCTGGCTGCCGACCATGATGAAGGTGGTGCGCTTCGGCATCTCCTTGAGCCGGACTGCGCCGATATAGGTCATCGCCGAGCGCACCCCGCCCATGATCTCCTGCATCGTGCCCTCGACCGGGCCGCGATAGGGCACCTCGACGGTCTTGCCCTCGGAAGCGCGGTATTTGGCGACGCCGCCGGAATACCGCTTCATCGCCGTGTCCGAGGACATGCCGTAGAACACCATCGCGACCGGCACCTTCTCGCCGTCATAGGTCTCGTAGCGGATCTCGCCCTCGCATTCGTCATGGCCGGCGAGCATCCCGCCCATCATCACGAAATCGGAGCCGCCGCCATAGGCCTTGGCGACGTCGCCCGGCACGGTCAGCCCGCCATCGCCGCAGACCAGGCCCTTGAGGCCATGGGCCGCGTCGGCGCATTCGATGATCGCCGAGAGCTGCGGGTAGCCGACGCCGGTCATCTTGCGGGTGGTGCAGACCGAACCCGGGCCGATGCCGACCTTGACGATGTCCGCGCCGGCCAGGATCAGCGCTTCCGTCATGTCGCCGGTGACGACGTTGCCGGCCATAATCGCCGCGTTCGGGAAGGCCTCGCGCGTCGCCTTGACCGTGTCGACGAACTTCTCGGTGTAGCCATTGGCGACGTCGAGGCAGATCTTGTCGATCGGCGCCTTGGCATGCACCGCCTTCAGCTTGTCATGGTCGGAATCGGTCGTGCCCAGCGAATAGAAGGCGTTCGCCGAGCCTTCTTCCTTGAAGAAGGCGATCAGCTCGTCGGCATCGTAATGCTTGTGCAGGGCGACCATGGCGCCGTGCTTCAGCAGCGCGCGTGCCATCGCCATGGTGCCGACCACGTCCATATTGGCGGCGATCAGGGGGAAACCGGTCCATTCGCGGCCGGTATGCGCGAAGCGGAAGCTCCGGTTGACGTCGACCTCGGCGCGGCTGCCGAGCGTCGAGCGCTTCGGACGGATCAGCACGTCGCGGAAGTCGAGTTTCGGATCGTTCTCGATGCGCATGATCAAAGCTCCGGCGGCTGGCGCAGACGGTGAAAAGGCGCACGCGGCGTGAGGGAGCGTGCCGGGATTCATAGCCGCTCGGACCCCTGGGAGCAATGTGTCGGCTGCGGGTGGAGTTCCCCGGAAAGAAACTTTAGCAATCTCTAAAGTTTCTGCTGGACAGGGCATGTGAGTGAGGATACTTAAGTGCATGCTTCACCAACCGGACCAGCTCGATCTGATGTTCCAGGCGCTGGCGGACCCGAACCGCCGGCAGATGGTGCAACGGCTCTGCGAGGGGCCGGCGAGCGTCAGCGAGCTTGCCCAGCCATTGCAGATGACGCTGTCGGCTGTGGTGCAGCATCTCGCCGTTCTGGAAGGAGCAGGGCTGGTGCGTACGCAGAAGATCGGGCGGGTCCGCACCTGCCAGCTCGACACGCAGGCGCTGCGGGCGGCGGAGCGCTGGATCAGCGAGCGCCGCGCCCTCTGGGAGCGACGCTTCGACCGGCTCGGCGCCTTCCTGGCCGAGCAGGACCAGGATTTGAAGGACTGAGACGGACAATGACCGAACGGACCGTTGTCCATGCCGATTTCACCATCGAGCGCCATTACGATGCGAGCCCGGCCCGCGTCTTCGCCGCCTTCGCCGATCCGGTGGCGAAGCGGCGCTGGTCGGCCTGCCATGACGAGGGCGGGCTCGGTGAGCATACACTCGATTTCCGCGAGGGCGGCCGCGAGACCATGCGCGGCGCTCCGGCGGAAAGCGGTGTCTTCGCGATGAACGCGACATTCCAGGAGATCCTGCCGGAGCAGCGCATCATCTACGCTTACGAATTGCTGCGCGACGATATTCGCCTGTCGATCTCGCTGGCGACGATCGAGTTCCATCGCGATGGCGCCGGCACCCTGCTTTGCTTCACCGAGCAGGCTGCCTTCCTCGACGGCCATGACAGGCCCGACTGGCGCGAGCAGGGCTCGCGCATCGGCTTCGACAGGCTGGCGGACTATCTCGCGCAGGAGCAGGCGCCAGCCTGAGCTGCACCAATCTTCAACCATCTCCGTTTCAACCCGCTTTTCCAGAAGCAGGAATGCAAAGTCATGTCCCTGACGCTCTATTTCCACCCGCTCTCGGGCTTCTGCCAGAAGACGCTGGTCGCGCTCTACGAGAACGACACGCCTTTCACGCCGCAGCTCGTCAATTTCGGCGATTCCGCCGAGCGCGCCGATTTCCTGAAGCTCTGGCCGATCGGCAAGTTCCCTCTGCTGCGCGACGACAGCAATGGCAAGCTGGTGCCGGAGACCAGCCTGATCATCGAGTATCTCGCTCTGCACTATCCCGGTCCGGTTGCATTGCTGCCGGAGAACCCGGTCGCCGCGCTCGAGGTCCGGCGGCTCGACCGGCTCTTCGATCTCTATGTCGCCATCCCCATGCAGAAGGTGGTGCTCGACCGGCTGCGCCCGGAAGGCAGTCGTGACCCGATCGGCGTCGCCGAGGCCAGGGTGACCCTCGCTTCAGCCTATGACGTGCTGGAGGCGGAGATCGGCGGGCGGCAATGGGCGCTCGGCGACGATTTCAGCCTGGCCGACTGCGCGGCCGCGCCGGCGCTGTTCTATGCCGAGCGTGCGCTGTCCTTCCGCGACAGCCATCCGCGGCTCTGGGCCTATTTCGAGCGCCTGCGCACGCGGCCGTCCTATGCCCGCGCTCTGGCCGAGGCCGAGCCCTATTTCCAGTTCTTCCCACGCGATCCCGGTGATGCCGGCTCTCCCGATAGTCCGGCTTCGCCAACCCTCACCACCGCTATCGAAAGGACAAGACCATGACCAGCAATCCCGTCGTCCATGCCAGCTTCACCCTCGAGCGCAGCTATGCCGCATCCCCGGCTCGCGTCTTCGCCGCCTTTTCCGATCCCAAGCAGAAGCGGCGCTGGTTCGCCGAGGGCGAGGGTTGGGAGGTCGAGCAGTTCGATGCCGACTTCCGCGTCGGCGGCCATGAGCGCAGCCGTTTCCGCTTCCAGGGCGGCCCGCCGATCACCAATGACAGCGTCTATCAGGTGATCCAGCCGAACGAGCGCATCATCCTCGCCTACGCGATGACGATCGACGGCGCGCCGATCTCGGGCTCGCTGCTGACCATGGAGTTCGTCCTCGAGGGGACCGGCACCAGGTTCGTCTTCACCGAGCAGGGAGCCTATCTCGATGGCAAGGACGCTCCCGTCCAGCGTGAGGAGGGCTCGCGCGAGCTGCTTGAAAGCCTGGCAAAAATGCTGGGCGAGCCTGCGAACGCAGCGGTGTGAGGTCTGGCTCAGGCTGAATGGAGTGCCAACTCCATTCAGCCACAGTTCATCCCCCGCCGGCTAAGCGGCATGGTGGCGCAGCCTGACCGGGAACACCCGGCTGGTGCCGCCTCCGATGTCGCGATCCGGGGGGATCACTCGACTGTGCTGAAGGCCGTCGAACCGAACACCGTGCCTGCCGGCCCGCCATCCGACTGGCAGGTCACCAAGAGCTTCGCCCGTCTCACCGGCGGCTTCTGGCGCGGCGGCACCGCCGGCCGGGCCTGGCTCTGGTCGCTGACGCTGGCGAGCGCGATCATCCTCTCCGTCTTCGCCAACGTCACCGTCAACCGCTGGAACGGCTGGTTCTTCGACGCGCTCGAGAAGAAGGACGGCGAGAGCGCGCTGATCGCCATGGCCGTCTTCCCGGTGCTGGTGCTGATCGCGGCCGGCCTCGGCGTTATCATCCTGATCTCGCGCGAGACCTTCCAGGTCCATTGGCGCGCCTATGTCACCGCCAAGCTGGCCGATGGCTGGATCGGCGAGCGCCGCTTCTATCGCCTCGGCCTCTCCGGCTACGAGCCGGCCAATCCCGAATACCGCATCGCCGACGATGTCCGCTGGGCGACCGAGCCGGTCGTCGACTTCGCCATCGGCCTGCTCTCGGCGGTCATCACCGCGATCACCTTCATCGGCATCCTCTGGTCGATCGGCGGTTCGCTCAGCGTCGAGGCCCATGGCGTTCCCTTCGAGATCCCCGCCTATATGGTGCTGGCGGCGATCATCTACGCCGTACTGGTCTCCGGCCTGATCACCTGGGTCGGTCGACCGCTGCCGCGCCTGATCGCCGCCCGTAACGAGGGCGAGGCGCGCCTGCGCTTCTCGTTGATGCGCATCCGCGACCATGGCGAGACGATCGCGCTGTCGCGGGCCGAGACCGGCGAACGCCGCGCCGTCGCCGCGACCTATGACACGCTGGTGACGCGCTGGCTCGCGATGATCCGCCAGCGCGGCCGCCTGACCTGGATCACCAATGGCAGCGGGGCCCTTGTTCCCGTCGTACCGCTCCTGCTGGCGGCGCCGAAATACCTCTCCGGCGAGATGTCGCTCGGCGATGTCGTCCAGGTCGCTGCCGCCTTCGTCGCCGTGCAGAACGCCTTCAACTGGGTGCTCGACAACTTCATGCGCATCGCCGAATGGCTGGCTTCGGCGCGGCGCGTCAACGAGCTTGCCGTCGCGCTCGGTGCGATCGAGGCCGGTGCGGCGCAGAGCGACATCGCCGTCCTCACCAGCGAAGACGGGGGCTTGCGGCTGGACGAGCTGACCCTAACCGATCGCGACGGCCGCACCTTGCTCGCGGATGTCTCGACGGCCTTGCCCGCCGGGGCGACGCTGCATGTCGCCGGCGAGCTCGGCCACGGCAAGGCCGCCCTGATTCAAGCGGTGGCCGGCCTCTGGCCCTGGGGGCGCGGCGCGGTGGCCCTGCCGGATGGGGCGCGCATCGCCGTGCTGCCGCAGCATCTGCATCTCTCCGAAGGCAGCCTGCGCGCCGCGCTCGACCCGATCGGCGGGCACAGCGATGGAGAGGCCGCCGCCGCATTGCGGCATTACGGCCTCTCGGGCCTGGTGTCGCAAATCGATCTCGCGCAGGACTGGGACAAGGCGCTGACCACCGGCGATCGCCAGCGCCTCGCTCTGGCACGGGCCGAACTGGCAAAGCCCGACATTCTCGTGCTCGACGAGGCGACGAGCGGGCTCGAGACCGAGGCGGCGCTCGAACTGCTCTCGCGGCTCAGGGCGGCGCGGCCGGATGCGGTGATGCTGCTGATCGGCCAGAGTCCCGGCTTTGCCGAGGCCGCCGATCATCACCTCACCATGCGCCGCGCCGGCGGCGTCGCCCGCATCGCCTCGTCCGACATGCCGCGCTCGGCCACACGGGTCGAAGCCGGCGGCGGCTGACGCTTGTGCCTGTTCACGATTTCCCATCCGCGCCGGCTGGACCGGCCTTCTTCAAAAACGGAGCCATCGCATGCTGAACATCTGGGACGTCTATTGGGGCCTGCGGGTCGAGCAGTGCCCCTGCGACGTGCATTTCGTCGAATGGCTGGAAGAGCAGGGCCTGACCGGCAAGCGCATCTACCATTTCGGCACCGGCGGCCATCACTACATCGGCATCCGCTGCGCCGAGCCCGAGCTGGACTGCACCGTGCTCGGGATCACCGCCTCGCCCAAGGAATACGAGGCCTTCGTCAAGCTCGCGATCGACAATCCGACGATCACCAAGACCTACAGCGCCTATTTCGGCGACATCTACACCAGCAATGCGCGGCTTTTGCCGCGCTTCGACATCGTCACGCTCTTTCACTCCTGCGAGTTCCGCAGCGAGAAGAACGACGCCTATGGCGCGTTGACCGATCTCGAGGTGATGCAACTCTTCTCCGACCAGACCGATGCCGGCGGCTATATCCTGTTCTACACCGGCTCCTTCGCCTATGAGGCGGCGAGGCCCATCATCGCGGACTGGGCCAAGTCCCGCGCGGTCGAAGAGATCGGCGAATTCAAGGCTCTGCGCATCTTCCGCAAGACAGCCTGATCAGGCGAGCAGGCCGAGCCCGGGGCGCAGCCCGTCGAGCAGCGCCTGCCGGAACAGGGCGATCGGTTGCGCCAGCCGTCCGGCCGGCGGGCGATGCAGCAGCCAAGAGCGCACGCGCGGCCGGAAATCGGGCGCGTCGATGATCTCGACCGCCTCACGCCATGGGCTGTCCTGGAGGGCGGCCGGCGTGACGATGCCGATGCCATGGCCGCGCGCGACCAGCGACAGGCGCAGATCGGCGCTGAGTGCCTCGACCCCGACCTGGAAGTGGAGATGCGCCGCCTCGAATTGCTGGCGGATGGAGGCGCGGAAGCCGCAGCCATTGGCGTTCATCACCCAGGGATAGCCGGCCAGCATGGCGAGATCGGCTGGCCGCGGTACCTTTAGCGACGGCGCCGCGACCAGCAGCACCTCCTGCGGGCCGAGATCGTCGCAGGCCAGCCCATCCGGTGGGGCGAGTCCGTCGGCGAGGCAGAGCGCGGTCGCGTCGAGCTCGTTGCGCAGGGTCTGTTCGAGCAGTTGCGGCGACCAGCCCATGGTGATGCGCAGCGTCAGTTCCGGAAAGGCGGCGCGCAGCCTGTCGAGCGGCACCGCCAGCGCGGCCTCCGACAGATAGGGCATGATCCCGAGCCGGAATTCGCCGCGAAGCTGGCCTTCGGGCGCGACGCCGGCCTTCAGGTCGGCGACCGAGCGCAGCACGCGCAAGCCCTGCTCATAGGCCTCGCGCCCGGCACCGGTCGGCCGCAAGGGCTTCGATTGCCGGTCGAGCAGGACCGCGCCGAGGCCATCTTCGAGATTCTGGATCCGCCGGGTGACGCCGGGCTGCGTCAGGTTGAGCCTGGCCGAGGCGCCGATGATCGAGCCGGTCTCGACGACCGCGACATAGGCCTCCAGATCGCGCAAATTCATAGCAGAACCGCATAATCATTATAGTGACAATCGATTTGTAGCATAATGCTCAAGGCGAATAAAGTTCTCCGACGATATGCGAGTCCCTATGTCGGAGCTGTCATCGTGTCTGCCCAAGATCAGGCCCTCTGCCCATCCCTGCCGAAGGCGCCCGAGGAACATGGGCTGTCGGCCGCGCTGACCCTGCTGTTCGCCGTCGCGGTCGGCGTCATCGTCACCAACCTGTTCGCGCCGCAGACGCTTGTCGGGGCAATCGGCGCGAGCTTCGGGCTGCCGGAGGCGGCGAGCGGCCTCGTCGCGATGGCGCCGCTGCTGGGCTACGCCGCCGGCCTGCTCCTGCTGGTGCCGCTCGCCGATCTCGTCGAGAACCGTGCTCTGGTCCTGCGCATGCTGTCATGCGCGATCCTCACCGCGGCGCTGGCGGCCTTCGCGCCGGGGCTGCCGGCACTGCTCGTCCTGATGGCTGCCCTCGGCGCGGCCTGCTCCGCCATTCAGATCCTGGTGCCGATTGCAGCTGCGATGGTGTCTCCGGCGCGGCGCGGCGCTGTGATCGGCGATGTGATGAGCGGGCTGATGGTCGGCATCCTGCTGGCGCGGCCGCTCGCCAGCCTCATCACCGATGCTTGGGGTTGGCGTGCCTTCTTTGCCGTCAGCGCGGGCGCCATGGCGCTGTTGACGCTGGTCCTCGCGGGCAATCTGCCGCGCCGCCAGCCGGAGGCGCGGGCGAGCTATCTCTCTCTTCTCGCCTCGCTCTGGCATCTTTTGCGCCAGGAGCAGGTGCTGCGGCGGCGGGCGCTGTCGGCAGCGCTGGTGATGGCGAGCTTCAGCCTGATCTGGACGGTCGTCGCCCTGCGGCTGGTCCAGCCACCCTTCCTGCTCGGCCAGCGCGGCATCGCTTTGTTCGCCTTGGCCGGCGCCGGTGGCGCGCTGGCGACGCCGGTCTTCGGGCGCTTCGGCGATCGCGGCTGGTCGAGGCCTGCGACGGTAGTGAGCCATCTCCTGATGCTGGCGGCGCTCGCGTTGCTGGGCTGGGCCGGAACGAGCGATCATCTCGCAATGCCGGTGGCCCTTGCCGGGCTCGTGCTCGGCATCATCCTGCTCGATATCGGCGTCGTCGGAGACCAGACGCTCGGCCGTCGCGCAGTCAACCTGTTGCAACCGGAGGCGCGCGCCCGGCTGAACGGCCTGTTCGTCGGCATCTTCTTCCTCGGCGGCGCCCTCGGCTCGGCCCTGGCCGGCCTGAGCTGGGCCTGGAGCGGTTGGCTCGGCAGCTGCGCGGCTGCGGCCGTCTTCGGGCTGGCGGCGCTGTTCGTGGGCTATCGCGAATAGGCGCGCTGGCTTGTACATCCCGGCGATTGGCGCTAGCTCTCGACGATCGATCCCCACGAGCCAAGGAGGGCTGCGTGATCACGTTCTTTCGTCACCATCGTCAGCGCGGCCCCGTTCAGGCCCTGCAAGCCGGCTTGCAGGGCTGACCGCACAGGCGATCGTTTTAGGTCTCTTCCTGGTCTGCCCTTCGTGAGGGCGTAGCGTCATCGAGCCCGGAGCTCGGTCAGCTACGTCCATTCCCTTATCGAGCCAGGTGTTCCGCATTCGTGATGCTCGGGGCAGGGTCCCCGGCCGGATGATGGCGCGCGGCTCGGGCAGTTCCAGAGACCGACCATGACCTTGATCACCCCACGCAATCTCGGCGTCACGCTGGGCGCTCCGCTCTTTTCCGATCTTTCCTTCTCCCTCGTGGCCGGCGACCGCCTCGGCCTTGTCGCCGCCAATGGCCGCGGCAAGTCGACCTTGCTGCGCTGCCTCGCCGGTTCGCTCGAACCGTCCGCCGGCGAGATCACGCGCTCGCGCGGCCTGCGTATCGGCCATGTCGAGCAGGATTCCCCGCCGCAACTGCTGGACCAACCCGTCGACCAACTGCTGCTCGACCAGCTGCCGGCCGAGCAACGCGAGAGCGAGCATTGGCGCGTCGAGGTTGCGCTCGATACGCTGTCGGTGCCGACGGAGTTGCGTCGGCGTCCACTGCGGCAGTTGAGCGGCGGCTGGCAAAGGCTCGTCCTGCTCGCGCGCGCCGGCATCGCCGAGCCGGACCTGCTGCTGCTCGACGAGCCGACAAACCATCTCGACCTCGCGCGCATCGGCCTGCTGGAGAGCTGGCTCGCCGCCCTGCCGCGTGACATGGCGGTAATCCTGTCGAGCCATGACCGCGCCTTCCTGGACACCGCGACCAACCGGACGCTGTTTCTGCGCCAGGAGCGCTCGCAACTGTTCGCGCTGCCCTATTCGCCGGCGCGTGCAGCGCTTGACGAGACCGATGCCGCGCAGGCGCGCCAGCACGAGCGCGACCTCAAGGCCGTCCAGCAGATGCGGCGCCAGGCGGCGAAGCTGAACAATCTCGGCATCAATTCCGGCAGCGATCTCCTGCTGAGCAAGACCAAGCAGCTCAAGCGCCGGGCTGACGAGCTCGAAGCGACGGCGCGTCCGGCCCATCGCGAACGCTCCGCCGGGGCGATCAGGCTCGCCAGCAGCGCGACGCATGTGCGGGCGCTGGTCGAGCTCGACGACGTCACGGTCGAGACGCCGGACGGGCGGTTGCTGTTCAGGAGCGGCAAGCGCTGGATCAGCCCGGGCGATCGTGTCGTGCTGCTCGGCCTCAACGGCGCCGGCAAGTCGCTGTTCATCGCCATGCTCCACGCTGCCATTCGCGGCGAGGATCGGGCAGGCATCCGGGCGACGCCGTCGCTGGTACTCGGTTACGCCAGCCAGAGCCTCGCCGAATTGCCTGATACCGATACCCCGCACGGGCTGATCAGCCGGCGCTTCGATGTTGGCGACCAGCCGGCCCGCGGCCTGCTCGCCGGCGCCGGCATCGCCATCGATCGCCAGACCGGGCCGATCGGCGCGCTCTCCGGTGGGCAGCGGGCGCGGCTCGCCATGCTGGCGCTGCGTCTCGCCAGGCCGAATTTCTACCTGCTGGACGAACCGACCAACCATCTCGACATCGAGGGGCAGGAGGCGCTGGAGGCCGAGCTCGCCGCCGGCGAGACCAGCTGCCTCCTCGTCTCGCATGATCGCAGCTTCGTCCGGGCCGTCGGCAACCGCTTCTGGCGGATCGACAGGCGGCGGCTAGTCGAGGTCGACGATCCCGAGGCCTTCTTCCAGGAGGCGATGGAAGCGGAGGGCTGATCATCTACCATAGTCGCCATGAGGCCGGCGCGTCCTGCACCGGCCTCATGGCGCGCATTCGTCGCGCTGTCCTGTCTTGTGCATCGCGGCGAAGGCGCTATCTCTCGGGTCCGGCCGCCAGGCCAGCCGCCAGCAACCCGCCTTGCTCGCCGCGTTCTGCGTGCGTGCGCAACCCGACAAGAGCACTGATGTCGTTCGGCCCGCAGGAGCCAGGAATGCCGTTGCGCAAGCGCAGCCGCTGGTGGTGGCTCGGTCCGCTCGCCTCTTCGGTTATCTTCGCCGCCTCGCTGGTGGTGCTCTATTACATCGTCCGCGAGATCGAGCCCGGCGAACTTGCTCGTGCTTTCGCCAATGCCAGCCAGCGCCAGCTTCTGCTGGCGCTCGGCTTCACCGCGCTGAGCTATCTGCTGCTCACCGGCTATGACGCGCTGGCGCTGCGGCGGCTCGGCCTGTCGATCCCCTATCGGACGACGGCGCTCGCCTCCTTCACCAGCTATTCCGTCGCCTTCACGCTGGGCTTCCCGATCGTGACCGGCGGGACCGTGCGCTACTGGGTCTATTCGTCCAAGGGCGTGCGCGCCTCGGAGGTCGCGAGCCTTACCGTCATCGCCGGCCTGACCTTCTGGCTCGGGCTCGGCATGATCCTCTGCGCCAGCCTGTTCTATGCGACGGAGTCGGTCGCCGTGCTGGCGCGGACCTCGCCGCTGGTGATCCAGGCCGTCGGCGCCGCCGTTGCGATCGGCACGGCTGGCTATCTCTTCTGGGTCGCGACCGGCGAGCGCACCCTGCGGGTCAGCGGCTGGAACCTGCCGCTGCCGGGGCTGGGAGTGACCTTGGCGCAGATGCTGCTGGGCGCTGCCGAGGTCTGCGCTGCCGCCGCCGTGCTCTATGTGCTGCTGCCGGGCGGACACAACCTGCCCTATGAGAGCTTCCTGGCGGCCTATATCTTCGCCTGCCTGATCGGCATCGCCAGCCATGCGCCGGGTGGGCTCGGCGTCTTCGAGGCGACGATGCTGATCGCGCTCAGCCGCCTGCCTTTCGAGCAGGTGCTGGGCGCGCTGCTGCTCTTCCGCATCATCTACTACATCCTGCCCTTCATCCTGGCGCTGGCGCTGCTGGCGCTGAACGAGATGATCCGGCGCATCCGGCGGCACGAGATCTGACGCCGCCTCATCTGTCCTGATCGAGCGAGCTCGTCCTTGACGCGGCCGCTGGTCGACGCCACCTCGATTCTGCCGGGCCTGTGTCGAGGAAGCCGCCGGCTCGGGGGGAGTGGTGGACGCGACGAACCTCATCGACGAGATTTACGAGGCTGCCGTCGTGCCGGAGCGATGGGCTGATGTGCTCGACCGGCTGGCGGCGAGAGCCGGTGGCGTCGGCACGATTCTGTTCGCGGCGTCTCCGAGCCGGTTCCAGTGGACCTCCTCGCAGGCCATCCACGCGGTCGCGGCCGAATGGGTCGCTTCGCCCTTCGTCGCGGACAATCTGCGAGGCAAGCGCCTGGTCCCGCTCTACGAACCGCGTTTCCTGACCGACCTCGACGCGATTGCGCCCGAGGAGCTGGAGCAGGATCCGTTCTATCGCGATTTCCTCAGGCCGCGCGGCTGGGGCTGGTGCGTCGGCACCTCGATCCATTCGACCAGCGGCGACAGCATCGTCTTCTCGATCGAGCGCCTCTACGCCGATGGCCCGGTTCCGCGCGAGACGGCCGCCGCGCTCGACCAGTTCCGGCCGCATCTGGCGCGGGCCTCGATCATCGCGGCGCGTCTTGGCCTCGAGCGGGCGCGTGCCAGCGTGGCGGCACTGGAGCTGATCGGCCTGCCGGCAGCCATCATCACGGGCCGCCATAGCGTGCTTGCGGCCAATGAGCTGATCATGGCTTGCGGCGCGTTCGAGATCGGCGCCTTCGATCGCGTGCGTCTCTCCGATCCCGCGGCGAATGAGCGCCTGCAGCTGCATCTCGACGTGGCAGGGGACGCCGGGCTGTCGTTCCCGATCCGGGCGACCGGCGGGCGGCCCGCCTTCGTCGCGCATCTGGTTCCGCTCAGGCGGGCCGGGCTCGACGTTTTCTCCGGCGCGGCCCAGCTGTTCTACCTCACCGAAGTCGGGCGTGGCGCGGCGCCGTCCGCGGCCATCCTCGAAGCGCTGTTCGATCTCAGCCCGGCAGAGGCGAAGGTCACGCGGCTGCTCCTGTCGGGCGGCACGGTCGCGGGCATCGCCAGCAGCCACGGCATCCGGCCCGAAACCGTGCGGGGCCAGCTCAAATCCGTCTTCGCCAAGACGGGGGTGCGCCGCCAGGCCGAGCTGATCCAGCTCCTCGGCGGCATTCAGTCTCCCGGTGGCCCGGGTTTCGGCTTGTCGGGCCCCATCGCCGGCGAATAGCGCTTCGTTCCGCGCGGGGGGAATTGCGCTGCACCACCGCTCCGGCCTATGACGCCTCGCCGCAGGCCACGCATCGGAAGGCAGGAACCGCATGCACGCTTTGGTCGACCCGAAGGCGCCGGTCACGGCGGCGCTGATCGAGGCCATCGGCGTTCCCGCCGTATTGCTCGACCCGCAGGGCGTGATCCAGGCGCTGAGCCCGACGGCTCCGGCGCTGGTCACGGCGCTCGCCAAGGGCAAGCCGCTCGCTCTGGTGATGCGCGATCCCGACCTGATCGATGCGATCGAGCAGGTCTCGCGCCATGGCGGCCGCCGCGCCATCGAGCTGATCGAGCGCGTCCCGGTCGAGCGCACCTTCCGCATTCATATCGCCGCGCTCGCCGGCAGCGGCTGGCGCCGGGCCGTGCTCCTTACTTTTGAGGATCTCAGCGAGCAGCGCATGACCGAGCGCATGCGCGTCGATTTCGTCGCCAATGCCAGCCATGAACTGCGCACGCCGCTCGCCTCCGTGCTCGGCTTCGTCGAGACCCTGCAGGGCCCGGCGCGCAACGATGCCGCCGCGCGCGACCGCTTCCTGACGATCATGCGGGAGCAGGGCCTGCGCATGGCTCGTCTCGTCGACGACCTGCTCTCGCTGTCGCGCATCGAATTGCGCGCCCATCTCGCGCCGGAGACGCCGGTCGACTTCTCCAGCATCGCCCGCGAGATCCTCGACTCGCTCGTGCTGATGGCGCGCGAGCGCGATGTGACGCTGAAGCTCGACGTGCCGCAGCAGCCCGTCACCGTCGCCGGCGACCGCGACGAATTGCTGCGGCTGATGGAGAACCTGGTCGAGAACGCGATCAAATACGGCCAGCGTGGCGGCGAGGTCGGCATCACCGTCGCGATATCCGGCGAGGAGGCCAGCCTCAGCGTGCGCGATGACGGCCCCGGCATCGCCCCGGAGCACCTGCCGCGCCTGACCGAGCGCTTCTACCGGGTCGACACGGCCGCGAGCCGCGAGGCCGGCGGCACCGGCCTTGGCCTCGCCATCGTCAAGCACATCGTCCTGCGCCATCGCGGCCGCCTGACGATCGAGAGCGTGGTCGGCCAGGGCGCGACCTTCCGGGCGATCCTGCCGCGCCTGCCCGATGCAGCCCGTTAACGATTTGTGACGACGGCCGGCTCACTTTCATGACGATGTGTCATCCAGCTGTCATACAGCCGGTGTTCTAGCAGGGCCGCTGCACTTGCGACCTTTAGAGGACACCTCATGCGCAAACTTCTCATTCTCGCGGCCGCCGCCGTCGGCCTGTCGGGCGTCGCCCAGGCTGCCGACATCACCGGCGCTGGCGCGACCTTCCCCTTCCCGATCTACTCCAAATGGGCCGAGGCCTATAAGAAGGAGAGCGGCATCGGCCTGAACTATCAGTCGATCGGCTCGGGCGGCGGCATCCGCCAGATCAAGGCGAAGACCGTCGCCTTCGGCGCTACCGACGCCCCGCTCAAGGGCGAGGACCTGACCAAGGACGGCCTGATCCAGTTCCCGACCGTGATGGGCGGTGTCGTCCCCGCGATCAACATCGCCGGCGTCGAGCCCGGCAAGCTCAAGCTCTCGGGCGAGCTGATCGCCGAGATCTATCTCGGCAACATCAAGAAGTGGAACGACCCGAAGATCGTCGCGCTGAACGCCGACCTCAAGCTGCCCGACGCCAACATCAACCCGGTCTACCGTTCGGACGGCTCGGGCACGACTTTCGTCTTCACCGATTACCTCTCCAAGGTCTCGGCCGACTGGAAGACGAAGATCGGCACCAACACGGCCGTGCAGTGGCCGGTCGGCATCGGCGGCAAGGGCAATGAGGGCGTCTCGGCCTCGGTCAAGCAGGTCGCCAACTCGATCGGCTACGTCGAATACGCCTATGCCAAGCAGAACAAGCTGGCCCACGCCCTCGTCAAGAACGCCGACGGCAACTTCCCGGCGCCGGACGACAAGGCCTTCCAGGCCGCCGCCGCCAACGCCAACTGGAACGAGGCTCCCGGCTTCGGCATCTCGCTGAACAACCAGAAGGGCGCCCAGGCCTGGCCGATCACCTCCGCCACCTTCCTGCTCGTGCACGCCAAGCCGGAGAAGCCGGAAGAGGTGCAGGCCGCGCTGAAGTTCGTCGACTGGGCCTATAAGAGCGGCGACCAGCTCGCCCTCGACCTCGACTACGTGCCGCTGCCGGCCAACGTCAAGGACCAGGTCCGCAACGCCTGGAAGGGCGTGACCGACCCGGCGGGCAAGCCGATCTTCTGATCGCTTCCGCGTGACGATACGGGGGTGGGGGCCGGACAAGGGCCCCCGCTTCCACGACGACCAGAGCCTCGTTTCGATCCGATAGTCGCCTTTCGAGACCGGAGTAACCACGGATGTCTGCCGTGACCGACCAGTACGCCGCGCCAAGCGCGCCGGTGCGCAAGACCCCGATGGGGACCTTCGATCTCATCTTCCGCAATGCCAGCCTGCTGGCGGCGCTGTTCGTGCTGGTGCTGCTCGCCGGCATCATGCTCTCGATGGTCATTGGTGGCTGGCCCGCCTTCCGCGAATTCGGTTTCGGCTTCATCACCTCCAGCGTCTGGGACACCCAGAACGACCAGTACGGTGCCTGGCCCGCCATCGTCGGCACCCTCTCGACTGCGTTGATCGCGCTCGTCGTCGGCGTCCCGCTCTCGCTGGGGATCGCCGTCTTCCTGACCCAGCTGGCGCCGCCCTGGTTCAAGCAGCCGGTCTCGACCGCGATCGAGCTGCTCGCCGCCGTGCCCTCGATCATCTACGGCATGTGGGGGCTGTTCGTCTTCGCGCCGCTGTTCGCGGCCTATGTCCAGATCCCGCTCTCGAACATCGTCGAGGGTATGCCGATCATCGGCACCGTTCTGTATTCGCGCTCGCCCTCGGGCCTGGGCATCCTGACCGCCGGGATCATCCTGGCCTTCATGATCATCCCCTTCATCGCCTCGATCACCCGCGACATGCTCGACCAGATCCCGTCGGTGCTGCGCGAGAGCGCCTACGGCATTGGCGCGACGACCTGGGAGGTCGTCCGCCACGTGCTGGTGCCGCAGGCCGGCGTCTCGATCATCGGCGCCGTCATGCTCGGCCTCGGCCGCGCGCTCGGCGAGACCATGGCGGTGACCTTCGTCGTCGGCAACGCCAACCGGCTCTCGTCCTCGATCCTGGATCCCGGCTCGACCATCGCCTCGCGCATCGCCAACGAGTTCAACGAGGCGCTCGGCCTGCAGCTCAACTCGCTGATCGCGCTCGGTTGCATCCTGTTCTTCGTCACCTTCGTCGTCCTCGTCATCGCGCGCCTCCTGGTCGCGCGGGTGAAGCGCTACTGAGCGGAGCTGGACCCATGACCATGGCGACATTCACCAAGACCATGACCGCGCCGCATGTCGAATGGGGCCGCGTGCGCCCGGCGCGCCGCACCGCTGACCGGATGATGAAGATCATCGCGACGAGCTTCACCCTGATCGCGATCGTCGTGCTGTTCTGGATCCTCGGCATGCTGATCGTGAAGGGATTGGGCGGGCTCTCCGCCAACACCTTCACCCAGATCACGCCGGGGCCGGGCACGGAGGGCGGCGGCCTCGCCAACGCCATCGTCGGCTCGATCGTGCTGACCTTCCTCGGTATCGCCGTGGCGACGCCGATCGGCGTGCTCGCCGGCACCTATCTGGCCGAATACGGCAAGGCCTCCAAGCTTGCCGAGCTCATCCGCTTCATCAACGACATCCTGCTCTCGGCGCCTTCGATCCTGATCGGGCTGTTCGTCTACGTGATCATGGTCGAGCCGTTCCGCGGCTATTCCGGCTGGGCCGGCGGCGTTGCCCTCGGCATCATCGCGATCCCGGTGATCGTGCGCACCACCGAGGACATGCTGCGCCTTGTTCCCGGCTCCCTGCGCGAGGCGGGTGCTGCGCTCGGCGCCCCGCCCTCCGTCGTCATCACCTCGGTGACCTGGCGGGCGGCGAAGTCGGGCATGGTTACCGGCATCCTGCTGGCCCTCGCCCGCATCGCCGGCGAGACTGCGCCGCTGATCTTCACAGCGCTCAACAATAATTTCTGGTTCTCGCCGAACCTCGTCGGCGGCGTCTCCAACCTGCCGGTGACGATCTATCAGTTCGCCTCCGCCCCTTACGAAAACTGGCAGCAGCTCGCCTGGGCGGGATCGCTGATCATCACCGTCTCAATCCTCGTGCTTTCCATCATCGCCCGGCGCATCGTGCGCGGCGGCAAGTGATAAGCGTCCGATCGGAAGGACCATGCAGATGCTTTCGACCCTCGAACTGAGCCCGCAGACGCTGGACGCCGAAGCTCCCGTTCGCATCGCCGTCAAGAACCTCGATTTCTACTACGGCGAGCACAAGGCGCTGAAGAACATCAACCTCGACTTCCGTGACCGGCACGTCACCGCGCTGATCGGCCCGTCGGGCTGCGGCAAGTCGACCCTGCTGCGCATCTTCAACCGCATCTACTCGCTCTATCCCGAGCAGAAGGCGACCGGCGAGATCCTGCTCGACGGTCGCAACATCATCTCCAACAACGTCGACGTGAACGAACTGCGCTCGCGCATCGGCATGGTCTTCCAGAAGCCGACGCCGTTCCCGATGTCGATCTACGACAATGTCGCCTTCGGCATCCGCCTCTACGAGAAGCCGCCGAAGTCGGAGCTCGACGATCGCGTCGAGGGCGCGCTGCGCCGCGCCGCCCTCTGGGACGAGGTCAAGGACAAGCTGAAGAGCTCCGGCATGGGCCTCTCCGGTGGCCAGCAGCAGCGCCTGTGCATCGCGCGCACCATCGCGCAGAAGCCCGAGGTCATCCTGTTCGACGAGCCGACTTCGGCGCTCGATCCGATCTCGACCGGCAAGATCGAGGACCTGCTCGAGCAGCTGAAGAGCGATTTCACCATCGTCATCGTCACCCACAACATGCAGCAGGCGGCGCGCATCTCGCAGTACACCGCCTTCATGTACCTTGGCGAGGTGATCGAGTTCGACGCCACCAACACCATCTTCATGAACCCGCATAAGAAGCAGACGCAGGACTACGTCACCGGCCGTTTCGGTTGACATTCCGAAGCGTCGGCAAGCCCCAAGGATACGCCCCATGTCCGACCATATCGTCCGCTCCTACGACGCCGATCTCGAAGGGCTGCGCCGCAGCCTCGCCGAGATGGGCGGCATGTCCGAGCGCATGCTCGGCGACTCCACCGTGGCTCTGGTGCGCCGCGACACCGCGCTCGCCCAGAAGATCATCAGCGCCGACCAGCGCCTCGACAATCTCCAGCGCGAGGTCGAGGAAAAGGCGGTGCTGACCATCGCCCGCCGCCAGCCGCTGGCGAACGACTTGCGCGAGCTGATTTCGGCGATCCGCATCGCCGCCGACATCGAGCGTGTCGGCGATCTCGCCAAGAACATCGCCAAGCGCGCGGTCGCGATCTCCGGCCAGTTCTCGCCGCCGCATCGCGCCGTCGTCGGCCTCGAGCATATGAGCCGCCTGGTCCAGGCCCAGCTCAAGGACGTGCTCGACGCCTATGCCGCCAGCAACGAGCAGAAGGCGATGGATGTCTGGCGCCGCGACGACGAGATCGACGCGCTCTACACCTCGCTGTTCCGCGAGCTCCTGACCTATATGATGGAAGATCCGCGCAACATCACCTTCTGCACGCATCTCCTGTTCTGCGCCAAGAATGTCGAGCGCATCGGCGACCACACCACCAACATCGCCGAGACCATCCACTACCTCGTCACCGGGCAGTCCATGGACGAAACCCGACCGAAGCTCGACACCACCAACATCCTCGTCGACCTGCCGGCGGCCAATGGCTGAACCGGCGGGCGCTTGAACGGACGCTGACATGCCCGCACGCATCCTGATCGTCGAGGACGAGGAGCCGCTCACCCTGCTGCTGCGCTACAACCTCGAGGCCGAAGGCTTCGAGGTCGACAGCGTGGCGCGCGGCGACGACGCCGAACTGCATCTGCGCGACCATACGCCGGACCTCGTCCTGCTCGACTGGATGCTGCCGGGCCTCTCCGGCATCGAGCTTTGCCGGCGCCTGCGCACGCGCCGCGACACCGAGCGCGTGCCGATCATCATGCTGACGGCCCGCGGCGAGGAGACCGAGCGCGTGCGTGGCCTTGCCACCGGCGCCGACGACTATGTCGTCAAGCCGTTCTCGCTGCCCGAACTGATCGCCCGCATCCAGGCACTGCTGCGCCGTGCCAAGCCCGGCCACGTTGCCGGCTTGCTCGCTGCCGGCGATCTCGAGCTCGACCGCACCACCCGCCGTGTCCGCCGTGCCGGGGCCGAGCTGCATCTCGGGCCGACCGAGTTCCGCCTGCTCGAATTCCTGATGCAGGCGCCGGGCCGGGTCTATTCCCGGGCGCAATTGCTCGACGCCGTCTGGGGCCGCGACGTCTATATCGACGAGCGCACTGTCGACGTCCATGTCGGGCGCCTGCGTAAGGCGATCACGCCCGCCAATGCCAAGGACCCGCTGCGTACGGTGCGCGGCGCCGGTTATGCCTTCGACGAGACATTTGCGCGAAGTTGAGCGCTTCTGTCAGCGCGGCGCGGCGACGATCATCGCGGCGCCGGCGAGACAGAGCGCGGCGCCCGCCAGATCGTAGCGATCCGGCGCGACCTTCTCGACCAGCGCCATCCAGGCCAGCGACGCCACGATATAGACGCCGCCATAGGCGGCGAAGGCGCGTCCGGCGGCTGGACTGTCGAGCAGGGCCAGCAACCAGGCGAAAGCCGCGAGCGATACCAGGCCTGGCAGCAGCCACCAGACCGACTTGCCGAGCTTGAGCCAGGCCCAGAAGGCGAAGCAGCCGGCGATCTCCGCCAGCGCCGCGCCCGCATAGATCGCGAACGTCGCCATGCCGATGCCTACGGTTCCGGCCCGAACGCCGCGGCCAGCCGGGCGAAGACCGGGCGATACGCCTCCGATGCCAGCGGGGTCAGCGATCGGGCCTAATCGAAGTTGAACCAGCGGATCTCGCTATGCTCGTCATTGCTGATCTTGGGGTCGCCGCCAGTCCATTCGGTGACCGCGAACAGATGCCAGAGTGCGGGCGTGACGCCATCCGTCTCGGTCGTCTCGATCGTTTCGAAACGGCGGAAGACCGTCGTCGTGACGCCGAGCTCTTCCTGCAACTCGCGGACGAGGGCGGCCTCGACGGCCTCGCTTGGCTCGACATGGCCGCCGATCGTATCCCAGCAGGAGGGGCGGTTCCGGCGGTGCGGAGCCCGCAGGCCCAACAGGAGCCGCCCATCCCGGATCGGCAGCGCGCAGGCATATTCGACAGGACCCATGCTCTCTCCTTGCCGTTTGGCGTTCGGGTGCATCGGCTGGACGACGATGTACGGTTCCCGCAGACTGCCTTTCATGCGTTTCACCAAATGGGACTATATCGCCTTTCCCTTTCTCGCCGCGCTGTTGATCGGCGTCGGCTATGGCGCGCTCCGCCTGGTCGGCTTCTTCGGTCTCGGCATACTCGGCCTGGTGATCGGCTTCATCGCGGTGCGGATGGATCTGGAACGGGATGGCGGTCCCCTGCAGTTCAAGGCCAGGGACCACATGTCGCGGGCCGAGAAGGCCGCTGATCAAGCTGAGAAGGCCTCGCGTCTGCAGCCGCTCTTCGTGGCGCAGGTCATCGCTGCCGGCTTCGTCATCCTGGGCTTCGGCTTTCACTTCCTGCTCTGACACAGGAACGGCCTCGACAACGAAAAGCCGGCCTTTCGGCCGGCTTTCATGTTCGTGCCACTCGGTTCCGAGCGCTCAGGCGCGGATGGGCTTGCGGTCGCGGCGCCGGTCGGCTGCCGGCTGGTAGGCGATCCGGGCGTGATAGGCGCAATAGGGCATGCCGGTCGCGCTGCGGCCGCCGCAGAAGCGGAACTCCGGCGTGGTCGGGTCGCCCATCGGCCAGCGGCACATATATTCGCGCAGATCCATGATCGTGACCCGCTCGGAGAACGGCACGACCACGTCCTCGGCCGGCGCGGGAGCGCGTTCGACCTGTGCTTCGGCCGCGATCTCGGGCGCGAACTGCGGAGCCAGCGCGGTGTTGCCGCGGGTCAGCCCGGCGCCACCGTTCTGATGGCCGGCCGGATGGCTCGGCGGGCGGGCCGCCGGCTTGCGCGGGCGCGGCGTGGCCGAGCCCGGGCTCTTGGCCCGGCCGGACAGGCCGAGACGATGAACCTTCCCGATGACGGCGTTACGCGTGACGCTGCCGAGCTCGGCGGCGATCTGGCTCGCGCTCAGGCCGTCATTCCAGAGCTTCTTGAGCAGTTCGACGCGTTCGTCGGTCCAGGCTCCGGCTTCGGTCATGGGGTTGCACCTGTCTTCGTCATGCTTCGCCAGCGGGCCGGCGAGGCATAGGGAGAGATCATGGCGGAATCCGATACCGGCAGCGTCCGTCACAAAACGGAAGCCGTTACGCCCGGAACTGACGATACAGGAGACGCCGCACGAGATGTCGTATCTGACGAAGAGGACCATACAAGATGGCCTGACTCGGCCACAAGAGTCGCCGAATCGTAATTCGGCTTTTCCCCAGCCAATCGCCGCAGACGGTCGGGCGGTGAGTCTATTCGGCAACGCTGCCGCGAGGTCAGGGCAACTACATGAGGGCTGAGTGGACGGGCGATCGTCCTGCCGCGAGGTCAGCCGGAATTGACAGGGCCGGGCCGGTTTTGCATAGTTGCGCGACGCAGCCGCCCCCAAGGGCGGCGCTTATGTTTTTGAGCGATCGGGATTTTCCTTTGATGCGGCTTGACGCGCGACGAGACGGCGGGAGCGGCCAGCGACGATAATGTCGCCGGCGGGTCGCATCGTGCCGGCATCATGCCGCCTTGCGTCCCACCCTGCCGTTCCCGGCCCGAGATTCCGCGCTACCTTCCTGTCTCGCCGCAAGGATTTTGCTCCATGAGCACCGCTTCCGCTTCTTCCGTTCTCCTGCCGACCTATGCCCGGGCCCCGATCGCGCTCGAGCGTGGCGAGGGCGCCTGGGCGATCACCGCCGACGGCCAGCGCTATCTCGATTTCGGCGCCGGCATCGCCGTCAATTCGCTCGGCCACGCCCATCCGCATCTGGTCGAGGCGCTGACTGCCCAGGCCCAGCGCATCTGGCACACCTCCAACCTCTACACGATGCCCGAGGGCGAGAGGCTCGCCCGCCGGCTCTGCGAGGCGACCTTCGCCGAGCGCGTTTTCTTCACCAATTCGGGCGCCGAGGCGAACGAGTGCGCGATCAAGATGGCGCGCAAGTACCATGCCGCGAAGGGCCATCCCGAGCGCTTCCGCGTCGTCACCTTCGAGGGCGCCTTCCATGGCCGCACGCTCGCGACCATCGCCGCCGGCGGCCAGCAGAAATACATCGACGGCTTCGGCCCGAAGGTCGACGGCTTCGACCAGGTGCCGTTCGACGACGAGGCGGCGCTGAAGGCCGCGATCGGTCCGGAGACCGCCGCGCTGATGATTGAGCCGATCCAGGGCGAGGGCGGCCTGCGCTCGGTGCCGATGCGTGTCCTCAAGCAGCTCCGCGAGCTCTGTGACGAGCACGGGCTGATGCTGATCTTCGACGAGATCCAGACCGGCGTCGGCCGCACCGGCAAGTTCTTCGCCTATGAGCATTACGGTGTCGCCCCCGACATCATGTCGATCGCCAAGGGCATCGGCGGCGGCTTCCCGATGGGCGCTTGCCTCGCCACCGAGGAGGCGGCCTCCGGCATGACGCTCGGCACCCACGGCACCACCTTTGGCGGCAATCCGCTCGCCATGGCGGTCGGCAACGCCGTGCTCGACGTCATCCTGGCGCCGGGCTTCCTCGAGCATGTCCAGAAGACGGCCTTGCGCCTGCGCCAGTCGCTGGCCCAGCTCAAGGATCAGCATCCCCAGGTGATCGAGGAAATCCGCGGCGAGGGGCTGATGCTCGGCCTCAAGCTCAAGACCCCGAACACCGATTTCGTCGCGCAGGCGCGGGCCGCCGGCCTGCTCGTGGTCGCGGCCGGCGACAATGTCGTACGCCTGCTGCCGCCGCTGATCATCGGCGAGAGCGAAGTGGCCGAGGCAGTGGCGCGGCTGGACAAAGCGGCTGGCGCGGTCGAGGCGGAGTTCGCCCGGCCGGCGGCGGAGTGAGCATGATGTCTGCGACGCGTCACTTTCTCGATCTCTCGGATTTTTCGGCCGGAGAGCTCCGCGCCATCCTCAAGGCCGGCGAGGACATCAAGGCCCGCCGGCGCACGCCCGCGGCCGCCGGCGACCGCCTGCTCGAAGGCAAGGTCATCGCCATGATCTTCGAGCAGCCTTCGCTCCGGACCCGCGTCTCCTTCGACGTTGGCATCCGCGAGCTCGGCGGTTCGCCGATGATGGTGACCGGCCAGGAGATCGAGCTCGGTGAGCGCGAGACCATCGCCGACACCGCCCGCGTGCTCTCGCGCTATGTCGATGCGATCATGATCCGCATGCTCGACCACGACGCCGTGGTCGAGATGGCGCAATACGCCGCCGTGCCGGTGATCAACGGCCTGACCAAGCGCCAGCATCCCTGCCAGGTCATGGCCGATGTCATGACCTTCGAGGAGCGCAAGGGCTCGATCAAGGGCAAGCGCATCGCCTGGACTGGCGACACCAACAATGTGCTGACCTCCTGGGTCCATGCGGCCGGCCGGCTCGATTTCGAGCTTGCCATCGCGACGCCCGAAGAGCTCGCGCCTCCGCCGGCGCTGCTCGACTGGGCTCGCGACCAGGGCGCCAGGCTGCAATTGACCCACCGTCCCGAGGCGGCGGTCGAGGGCGCCGACTGCGTCATCACCGATTGCTGGGTCTCGATGGGCGACCAGGAAGGCACGCGCCACAACCTGCTGCGGCCCTACCAGGTCGATGAGCGCCTGCTCGGCCGCGCCGAGAAGGATGCGATCTTCATGCACTGTCTGCCGGCTTCGCGTGGCGAGGAAGTGACCGACCAGGTCATGGATGGCCCGCAATCGGCTGTCTTCGACGAGGCCGAGAACCGGCTGCATGCCCAGAAGGGCATCCTGGCCTGGTGCTTCGGCGGTGTGGCGGCCTGATGGCGGAAGGCTCGCCCGCGGGCGCCCCCGACGATCGGGTGCTGCCCTTCGCCGTGCCTGATCTCGACGTGCGCGGCCGGGTCGTCAGGCTCGGACCCTCGCTCGACCGGATCCTCGCGCGGCATCATTATCCCGAGCCCGTCGCGCGCGTCCTCGCCGAGGCCGCCGCGCTCGCTGTCATGCTTGGCACCACGCTGAAGGGCGAAGGCCGCTTCCAGCTGCAGACCAAGAGCGACGGGCCGGTGTCGATGCTGGTCGTCGACTTCAACGCGCCCGACTGCTACCGCGCCATGGCCCGCTACGATGCCGATCAGCTGGCGGCTGCGATCGACGCAAACGCGACCTCGACGGGCGACCTGCTTGGCAAGGGCCATCTCGCCATGACCGTCGACCAGGGCAGCGAGGCGACGCGCTATCAGGGCGTTGTCGCGCTCGACGGGCAGAGCTTGGAAGAAGCCGGCCACCAGTATTTCCGCCAGTCCGAGCAGATCCCGAGCCGTATCCGCCTCGGCGTCGGCTCGGTCCTGACCGGCGCTGGCCTCGCCTGGCGCGCCGGCGGGCTGATCGTGCAGTTCATGCCGAACTCGCCCGAGCGCATGCGCGCTGCCGACCTCCACCCTGGCGATGCGCCCGAGGGCCATGAGATTCTCGCCGCCGGCGACGATGACGGCGTCAGCGACGACGCCTGGACCGAAGCGCGCTCGCTGGTCGAGACGATCGAGCATCACGAGCTGCTCGATCCACTGCTGGAGAGCGAGCAGCTGCTCTACCGGCTCTTCCATGAGCGTGGCGCCCATGTCTTCGAGCCTGTCGCGGTGCACGAGGCCTGCCGCTGCTCGCGCGAGCGCGTGCTCGGCATGCTCAAGGGCTTTTCGACCGACGACCGCAAGGCGATGATCGCCGATGACGGGACGCTCGGCGTCACCTGCGAGTTCTGCTCGCGCCGCTACAATTTCGACCCGGCCGAGGTCGAGGCGGAGATCTCGGCGGGGCAGTGAGTGGCCTCCTCCTTCTCCCCCTGCGCGAGAAGGTGGCGCGAAGCGCCGGATGAGGGGTCTCGCGACGACTGCCGATTTCCTCATGTAAAATGCGGACGACGGAGAGGGGTGCGCGACCCCTCATCCGTCAGCGCTGCGCGCTGACACCTTCTCCCGCAGGGGGGAGAAGGAAGGGGCCTACACCCGGCATTCCGCCATCAGCTTGCGCATGAAGGCTTCGCCGGCGGCGAACTGCTCCAGCGTGATGTACTCGTCCGGCTGGTGCGCCTGATCGATCGAGCCCGGGCCGCAGACGATGGTCGGCAGGCCGGCGCGCTGGAAATGCCCGGCCTCGGTGGCATAGGCGACGGCGATGGTGCTGTTGCGGCCAGCGAGGCGCATCACCAGCGTCTCGGCCTCCGAGCCCGGATCGGGCGCGAGACCCGGCACGTCCGAGCTCATCACTGTCTCGATCGTCGCCGACGGCGCGGTCTTGCGCATGCGCGCCAGCACCTCCTCGGAAAGCCTGGCGAAACGAGCCGGCACCTCCTGCGGATCGGAGCCCGGCAGCGTGCGCACCTCCCAGGCGAGGTCGCAGCGATCGGCCAGGATGTTGCGGGCGATGCCGCCATGGAACTTGCCGATATGGATGGTGTCATAGGGCGGATCGAAGCGGCCGCTCTCGTCGATCCGTCCCTCGCGCTCATCGGCCATGGCGACGAGGCCGGCGGCGAGGCGCGTCCCGGCATGGACGGCGCTGGCGCCGAGATGCGGCTTCGAGGAATGCGCGGCGAAGCCGGTGATCGCGGTGAAGAAGGTGCGGATGCCCTTATGCGCGTCGGCGAGTTCGAGCGAAGTCGGCTCGCCGACGATGACGGCGCGTGGGCGCGGCAGGCTCTTGCCCATTGCGGCGATGCCGTCGATGACGCCGAGGCAGGTTACCTCCTCGTCATAGGAGAAGAACAGGTGGATCGGCGTCTTCAGGTTCGCGGCGAGGAAATCCGGCACCAGCGCAAGCGCCAGCGCGACGAAGCCCTTCATGTCGACCGAGCCGCGGCCATAGGCCTTACCGTTCTCGACATGCAGTGTGAACGGATCGCGCGACCAGGCCTGGCCCTCGACCGGCACGACATCGGTATGGCCGGAGAGCACGATGCCGCCCTTGTCCTGCGGGCCGATCGTGGCGAACAACGCCGCCTTGTCGCCGGTCGCGTTCGGGAAGCGCACAGAGGGTACGCCCCAGCCGGCGAGGTAATCCTCGACGAAGGCGATCAGGTCGAGATTGGATTTGTAGCTCACCGTGTCGAAGGCGACGAGGCGGGCGAGCATGTCGAGCGGCTGGTAGCGCTGCCCGGTCGGTGTTGCGGTAGTCAATGCAGGACCTTCTTCACATAGGGCGAGTCGAGCGGAAACAGCGGCACTTCGACATCGAAACGCGCGCCATCCTCGCCGAGCATGGCATAGACGCCGCGCATGCTGCCGTCGGGCGTCATCAGCGGGCAGCCGGAGGTATAGCTGAAGCGCTCGCCCGGCTGCAGCACCGGCTGCTGGCCGATCACGCCGTCGCCGCGGACCTCATGCACCTCGCCGCGTCCGTCGGTGATGACCCAGTGCCGCGTCATCAACTGCATGGCGCGGGGCGACAGGTTCTCGATCTCGATCGTATAGGCCCAGAAATAGCGGCTCTGGTCCGGCGTGGATTCGCTGTCCATGAACTTGGGCGAGGCGGTGACGCGCACGCCATGCGTTTCGGCCTGGTACATCATCGCGGCTCCGTGCCGCCTCCATGCGGCTCTCGCCGGGGCGGCGGGAAGGCCTTGTTATGCCTTGCGGCGGCGCAGCGTCAATGCCGTCAACCGGTTGTAGACCCGATGATCCGCGAGTACGCGGGCATGTGGACAACCTGACGCCGGACTCGCCAGCTGCATCCCGGCACGGCAAGAAGAACGATCAATCTCGCGGCAGGCTGGCTTTGCGCCGCGCTTCACAAGGTGATCTGATAGCGCCATGGCGACATCGCCCGACATGCTGGCCGAGATCGCGACCGCGCCGGCTTCGCTCGCCGGCCCTCCCGGCGTGCTGCCGCGCCAGGACATCCGCAAGCTCGTCCATCGCGGCATGGTCCGCTCGACCTCCGGCGCCTTCGCCGAGAGCCAGTACCAGCCTGCGAGCCTCGACCTGCGTCTCGGCCACAAGGCCTATCGCGTCCGCGCCAGCTTCCTGCCCGGGCCGAACAAGAGCGTCGCCCAGATGCTCGCCGACCTGACCCAGGACGAGGTCTCCCTCGAGGAGGGCGCGATCCTCGAGAAGAACTGCGTCTATGTTGTCGAGCTGATGGAGTCGCTGCACGAACTGCCGGCGACGATCTCGGCCTTCGCCAATCCGAAGAGCTCGACCGGCCGGCTCGACGTCTTCACCCGCCTGATCGCCGACCGCAGCGAAGCCTTCGACAGCGTCGCCGGCGGCTATTCCGGCAAGCTCTATGCCGAGATCTCGCCGTCGAGCTTCTCGATCAAGGTGCGCAAGGGCAGCCGTCTCAACCAGTTGCGCTTCCGCCGCCGGAGCTCTGGCCAGGAGGAGGCGGAGGGCTTTCGCGTCTCCGACCGCGAGCTGCGCGAGGTCCATCGCCACACCGCTCTGGTCGACGGCCCCGCGACGATCCGCAACGGTCTCCTGTTCAGCATCCATCTCGGCGACGCCGAGAGCGAGATCATCGGCTACCAAGCCCAGCGCTTCACCGACGTCATCGATGTCGACCGGGTCGGTGGCTACGAGATCGACGATTTCTGGACGCCGATCCCGGCCAAGCGCAAGCGGCTCATCCTCGACCCCCATCAGTTCTACATCCTCGCCTCGAAGGAACGGATCTACATTCCGCCGGCCTTTGCCGCCGAGATGGCACCGATCGATCCTGCGATGGGTGAATTCCGCGTCCACTATGCCGGCTTCTTCGATCCCGGCTTCGGCGTCGGCGCCGGCGGCGTTCCCGGAAGTCGCGGCGTGCTCGAGGTCCGGAGCCATGAAGTGCCCTTCCTGCTCGAGGATGGGCAGGTGGTCGGCCGGTTGGCGTTCGAGCGCATGGCGGCCGAGCCCGACGCCCTCTATGGCACGATCGGTACCTCCAACTACCAGGGCCAGGCGCTGAAGCTCTCCAAGCATTTCCGCTCGGCTTGAGCGACGACAAGAACTGACGGCTCTGCGCGGCCGATTCAACCTTTCCTTAGCTGCGAATCCGCAACGCAGGCAGGAAGATTGCCCGGGCGGCAAGCTACGGGGCGACAAAATGGCGATTCCGTGTCAGATGGCAGCAAGCGCCGATGGCGTTGCCGGCCGTTGGCCTGCGGCGTGTTCATGCTTGTGTCACCGGCGGCAGGCTTCGACCGCCTTCCGCTTCATGGCTTTCGTAGCCAAACGTCTACAGGGAAAGGATTTCTCATGCGCGCCCTCATCATCGCCGGCGTTCTCGCCGCTGCCCTCGGCGGTTGCCAGAGTGTCGAGCAGTCGGCGGCCGAGTCCGACCAGGTCTGCATCGATGCCGGCCACCGCCCCGGCACCCGCGCTTTCGAGCGCTGCCGCAGCGAAGTGTTCCAGAGCTTCCGTCGCTCCAACGCGCAGGCCAGCAACGCGGTTGCGGCCGGCGTCGTCGCCGGTGCGGTCGGCGGCGCGGTCATCGCGGCGTCCTCCCGGCGCAGCTACGGCTATTATGGCTGCGGCTACTACGGCTGCTACTGAGACGCACCGCGTCTGAACCAAGCCGCGCCGGGCGACAGGGGTCCGGCGCGGTTTTTCGCATCTACGAGGAAATCTCGTGGCGACCGGCTTGCCGGCGGCGGCTCGGCCCGGCTATAGGGGCAGGAGCGCGGGCGTAGTTCAGTGGTAGAACGTCAGCTTCCCAAGCTGAATGTCGTCGGTTCGATCCCGATCGCCCGCTCCAAAAACCTGTTTAATTACAGTATGTTGGCACTCTTTTCAATCGAGCCTTGCCAGCGGTTCGAACTCTCTGGCGTGGTTTGGCAGGGAACGCGAGCGTGCAATTTCAATGGGTTAGGCATTAGCTGGGCGCCGCGCAAAGAGACTGGTCGCCATAACCGGCACCGAAACGCGGCAATCGTTGAAGCTCTTTCGTCGAGCGAGATCGCTTACGATCGACCTAAACAGACGTCGTGGCACAGGGTGGTCTTGCGGATCGCAAGACGGATGACCAATGTGCGTCGATTGCGGATTTGACATTGTCAGGAAGCAGTCATGGCGGATGTATTCAGAATCGAGCCGGGCGAGACCCGCGTTGCTCTGTTTAGCACGCATCGGATGCCTCATACGTCAAGAAAAGGCCCTATGGATTCGGCGCGTCGTGAATTACGTGCGGCTATCGAAGACATCGAGGCTTCATCCGGAAAGATTATCGAGGGTGTATATTCGAGCCAGATTGAAGGCTTCTTTGATGTCGAGAACGTCGTGTTCTACAATATCGAGCCCGCAACGTTTAGAAATTCGGCGAGGAACGGTCTACGAGCGCGTAGATGCAGATTACATAGTGAGACTTATAGCCCGGGATTTCCGCATAAGATGGACTACCGCTTAATCCCGACGCCGGAGATTCCCGTTTCTTCCCTAGTTCATCTTAGCTTCACGCCGGGCAGCCTCAAGAGCGTCTTCGATGTCTGGTGGGCGGCAGGTAGCGGTCGGGCAATCAGGACAGGCGCTGTCACAGGAACCTATGGGATTTACGTGGAATTGGGCGGGCCGACGCCATTGAGAAATCCAGCAGTGAAAATGAAGGCGCTGTTCGATGGAATCATCGCCTCCCTACAGCAGGACTTATTGCCCGACGCGGTTGCCGTGGAGCGTCTTTCCAAGACACACCAGATCGCGCACGCCTTGATCGAAGAGCGCCTCAAGAACCCTATTGTTTCGGCGATCACAGCATCCAGTTCGAAGAGTCTAGTTCGGCAATACCGAACGCATGTTATGTGGAACCCCGCCGACGATAGGTGCGAGGAATGCACTCTGATTGTTACGCAGAAGCCCACACCGATCTGCAATGTATATGTCTACGCTTTGGTGGATGGCTTTGCCCCGGATTGACGGCTTTCCGCCACCCTTTCCGGACACTGTCGATCATCTATTCGGGAACGCAGGCGCAGTAATTCAACAACTTAGCGCCGCTTCCCAAGCTGAATGTCGTCGGTTCGATTCCGATCGCCCGCTCCAATTCCCTTCGAAACTCAGTCGATTGCGGCGGCTTGTCGTTGGCCGCCGATTCCGCGGGCCTTGCGTTCGCGCGCCCCCCTATATCGATGCCCTACGCATCGGCGACGTCAGAAGCATCGCGCGTCCGCTGGACGACGTCGAGGAAGGCCTTGATGATCCGGCTGGTCTGCCGCTGCTTCAGCACGACCACATGCGCATAGGTATAGACCTCGGCCCCCTCGATCGGGATCAGCCGCAGCGTCTCGTCCGGAACGAACTCGGCCTCCGAGACATAGCTGATGCCGAGCCCGCGGATCACCGCCTCGCGGATCGCTTCGCGGCTGCCGATCTCCATGACCAGGCGCGGCTTCGTGCCAGTCTTTGCCAGTGCACCCTCGAAAGCGCGCCGGGTCGTCGAGCCCTGTTCGCGCGCGATCATCGGCTCCCCCGCCAGCTCCGGCAGCCGGATGCTGCGCTGGTCCGCCAGGCGATGATCGCGCCGCACGAAGACCGCGACGGGGTGGCGGCGATAAGGGATGGTCAATAGCCTGTCGTCCTCGTCGATATAGGCGAGCACCGCGACGTCGCAGCGATAGCTTTCGAGATCGCCAAGCACCTCGGCGGAGTTGCCGATCTTCACGGCCAGCTCGATGCCCGGATAGGCCTGGTTGAAGGCGGCGAGCATTTCGGTGACGTGGAACGGTCCGACGGCGCCGATCGAGAGCCGGCCCGTCCGGAGCTCGCGCGATTCCGTCAGGAAGGCGAGCGCCTCGGCCTCCTCCGCGAAGAGCCGGGTGGTGATGCCAAGCAGCTGGCGCCCGCTCTCGCTCAGTTCACGTCGCCGGCCGCGCTTGACGAAAAGCTCGACACCGAACTCCGCCTCCAGCGCCCCGACCTGGGCGGTCAGCGTCGGCTGGCTGATGTTGAAGGCCTCGGCCGCCGCGTTGAAGCCGCCGGCGTTCGCAACGTTATGGAAGGACCGGAGCTGAGTGTAACGCATAGAGAATTTCTATTCATTTGGATTAAAAAATCAATTTGTTATAAGAATGGAGCTCTGTGAGCATCCTTCGCAACGAGCCGGCAAGGCGCATTGCGAGGATGGACCGCATGAATTGGGCGTACTGGAACCCCGTGAAGATCCGGTTCGGCAGCGGCCTCCTCGATGAGGTCGCCGGGCTGATCGGCGGGCGGCGCTGGGCCCTCGTCACCTATGATCAGCCGCTCTTCCGCGAATTCTCCGCCAGGCTGACCGCGGTGGCCGGCGCGCCGGTCGTCTCGATCACCAATATCGAGACCAATCCGGACTGCGCCGATCTCGCCGAGTCCTGCCGCCAGTTCGGCGCGGCCGAGCCGGCCGAGGTCATCGTCGCGCTCGGCGGTGGCTCGATGATCGATGCCGCCAAGGTGCTGGCGGCCAGCGACGGCGACTTCGAGACCGTCCGCCGCCACCTGACCGAGAAGAAGCCGCTCGATGGGGCCGCGATCGTCCCGATCATCGCCGTGCCGACCACGGCTGGCACCGGCTCCGAGGTCACGTCCTGGGCGACGGTCTGGGACCAGGCCAATGGCAGCAAGTATTCGCTCGCCCATCCCCGGCTCTATCCGGAGACGGCTGTTCTTGACCCCGCCTTGACGGTCGGCGCGCCGCGCGGCCTCACCTTGGCGACCGGGCTCGATGCCCTCTCCCATGCGCTGGAGAGCATCTGGAACGTCAACGGCAATCCGGTCTCGGCCAATTACGCGGTCGAGGCTGCCCGCGAGATCATCGACACGCTGCCGCGCCTGCTCGAACGCCTCGACGATGTCGAGCTCCGGGCCCGGCAAATGCGCGCCAGCCTGCTGGCGGGCCTCGCCTTCTCCAACACCAGGACGGCGCTCGCCCACAACATCTCCTACGACATCACCCTGAAGAGCGGCACGATCCACGGCATCGCCTGCTCCTTCTCGCTGCCGATGGTGATGCGCTGGGCGATGGGCGCGCAGCCGCAATGCGACGCGGCGTTGCGCCGGGTCTTCGGCCCCGATCTCGAGGCGGGAGCCGAGCGGCTCGGCGCCTTCCTCCGGGACCTCGGCGTCGCGACCGACCCTGTCGCCTACGGCGTCTCGGCGGGCGAATGGAACCGTCTCGTCGGCAAGGCGCTCGAAGGCGAGCGCGGCCGCAATTTCATCGGAAGGCAGGCGGCCATGGCCGCCTGAGAGCACGCACCGGGCAACGACGCCCGCAACGGTTCACCGGCAGATCAAAAGATCGCCGGATCATCTTGGGAGGATGACATGACCACCACGCGTCGCACGATATTGAAGGGTACGCTGGCCGCCGGAGTGCTGCTGGCCGCGCCGGCCCTGGTCCGGGCCCAAACCAAGCTGGTCCGCGTCGGGCTGATCCCGTCCGAGGACTCGCGGGCGATGCTGGAATCGAGCGCCCAGCTCCTCGCCGCGCTCCAGAAGAATCTCGGCATCCCCGTCCAGGGTTTCGTCGCCTCCGACTATAACGGCGTGATCGAGGCGATGCGCTCGAACCATGTCGATGTCGCCTATCTCGGCCCGTTCTCCTATGTGCTCGGCACCACGGTCGCGGCGATCGAGGCCTTCGCCACGGCGGAGACGGCCAAATCGAGCCGCAGCTATTATCGCAGCCAGATCATCGCGCGGAAGGACAGCGGCATCAGCGACTGGAAGGGCCTGAAAGGGCGCACCTTCGCTTTCGTCGATCCGTCCTCGACCTCGGGCCACCTCTTCCCGAAGGCCGGGCTGATGAAGCTCGGCTTCGATCCCGAGAAGGATTTCGGCCGGGTCCTCTTCACCGGCTCGCACGACGCCAATGCGCTCGCCGTCGCCAACAAGCGGGTCGATGCGGCGACGATTGCCGACCGTATCCTCGATGCGGCCGTGCAGAAGAAGCTGGTCGATCGCGCCGACATCCACGTCGTCTGGGAGTCGGACCCGATCCCGGAATCGCCGACCTGCTGGCGCAAGAACCTGCCGGAGGATCTGAAGGCGAACATCAAGTCGGCCTTCCTGAACATCCGCGACATCACCTGGGCTGACCAGGGCAAGCTCAACCGCTTCGTCGAGACCAATGACCAAGCCTACGACATCATTCGCGAGACCGCGAAGGTGCTGAAGCTCGATCTCACCAAGATGAAGTAGTCGCGGAACGCGACCGGCGGAGGAAGCGGCATGATCAAGATCGAAGGGCTGAAGAAGTCCTATGCGGGCCGCCCGGTCCTGCAGGGCATCGACCTCAGCGTCAAAGCCGGCGAGTTCCTCGTCGTGCTCGGCCCCAGCGGCGCCGGCAAGTCGACGCTGCTGCGCTGCATCAACGGGCTCGCCCAGCCCGATGCGGGCCGGACCGTCATCGACGGCAAGGTGCTCGACCTCAGGCGCGGCACGGCCGGCAAGCGGCCGGTGGCGATGATCTTCCAGCACCATAACCTTGTGAAGCGCCTGTCGGTGCTGAAGAACGTGCTGGTCGGCCGCATGGCGGGCTTGTCGTCCTTCCTCTCGATGCTGCAGCTCTTCCCGAAAGAGGACGTCGCCATCGCGATGGACTGCCTGGCCCGGGTTGAGCTCGCCCAGAAGGCGAATTCGCGTGGCGACCAGCTCTCCGGCGGCGAGCAACAGCGGGTCGGCATCGCCCGGGCGCTGGCGCAGCAGCCGGCGGTGATCCTCTGCGACGAGCCGGTGGCGAGCCTCGATCCCAAGACCTCGCGCATCGTGCTCGGCTATCTCAAGGCGATCTGCAAGGAGGAGGGTATCGCGGTGATCTGCAACCTCCACCAGGTCGACTATGCCGTCGAGTTCGGCGAGCGCATCGTCGGCCTCAGCGGCGGCCGGGTGGTCTTCGACGATACGCCGGACCAATTGACCTCCGAGATCGTCCACCAGATCTATCCCGGCCTGGAGGACCCCGGTATCGCCCGCGTGCTCAAGCCTCGCCCGGCCAGTCAGCCCATGCTGGCGCCGATGATCGCCACCGCAACCGCCTGACGGGGAGGCAAGCCATGTCGTTCGGAACGCTGCAACTCGTCCTTCGTCCCCCGCAAGGCCGCTTCGGCTGGTGGGGCGTCGGCTCCATCACGCTGGCCGCGCTGGTCTTCCTGTGGTGGGCCGCGCTCGGCTCCCAGATCAACGCCAGCAACCTCTGGAACGGCATCCCCTATATGGTGGACTTCCTCGTCCGGATGATGCCGCCCAATCCGGAGTTCCTCGAGCGGCTCTGGCAACCGGCTCTGGAAAGCCTGCAGGTCGCGGTCTGGGGCACGCTGCTCGGCGTCGTCATCGCCCTGCCGGTCTGCTTCTTCGCGGCGCGCAATCTGAGCCCGAGCCCGGTCGTCTTTCATGCGACACGGCAATTGCTCAACTGCATGCGCGGCATCAACGAGATCATCCTGGCGCTGATCTTCGTCGCTGCCATCGGGCTCGGCCCCTTCGCCGGCGTGCTGGCGCTCGCGATCCATGGCGCCGGCATGCTCGGCAAGTTCTTCGCCGAGGCGATGGAGGATATCGACGAAGGGCCGCTGGAGGCCTTCCGCTCGGCCGGGGTCGGCCCGTTCAAGACCTTCTTCTTCGGCGTGCTGCCGCAGGTCCTGCCGGCCTGGCTCGGGACGATCTTCTATCGCCTCGAGACCAATGTCCGCCAATCGACCGTGCTAGGCATGGTCGGCGCCGGCGGCATCGGCTTCGAGCTCGTCTCCTCGATGAAGCTGTTCAAGTACCAGGACACCGCGACCTGCATCCTCGTCATCCTCGCCATGGTCCTGATCGCCGACCTCGTCTCGTCCCGCGTCAGGGCGCTGATCCGCTGATCGTATCGTCCAAGCCATGACATCCCTGGCCTTGGCGCGCGGCCCGGGACGCGTCATCACAAGATTGGCTGGCGCAAGATCGGTCGGGGATTCGGGAGCTATGACATGCGGCTAGGCGTCCTCGCAGACGTGCACGGCAATCTGCCGGCCCTCGAAGCCGTGCTCGCCAGGCTTGCCGGGCTCTCCGTCGATCGCATCGTCAACCTCGGTGACTGTGCCTCGGGCCCGCTCTGGCCGGCGGAGACCGTGCGGCTGCTGCGTGCCTCCCCGATGAGCCATGTCCGCGGCAACCACGACAGGGCGCTCGGCGCGGCCTCGCCGGACGGCCTCGGTGCCTCCGACAGCTTCGCCTGGCGCAATCTCGACGCCGATGCCCGCAATTGGCTGGCCGACCTGCCCTTCGAGCTCGATGTCGGCGGTGTGCGCTGCGTCCATGCCAGCCCGAAGGACGACGACACCTATCTCCTCGACGAGATCGAAGGCGGGCGCCTGGTTGCGGCCAGTCCAGGCGTCGTCGAAGACCTGCTCGGGCCGACCCGTCCCGCCGTGGTGCTGTGCGGACACAGCCATCAGCCGCGCCTGCTGCGGCTCGATGACGGCACCGTCGTGATCAACCCCGGCAGCGTCGGCAATCCCGCCTATAACGCCGACGAGCCCCGCATCCATGTCTCGGAGAGCGGCGCGCCGCATGCCCGCTTCGCCGTGGTGACTATGGCGGATTCGGTCGAGATCGAGCACTACGCCGTCGCCTATGACTGGGAGCATGCGGCAAGGCGGGCGCAGGCCAATGGCCGGGCCGACTGGGCCCATGCCCTGCGGACCGGTCGGGTCCTGCCGACGCAGTAGCGGCCTGCGCCTGTGATCACTGCTCCAGCTGGCTGCTGGAGCGCTCATAGACCGTTGCGCCGGTCTGCGCGTCGATGCCCTGCAGGCTGACCTCGTAGCCCCAGAGCCGCTGGACATGGCGCAGGGTCGCGTCGCAGCTGCCGCCATCCAGCACGATGCCGTCGCGGACCTTGTGCTGCAGGCGCAAATGCCGCTGGCCGAGCAGGTCGACATCGACGACCTGGATGTCCGTATTGTTCGCCCCGATGTCGTATCTCTGGGCCAAAGCGGTGCGGATCTGCTGATAGCCACGCTCGTTGTGGATCGAGGCCACGCTGTAGAACGACTCGTTCGCCGCATCGGAGAGCAGGAACAGCCGCCATTTCCGGATCAGCGCCGGGCTCAGATATTGGCGGATGAAGGATTCGTCGCGGTGGTTGGCCCAGGCATCGAGCAGGATCGTGCGCCAGTCGCCGCTGCCCGCGATCTCGGGAAACCAGTCACGATCCTCCGCGGTCGGCTCGGTCGCGATGCGCTTGATGTCCTGCATCATGTCGAGGCCGAGCGCATAGGGGTTGATGCCGGAGAAGCGGGGATCGTCGAAGCCGGGCTGGAAGATGACGTTCGAATGGTTGCGCAGGATCTCCAGCATGGCGCCTTCGCCGATCCGGCCGCGATCGAACAGCGCATTCATCACGGTGTAATGCACGAAGGTGGCGCAGCCTTCGTTCATCACCTGCGTCTGCCGCTGCGGATAGAAATACTGCGCGATCACCCGGACGATCCTGAGGATCTCGCGCTGCCAGGGCTCGAGGATCAGGCTGGTCTTCTCCAGGAAATAGAGCAGGTTTTCCTCGGGCAGGTTGAGCGCCTTCTTGCGCTCGGCGATCAGGTCCGCACTCTCCGCTGCCGCCGCCTTGCTGCCATCCGCCTGGCGCGGGAGCGTCCGCCAGAGGTCGTTATAGGAGCGCTCCTCATACTCCAGCCGTTCGCGTAAGCCCTCGCGCTGCTTCTCGGAGGAGAGCCTTGGCGGGCGGCGATAGCGGAACACGCCCTGGTCCATCAGCGCGTGGGCGGCGTCGAGAATGGCCTCCACGGCCGCGATGCCGTGCTTCTCCTCGCAGCGGGTGATGTAGCTCTTGGCGAAATCGAGATAGCCCAGGATCGCGTCGGCGTCGGTCCACTGCCGGAACAGATAGTTGTTCTTGAAGAAATGATTGTGCCCGAGGGCCGCATGCGCCGTCACCAGCGCCTGCAGGGCCATGGTGTTCTCTTCCATCAGATAGACGATGCAGGGGTCGGAATTGATGACGATCTCATAGGCGAGGCCGCGGCCGCCCTTGCGGTAGTGCAGTTCGTGATGGACGAAGTGCTTGCCGAACGACCAGTGGCGATACATCAGCGGCATGCCGATCGAGGAATAGGCGTCGAGCATCTGCTCGGAGGAGATCACCTCCATCTGCACGGGGTAGATGTCGAGCCGCAGCTCCTCCTTCGCCACCGCCTCGATGACGTCGTAGGCATGCGACAACGTTCCGAAATTCCAGTCCGAGCCGGTGAACAGCAGATCGGATCGGTGCGCGTGCCTGGGCATCGGCGCTCCTTTCAGTTGCGCGGCCGCGCCGGCTGCCGGGTGAAGAGCTGGCGGAAAACCGGGTAGATGTCGGCGGCCTTGGCGATGCGGGTCGTGTCGAAATTCGGCCAGCGTTCCTTGACCGTGAGATAGGCACGCCAGAGCGAGGTGCCGTTGTCGGTCGAGCCGAAGATCTCGCTCTCGCGTTCGTCGATGATCTCGACATAGGCGAAGTACTGGCACAGGCGCATGATCTCGCCATCGAGCAGCCGCAGGCAGCGCTCGGAATCACTGGCGAAATTGTCACCGTCCGAAGCCTGCGCGACATAGATGTTCCAGTCCTTACTGGGATAGCGCTGTGCGATGACGCGCTGCATCTCCTCCAGCGCGGTGGAGACGACGGTGCCGCCGCTCTGCGTGCTCAGGAAGAAGGTGTCCTCGTCGACCTCCTGCGCCGTATGGGTGTGGCGGATGAAGACAATCTCGGTGCGGTCATAGCGCCGCTTCAGGAACAGGTGCAGCAGCACGAAGAAGCGCTTGGCCAGGTCCTTCTCGCGCTCGCCCATCGAGCCGGAGACATCCATCAGGCAGAACATCACCGCGTTCGCATTCGGCTGGGGCTGCGCCTCGAAGCGGTTGAAGCGGATGTCGACGGGGTCGACGAAGGCGATCACCCGGCGCCGGCGCTCCAGCCGGTCGAGCTCGGCGCGCAGGGCCGCGACCTTGGCGCGGGCCGTATCCGTTCCCTCGGCCTCGATCCTCGTCAGCTCCGCGAGGATGGCCTCGACCTCTGCGCGCTTGGGCCGCTGCAGGGCGATGCGGCGGCCATAGCTGTTGCGCATGGTGCGCGAGACATTGATGTTGGTTGGCGAGCCGCCCGTCGAGAACCCGGCCCGTCGTGGCTTGGAGGCGAGGATCTCCTTCAAGGCGAGCTTGACCATGTCAGGCAGCTCGAGGTCCTCGAAGAACAGGTCGAGCACCTCCTCGCGCGACAGCACGAAGCGGAAATCGTCCTCGGAATCCTGCAGTCCGGGGGACGACCCCGCTCCGCTGCCCTCGCCGGGCTTCGGCATCTTGTCTCCCGGCGAGAACTGCTTGTTCCCCGGCAGGACATGCTGGCGTCGGCCGCTGTTCCTGGCGTCGCGGAAGCTTGGCTCGCTCGTGCCCTTCGCCGGGATCGAGACGGCATGCTCCCCGTCCGCATCGGCGATCTTGCCGGAGCGGATCTGCTCCTGGACGCTGCGCTTCAGCTCCGCCCGCACGCGGTGCAGAAAGCGCTGGCGGTTGCCCAGGCTTTTGTCCTTCGGATTCAGGCGGCGATCGATGAAGATCGGCATGGCAGGCTCCCGCCGAGGTCAGCCCGCCTTGTTGACGCGCATGTACCAGTCCACCAGGCGCCGGACCTGGCGCTCGGTATAACCACGCTCGACCATGCGCTGCACGAAGCCGTGATGGCGCTTCTCGGTCACGCTGTCCTGCTTGGAGCCGAAGCTGATCACCGGCAGCAGATCCTCGACCTGGCCGAACATCCGCTTCTCGATCACCTCGCGCAGTTTCTCATAGCTGGTCCAGGACGGGTTGCGGCCGTTGTTCCTGGCCCTGGCGCGCAAGGTGAACTTCACGACTTCGTTGCGGAAGTCCTTGGGATTGGCGATGCCGGCCGGCTTCTCGATCTGCGACAGTTCGTTGTCGAGGACCTGCCGGTTGAGGATCTGGCCGGTATCGGGATCCTTGTAGTCCTGATCCTCGACCCAGGCATCGGCATAGGCGATATAGCGGTCGAACAGGTTCTGGCCGTATTCGCCATAGGATTCGAGATAAGCCTTCTGGATCTCGTGCCCGATGAACTCGGCATAACGCGTCGCCAGCTCCGACTTGATGAAGTCGAGATAGGCCGCTTCAGTCTCCTTCTGAAACTGCTCGCGCTTGATCGCCCCCTCGAGGATGTACATCAGGTGCACCGGGTCGGCGGCGAGCTCCTCGGTGTCGTAGTTGAAGGTCTGCGACAGGATCTTGAAGGCGAAGCGCGTGCTGACGCCGGTCATGCCCTCGTCGACGCCGGCGGCATCGCGATACTCCTGGATCGCCTTTGCCTTGGGCTCCAGCTCCTTCAGGTTCTCGCCGTCATAGACGCGCATCTTGGTGTGGAGCGGCGAATTCTCGAACTCGCTGAGCCGGGTCGAGACCGAGAAGCGGCTGAGCAGGTCGAGCACCTCCGGTGCGCAGGGGCTGCCGGCCAACTCGCTCTCGCGCAGCAGCTTTTCGTAGATCTGCCGCTCCTCGGTGATACGCAGGCAATAGGGCACCTTGACCACCAGGATGCGGTCGAGGAAGGCCTCGTTGTTCTTGTTGTTCTTGAACTGGAGCCATTCCGACTCGTTGGAATGGGCCAGGACGATGCCCTGATAGGGAAAGCCGCCGAAGTTCTCGGTGCCGTTGTAGCTGCCCTCCTGCGTCGCGGTCAGCAGGGGATGCAGCACCTTGATCGGCGCCTTGAACATCTCGACGAATTCGAGCAGGCCCTGGGTCGTCCGGTTCAGTCCGCCGCTATAGGAATAGGCGTCCGGGTCCGACTGGCTGAAGTTCTCGAGCTGGCGGATGTCGACCTTGCCGACCAGGGTCGAGACGTCCTGGTTGTTCTCGTCGCCAGGTTCGGTCTTGGCGATGCCGATCTGGCGCAGGCGCGAGGGCATCAGCTTGACGACACGGAACTTGGCGATGTCGCCCGAGAGCTCGTCGAGCCGCTTTGCCGCCCAGGGCGAGATCAGGCCGGTCAGGCGCCGCCGGGCTATGCCGTATTTGTCCTCGAAGAGATCGCCCATGCGCTCCGGGCGGAACAGGCCCAAAGGCGATTCGAACACCGGGCTGATCCGGTCGCCGATCTTGAGCGTGTAGAAGGGACGCTCCTCCATCAGCTTCTTCAGCCGCTCGGCCAGCGAGGATTTGCCGCCGCCGACGGGGCCGAGCAGGTAAAGGATCTGCTTGCGCTCCTCCAGCCCCTGCGAGGCATAGCGGAAATAGCCGGCGATCCGCTCGATCGTATCCTCCATGCCGAAGAAATCGGCGAAGGAGGGGTAAATCTTGATCGTCCGATTGGAGAAGATCCGGCCGAGGCGCTCGTCCTGGCTGGTGTCGAACAGTTTCGGCTTGCCGATCGCGTCGAGCATGCGCTCGGCGGCGGAAGCGTACATCGATTTGTCTTCGCGACAGGCCAGCAGGTATTCCTGCAGGCTCATCTCCTCCTGCGAATAGCTTCGATAATCCTCAGAAAATAAGCGAAAGACCTCGCCGTCTCGTTCCATCGTGGTAGCCCTCCAGCGCAAGCCGGCTTTGCCGACAGTGCCCCTGAACAATCAACCGCAGACAGACTTGCAAGTTCCTGGCCGATAAGGGGGCGCTTTGATGACTGCCGGGCATCTGGGCCCTGCCCCCCCGACGCAAACGCGAACTGTCCTCAACTCATCTCTTCGCGTCAACGCCAGAGATGGGCGCCAGCCTGTGCGCCTATGATGTCATGTGGGGTGGCCGAGCGGGATCGCCAAGTGGGGTCGCGAAGATGCGAAGTCGGAGTATCCCTGCGGCATGAACGCAGCTTCCGGTTGGCGGCCTGCGGCGCTAAATAATGCCGATGAGCGTAGCTCCGCAGACCGATACTCAGGATGCCGCCGCGGCGCATCGGCCTGGCCTCTGGCTGCTTGCCAGTGGTTTCGGGCTCCTGTTGGCGGCCGGCCTGCTGCTCTGGTGGCGCGAAGGCGATCGGCTGTTCACCGACGGGCTGATCGCCGCGCTCCTCGCCTGCTTCTGAGCGGCGTTCCACTCGCCTTCGAGGGTCTTCCCGTGAACCGCCGCCTGCTCCTGCCTCTGCTGGTTTTCCTGCTCGGTGCCGCCGCGCTCGCCGCCGCCGCCTTCATCACCTTCTCGCCGGCCTCCCGTCAGAGCGGGCAGAGCCTGGCTTCCAGCGTCGGCGGGCCGTTCACCCTCACCACCGCCGAGGGCAAGGCCCTGACCGACAAGGACCTGCGCGGTGCGCCCTTCCTGGTCTTCTTCGGCTTCACCCATTGCCCCGACATCTGCCCGACCAAGCTGTTCGAGATCTCGGAGGTTCTGCGCGCGGCGGGAACGAAGGGCGAGAAGCTCAAGGCGCTCTTCGTGACGGTCGATCCCGAGCGCGACACCACGGAGACGATGAAGAGCTATCTCGGCTCATTCGACCCGCGCATCGTCGGGCTGACCGGCGAGCGCGCCGCGATTGACGCCACGGTCAAGGCCTATCGCGCCTATGCCCGCAAGGTGCCGCTCAAGGATGGCGACTACACCATGGACCACACCGCTTTGGTCTATCTGATGGACAAGAACGGCGGCTTCGTCGGCGCCTTCAATATCGAGCGCCCGCCGGCAGAGGCGGCGCAGGAGTGGCTGCGGCATCTGTGAGTGGCGGGGGCTGCTGCCGGCCCCGATAGCGTGACGAGCGGGCAAGGCCGTGCACCGTCTTGTTCCAGGCGAAACGGTCATCGAGATATTCGTACAAGGCGAGCCACGCTGCCAGCGAGGCCAGCAGATGATAGACGGGCACCAACGGCAGCCAGCGCCAGAGCCCGGGCGCGCCGCGTCGCCAGGCGCCGAGCGCCGGCACCAGGAAGACCACGCAGATCCCGCTGACGCTCAGCACCAGCGCCAATGACGAAAACAGCAGCTCTAGCGGGCCATTCGGCGACAGCAACGAGCCGCTTAGCATGGCTGTCCCGGTTGCCGCGACGAACACGGGATAGAAGAAGCTCCCCAGCACGGTTCCCAGCGCCAACACCAGAAAAGTCAGCGTGTTGAAGAGGCCGGCTTCTTTCAACAGCCGGCCGGGCTGCAGCAGGTGGCTGATCAGTGTCTGCAGATAGCCCTTGTGCCAGCGCGTGCGCTGCTTGAGCCAGGCGCGCAGCGTGACGGGTGCTTCCTCGAGTGTGTGGCTCGGCAGGTCGGCGATGTAGCCGCCTGCGCGCACGAGCCGGAAGCCGATATCGGCATCCTCCGTGACGTTCCAGGGATCCCAGCCGCCGATGGCACGCAGCGCCTGCGTCCGGAAATGATTCGAGGTGCCGCCGAGCATGATCGGCAGGCCTGATTGCAGCAGGCCGGGGTTGAGCACGTCGAACAGCCCGGCATATTCGAGCGCGAAGCAGCCGGAAAGCCAGCTGTCCTCGGTGTTGTCGATGACGAGATGCGCCTGCAGGCAGACGAGTTCCTCATCCGAGCGCATGAAGCGGGCGGCGGCGAGGCGCAACTGGCGCGGCTCGGGAATGTCCTCGGCGTCGAAGATGGTGAACAGGGCACCGCGGGCTTCCGCGAGCGCGACGTTGAGCGCTCGTGGCTTGGTTTGCGGAGTGCCGCGCGGCACGATCACGACCTGCATGAAGGGTGGCAGTTCATAGGCCGAAAGGGCGCGGCGCAGCCGCCAGTCGACCTCCTCGACGAGGATGCGGATATCGAGCTTGGCTGGCGGATAATCGATCGCGCGCAGCGCGCCGATCAGCTGGTCGAGCACAGCCTCCTCGCCGAACAGCGGTACCGCGATGGTGTAGACGGGAAGGCGGCTGTCATCGATCTGCCAGCGATGTACGCGCCAGAGATCGATGGCCGGTCTCTCCATCAGCGCCGCGAGGCGCAGGATCACCGCACCGAAGAAGACCGGCCCCAGCGTTAGCATCACGCCGATCAAGGTCAGCGTTGGCATGAGCGTGCCGGTCACGGAAAGAATGGCGACCAGGATGAAGGCCAGCGTCTTCTGCAGCCAGTTTGTGCCGGTTCGGGCGCTGAAGCGTTGCCGGCCTGCCTCGTCCAGCCAGGCCGCTGCGCGCGTGATTGTTCCGGCGTTTGTCCGCCGCAGCTCGGCTGCCAGCGCAGTGGGAGGCAGTACCAGGATATCCTCCCGAGCTCGGGCGCCGGCCGAGAGGAAGCGTCGCAAGGCCGGGCCCGGCGGTGGCGCGGCTGCGAAGCGCAGGGGACTCTCGGGGCGGATACGCGTGGCGGCCAGGCCTTCGCGCAGGATCGCCGCGACGTCGCCGCCCGGCTGCAAGGGAGGCGCGCGCGGCTGGAAGCGCAGGTCGAGCTCTGCAGCCAGCGCCCGGTAGAACTGCTCTTCGGTGACGAGGCCGGAGGCGATGACCTGGCGGCTCGGCGACACGCCGATCCGCTCCGCGAGCCGGGTGGCCTCCCGCAACTCTGCGGGCGGCACACCATGGTCGGCGAGGAAGGCGATCTCGGCAGGCAGGCCGAGCATACGCACCTCGCCGGCGCCGGCGCGCGGCCAAGCTAAAACCTCCATCCCCATCCCCCCGGGGTTGCAGCTGAGCGCTCCCGCAGCCGGCAGCAACTTATGGTTGCTTAACGATACGTCAGAGTCGAGTCGAGCAAGAGAGACCGGCGTGTTATCCCTTCGACAAGGCGGCGTCGTCAGCCTTGGGGAAGGGCGAAATAGCCGCTCTAGATCATTTGCATACAAATGAGGCGAGCTTGCCGTTTCCCGCAGCAGTGACCGAGCTAGCGACGATGTCGCGAGTCGGTGGCGGCCTGGCCTGTGCTCGATGCCAAGCCGCGATCGAGCCTATGGTCGGTCCAACCCCTTCATTTCTTGTCGAATTTGTACGGTGCGACGGAGATCGAGTGCCATTTCACTTCGCAGTTGCGAACGAGATCGCGCGCGATAGTCTCGCTCCCGGCTGCCGCAGGCAGTTTGCAAGGGTCGATCTCAAATCGCTTGACAAGCTTGAAATCCGTTGAGATCGTTGTTTGCATACAAATGAAATTTGGACGTGAACGTCCGGCCTGCTGCAACGATAACGATCGGCGGCCTGCCACAATGGGAGAGTGACATGACCGCCTGGCTTGGCCTGACTTCGTTCAATCGTCTCGCGGCCATCGCCGCTGCGGCCGTGCTCTCCCTTCAGGCGCCTGCACGCGCCGAGGAGATTTCCGTCACCCAATGGGGCGCGAGCCTCTATGGCGCGCCCTATGCGGTGGCGATGGAGAAGGGCCTGTTCAAGCAGGCCGGCATCGACATCACCGGCATCATCGGCTCGGGCGGCGGCGGCACCACGGTACGCAACATCCTCGCCAGCGCGACGCCTTACGGCGAGGTCGCGGTCTCCGCCGCGCTCGCTGCCAAGGCGCAGGGGCTCGACCTGATCATCGTCAACACCGGCACGCGCAGTGTCGCCGAGGCCTCGATGGTCGTCATGCCGAACTCCGACCTCAAGGGCGTCGAGGACCTCGCCGGCAAGAAGGTCGCGATCACCTCGCCTAAGTCCGTCTCGGAAATGCTGCTGCTGATGGTGCTGCGCGAGAAGGGCGTCGACCAGACGAAGGTCCAGCGCGTCGCCGCCGGCGGCTATGTCCCGGCGCTGACCATGCTCGAGCAGAACGCCGTGGTCGGCTCGGTGCTGATCGAGCCGCTCTCGATCATCCGCAAGGACAAGTACCGCACGCTCTACAAGGCCGGCGACGTCCTGAAGCCGATGACGACCTCGGTCGGCATCACCACGCGCAAGTTCGCGCAGGAAAACCCGGAGAAGCTCAAGGCGATCATCGCCGGCCGCCGCGCCGGCGTGCAGGCGATCTACAAGGACCCGGCCGAGACCGCCAAAATCATCGAGAAGCTCTACAAGCTCGACGCGCCGATCGCCAAGGAAGCCGTCGACAACATGATCCCGCCGAAGATGTGGAGCGAGGGCGAGTTCAACGTCGAGGAGCTCAACCGCATGGTCGAGGGCCTGAAGCTGATCGGCGAGGTCAAGAGCGACGTCGACTGGTCGGCCGTGCTCGACAAGTCCTACCTGCCCGCCGACCTCCAGGCGAAGCAATGAGCGCGGCATCGGGGGCCAAGGTCGTGCCGCTCGCGCCCCAGGCTGCCGCCGCCCCGGCCCATGCCAGGCTGCGCGGCGTCACCCGGGTCTTCGATCTCCCGAAATCGACCCTGCATGCGCTTGGCCCGGTCGATCTCGATCTGGCCAAGGGCGAGTTCTTCTCGGTGGTCGGCCCGTCCGGCTGCGGCAAGTCGACCTTGCTCGACATCCTCGCGGGCCTCAGCGCTCCGCAAGCCGGCACGGCCGAGTTCGAAGGCAAGCCCATCCAGGGCGTGCCCGACGGCGTCGGCGTCGTCTTCCAGGAGGACGCCTCCTTCCCCTGGCTCAATGTCCGCGACAATGTCGCCTTCGGCCTGCGCCGGGCCGGGGTCGATCCGGCCGAGATCAACAGGCGCGTCGATTACGCCGTCGGCTTCATGGGGTTGAAGGATTTTGCGGCGTCCTATCCGGCCCAGCTCTCCGGAGGCATGCGCCAGCGTGTCTGCATCGCCCGCACTTTGGTGATGCAACCGCGCCTGATCCTGCTCGACGAGCCCTTCGGCGCGCTCGATCAGCAGACCCGCCTGCTGATGGGCGACGAATTGCTGCGCCTCTGGCGCGAGACCTCTGCCACCGTGCTCCTGATCACCCACGCGCTCGACGAGGCGGCGATGCTGTCGGATCGCGTCGGGGTGATGTCGACCCGGCCCGGTACCTTCATCGATTTCGTCGAAACCGGCTGGGAGCGGGACCGCGACAGTCGCGTCGTCTCGACCCCGCATTTCGGCGACATCACTGCCCGCCTCTGGGAAAAGCTCCGGATCGAGGCCTTGAAGATCATGTCGGCCGGAAAGGCCTGAGCCATGTCCGAGAAATGGCTGCGCGTTGCGGTCGTCACCGCGATGATCCTGCTGGTCGAGGCGCTCTGCCGCGTCGGCATCATCCCGCGCATGGTGATGATCGCCCCGTCCGACATGGTGGTCGAGCTCGGCAAGATCCTCGCCTCCGGTCAGTTCTCGGCCGATATCGCAATCACCTTCACCAATATCGCGATCTCGACCGTGCTCTCGGTCCTGCTCGGCTTCGCAGCCGGCGTGATCATCTACTCGCTGCCGGGCCTGCGCGACGCGATCGAGCCGCTGCTGGCGAGCTATTATGCCGTCCCGACCTTCGTCTTCTATCCGATCTTCATCACCCTGTTCGGCGTCGGCTCGGCCTCGATCATCGCGATCGCGGTGCTGCTCGCGATCGTCTCGATGGTGACCGCGACTCTGAACGGGCTCGACCGCATCCCGCGCGTGCTGCGCAAGACCGGCCAGATCTACCGGATGTCGCGGGTCAAGACCGCGCTCCTGATCGAATTGCCGGCTGCGACGCCCTACCTCTTCACCGGGGTCAAGCTCTCGGTCGCCTATTCCTTCATCGGCGTGATCGCCTCGGAGTTCATCCTGTCGGGCGCCGGTGTCGGCTACGCCATCGCCTATGCCTACAACCTGTTCGAGAACGGGCACATGTACGCGCTGATGCTGCTCGTCCTCATCGTCGTCACCGTGGTCAACACCTTCCTCAATGTGATCGACCGGCGCCTCCAGGCGCGCAGGCAGCGGTGACGCCATGACTGCTCTCATGCCACGATCCGCCGGCACGCTCCTCGTCCTCCTTGCTCTTCTCGTCCTCTGGCAGGGTTTGCATCTCCTGGTCGGCGCCTCCTCGCTGGCCTCGCCGGCGGCGACGGTCACGAAGCTCGCTTCCCTGCTCGCGACCGGCGAGTTCTGGCTCAACGTCTCCGAGACCATGCGGGCCTTCGTCGCCGCCTTCGCGATCTCGCTCTTCGGCGGCATCGCGCTCGGCATCGTGCTCGGCGTGCGCAAGCTCGCCGGCAATGTCGCCGAGCCGATCCTGACGACGCTCTATTCGATCCCCAAGGTCGTGCTGTACCCGCTGGTGCTGCTCTGCTTCGGCCTCGGCATCTCCGCCAAGATCGCCTTCGGCGTGATGCATGGGCTGATCCCGATCACGCTGTTCTCGATGAACGCGATCCGCCAGATGAAGCCGGTCTACCGCCGGACGTCGCAGGTGATGCGGCTCTCGCCCTCGCAGAACGCCTTCACCGTGATCATGCCGGCGATCCTGCCCGAGATCATCTCGGGCGTTCGGCTCGGCTTCTCGCTGACCTTGCTTGGCGTGCTGATCGGCGAGATGTTCGCTTCGCAGCGCGGCCTCGGCTTCCTGCTGACCAGCGCGATCAACCTCGGCCAGATCGACACGATCATGGCGATCGCCCTGCTGCTGACCATCTTCGCGGTGACCTGCAACACGCTGATGATGCGCTTCGACCGGCGGTTGACGCACCGCTGACGCTCGCTGTGGGAGCTTGCGCGGACCGCGCGGGTCATGCAGGTTGCGCCGGACTCGTTCGGCTGCGGTCGCCCGCGCCTCCCGCATTGGAAAAACCATGAACCGCTATCATTTCGGCGCGGCTGCCGTCCTCGTCACCCTGCTCGGCGGCTGCGTCTCGCGCGAGGAGCCGGTCGCTGTCTCGGAGCCTGCTCCGGTGACGCGCACGCGGGTGGTGCGGAACGCGCCGCCGCCGGATCGCGGCGATCTCCAGCTCGGCCTGCCGCCGGCGCGCGAGGGCGGTCCGGCCTATGTCCGCTCCGGCCTCGGTAGCGGGGCTGGGCAGGGCGAGCTTTATGGTCGCGGTACCCTGCCGTCAGGCTTCTGAAGCCTGGCGTCGCCAGATTTCGTGAGGCCGTAACAGCCCTTCCCGCCATGGTCGGGCTTGTCCCGGCCATCCACGTCTTTGCCTCACCGATCGCGTGAGGCGTTCAGACGTGGATGCTCACCACAGGGGCGAGCATGACGAAGCGGACTGATGCGTCCTCCAGTGTGTCGGTGCCCCCATAAAGCGGGACGCCGCCTCTAAAAGAATCAAAGGGTTAGCGCGCGACGCTTCCGAGTAAGCTGGACGCTATGCCTCGAAATACCAGGATTCTTGATCGCAGCGGACCAATAAACCCGGACGACGCATTGAGTCGCCTTACTTGCGCGATTCCCCGTGAGCGAGGGCGCCCGCATGAACAAAGCCATAGCATAAAAATTAGCGAGAAAAAGCGGAGGCCCGATTCAGGCCGGCTTATCCAAAGCTAACTGCCGAAGCGCTCACGTGAACGAGTTAGATGGCTGGAGCTTGGTCTGGCGGATTGCAACGAGTCTCCGAGCCGCTGAGGTGTGGTCGGTGCCATCGAAACGACGATTAGCCGCTGCTCCCGAAGCGGGCGATGAGGCGACTCGCGACGCCGACATCGGGATGGAGAGGCGCGTACCTGATGCCCAGGCATTCAGGCCGCGCAGCAGCCCGTCCTCAAATGACCAGCGGCTGTTCCCATAAAGCCGGATTCCCTGCAGTAATTGGGGTCCCCCACAGCCGCTCAGGTATCGACCGTCGCGTTCAGCGCATTGGTCTGGATGAATTCGCGGCGCGGTTCGACCACGTCGCCCATCAGCTTGACGAAGAGGTCGTCGGCCTCGTCGTTCTGGTCGTTCTTGACGCGCAGCAGCGAACGTACGTCGCGGTCGAGCGTCGTCTCCCAGAGCTGGTCGGGATTCATCTCGCCGAGGCCTTTGTAGCGCTGCAGCGACACGCCCTTCTTGCCGATGGCGTTGATTGCGTCGAACAGATCGCTCGGGCCGTTGACGATATGGTCATCGCCTTTGCGGCTGAGCACGCCTGGCTTGGCATAAGCCTCCCGCAGCGAATGGGCAGCAGCGTCGAGCTTGCGCGCTTCGGCGCTGGCGAGAAGCCCGGAATCGAGCGAGACGACCTGCTTCACCCCGCGCACCAGCCGCGAGAAGGTGAAGCCGCCATCGGCGGCCTTGCCCTCCCAGCCGCGCTCGATCTCGTCCGAGATCGCGTCGAGCCGGCGCGCGACAGAGGCGGCGGCCTCGGTGAGCTCAGCCTCGCCGCGTTCGCCCTGTGGACGCAGCGCGCCGGCGATGGCGATCTGCTCGACGACGCGCCGGTCATAGCGCGAATGCAGCTGCGACAGCGTGTTGCGGATGCTGCGGGCTTCCTCGATCAGGGCGCGCAGGTCGGCGCCGCCGCGCTCGCTGCCCTCGCCGGTCCGGAAGACGGCGCCGTCGAGCGCACTGTCGACGAGATAATCCTCGAGCGCGCGCTCGTCCTTGAGATAGGTCTGCGACTTGCCGCGCGCCGCCTTGTAGAGCGGCGGCTGGGCGATGAAGAGGTGGCCGCGGTCGATCAACTCCGGCATCTGCCGATAGAAGAAGGTCAGCAGCAGGGTACGGATATGGGCGCCGTCGACATCGGCGTCGGTCATGATGATGATCTTGTGGTAGCGCAGCTTCTCGACGTTGAAGGCGCTTGAGTCCTTCTCGTCGCGCCCAATGCCGGTGCCGAGCGCCGTGATCAGCGTGCCGACCTGGTCGGAGGACAGCATCTTGTCGAAGCGCGCGCGCTCGACGTTCAGGATCTTGCCACGCAGCGGCAAGACGGCCTGGTATTCGCGGGCCCGGCCCTGCTTGGCCGAGCCACCGGCCGAATCGCCCTCGACGATGAAGATCTCGGACTTGGCCGGATCCCTCTCCTGGCAGTCAGCCAATTTGCCCGGAAGAGACGCGATGTCGAGCGCGCCCTTGCGGCGGGTGAGGTCGCGCGCTTTGCGGGCGGCCTCGCGGGCGGCGGCGGCCTCGGCCACCTTGCCGACGATGGTCTTGGCCTCGTTCGGATGCTCTTCGAGCCAGGTCGAGAGCGCCTGGTTGACGACGTTCTCGACGACCGGGCGAACCTCCGAGGAAACCAGCTTGTCCTTGGTCTGCGAGGAGAACTTCGGATCCGGCACCTTGACCGAGACGATCGCGGTCAGGCCTTCGCGGCAATCGTCGCCGGTGAGCGAGACCTTCTCTTTCTTCGAAATGCCGGACGTCTCGGCATAGCCGGTGACCTGCCGCGTCAGCGCGGCGCGGAAGCCGGCAAGATGGGTGCCGCCATCGCGCTGCGGGATGTTGTTGGTGAAGCAGAGCACGTTCTCGTGGTAGCTGTCGTTCCACCACAGCGCGACGTCGACGGTGATGCCGTCCTTCTCGTTCGAGAGCATCACCGGCTTGGAGATGATTGGCGTCTTGGCGCGATCGAGATAGCGCACGAAGGCTTCGACGCCGCCTTCGTACATCAATTCCTCGCGCACGACCTCGGCATGGCGGGCATCGGTCAGCACGATGCGCACGCCCGAGTTCAGGAATGCGAGCTCACGCAGCCGGTGCTCCAGCGTCTTGTAGTCGAACTCGATCATCGTGAAGGTTTCTTGGGAGGGCGTGAACGTCACCTCCGTGCCGCGCTTGTCCCCGGCCGGTCCCACAACCGCCAGCGGCGCGATCGCATCGCCATGGCGGAACTCCATGAAATGCTCCTCGCCGCCGCGCCAGATCCGGAGCTTCAGCGAGATCGAGAGCGCGTTGACGACCGAAACACCGACGCCGTGCAGGCCGCCCGAGACCTTGTAGGAGTTCTGGTCGAATTTACCGCCGGCATGAAGCTGGGTCATGATGACCTCGGCAGCCGAAATGCCTTCCTCGCTGTGGATGGCGGTCGGGATGCCGCGACCATTGTCGGTGACAGTGACCGAGCCCTCTGCATTCAGCGTCACCGTGACGAGGTCGGCATGGCCGCCGAGTGCCTCGTCGATGGCATTGTCGACGACCTCATAGACCATATGGTGCAGGCCCGAGCCATCATCGGTGTCGCCGATATACATGCCGGGGCGCTTGCGCACCGCGTCCAGGCCCTTGAGAACCTTGATGGAATCGGCGCCATAGGCGGCATCCTCGAGGTCGCGGGCAGAATCGCTCATGGTGGGGTCCTTCGGCGGGCGAGCAGGCGCCCGCGATGATCTTGATTCGTCAGGAGAATATAGTGCTTCAGGATGGCTTTTTCACGTGCGTGCGCGTACGTACGCGGGAGTGGCAGATTTAGCCAGTGAATGTCGCGATCGCATCCAGGAAAACCTCGCCGTACTGGGCGAGCTTGCGTTCGCCGACGCCTTCGATGGCGCGCATCTGGTCGAGGCCGAGCGGTCGCTCGCGCGCCATGGCGATCAGCGTGCGGTCGGTGAAGATGATGTAGGCGGCAACGCCTTCCTCGCGCGCGAGGCTCAGCCTGAGCTGGCGCAGATGCTCGAACAGCGTGGCGGTGTCGCCGTCGAGCCCGTCGGCGCGCGCTGCCTCGCGCTGGCCGCGGCGCGAGCGCCGTTCCGCGAGCGGGTCGACGCGCAGCGCGATCGGCTCGCGCCCGAACAGGATGTCCTCGCCCTTCTCGGTCAGGCAGAAGCCGCCATGTTCGGTGCTGGCCTCGGCGAGCGCGCCGGCGGCGAAGAGCTTGCGGGCCATCGCCATCCAGGCTCCCTTGGGCTTGTCGTTGCCGACGCCGAAGGTCTTCAGGCCGTCATGGTTCTGGCGCCGGATCGCCTCCGTCTGGGTACCGGTCAGGATATCGGCGAGATGGCCGGCGCCGTAGCGCTGGCCGGAGCGGATCACCGCCGAGAGCAATTTTCGCGCATCGAGCGTCGCGTCGGCGAGCTCGGGCGCGGTCGGCCCGCAGAGATCGCAGCGGAACTGCGCATTGTCTGAATTGACCTGGCCATGCCGGCAGGGCGGTACCTGCTCGCCGAAATAGGACAGAAGCGCCGAGCGCCGGCAAAGCGCCGATTCGCAGAGATCGATCATCGCGTTGAGGCGCTTGTGCTCGATGCGCCGGCGTTCGTCGTCGATCTGCTTCTCGTCGATCTGGCGCCGGCGTAGCGCCATGTCGTCGACGCCGTAGAGGGTCAGCGTATCGGCCGGCAGCCCGTCGCGCCCGGCACGGCCGATCTCCTGGTAGTAGCTCTCGATCGAGCCCGGCATGTCGGCATGGACGACGAAGCGCACATCCGGCTTGTTGATGCCCATGCCGAAGGCGATGGTGGCGCAGACGACGACGCCGTCCTCCTGCAGGAAGATGTCCTGGTTGCGGTTGCGCTCCGTCTGCTCCAGCCCGGCATGGTAGGGATAGGCCTTCCAGCCTTTTTCGCTGAGACCCTGTGCCAGTCGCTCGGTGCGGCCGCGCGAGGAGCAGTAGACGATGCCTGAGCCGCCGCGATGGACCTTCAGGAAGTCGTCGATCTGCCGGCGTGGCTGATCCTTCGGCGCGAAGGCGAGCTTCAGGTTCGGCCGGTCGAAGGAATGGACGACGAGGTGCGGCGGCGCCGGGAAGAGCTGCTGGGCGATGTCATCGCGCGTCTGGCGGTCGGCGGTCGCCGTGAGCGCCGTCACCGGGACATCCCCGAGCGCCTCGCGCACTTTCGAGAGCAGGCGATATTCCGGGCGGAAGTCGTGGCCCCATTGCGAGACGCAATGCGCCTCGTCGATGGCCAGTCGCGTCACGCCCAGGCGTCGCAGGCGGGCGACGAGGCCCTCGCCCGCCAGACGCTCCGGCGAGACGAAGAGGAGCCGCAGCTCGCCGGAATTGAGCTTGTCCCAGGCCTGGGCCGCCTCGGCCTCGCTGTTCATCGAGTTGAGCGAGGCGGCGGCGACGCCGGCGCGCACCAATTGGCCGACCTGGTCGCGCATCAGCGCGATCAGTGGCGAAACCACCAGCGTCAAACCCCCGGTGACCAGCGCCGGCAGCTGGTAGCACATCGACTTGCCCGAGCCGGTCGGCATCACCGCGAAGACGTCGCGGCCGGCGAGCGCGGCCTCGATCACCTCCCACTGCCCGGGACGGAAATCGTCATAGCCGAAGACCGACTTCAGGATCGCGCGGGCTTCTGATTCGCGGGGCGATGACATCCGCCGGATGTGCCGGATTCGGGCTGATAAGGCCAGTGCGATGGCGAAACCATCCCCGCTTCCCGCAAGTCGGCTTGATCAGCCGCGATGTGTGCTTCACGTTACGGCAGCCCGGCAAGGAGAGCCGTGATGCGCCTGCCCCTGACTGTCGCCATCTGCTGCCTTGCCACCTTTGCGCAAGCCCAGCCGCTCGAGCGTGAGCTGCCGCCGGCGAAGGCCGCCTGCTGGGAGCGGGCCTATGATGCTGCCCATCTCGCCAGCCATCCGCAGCAGAAGGTCACGCGGATCCGCCTGGTCCATCTGCCGCAGAACTGGGCCGAAGCCGGGCAAGGTGGGTTCTACGTCGCGCTCTATGTCAACCTGCGCCAGCGCGTGAAACCCGATCAGGGCTTCGACTACCAGCTCGGCGGCATCTGCAAGCCGGCCGGGCAGGGGCTGCGCTGCGTGCCAGAATGGGAGGCCGGCAATTGGCGGATCGAGCGCGGCCCGAACGGCGCACTCGACATCCGCAATGCCGGCATCATCGCCAATCCCAACCCCTACGATGCCGAGGAGATCGCCGACGGCGCCGTCCGCATTCCCGCCAGGCCGGATGACGGGCTCTGGCGCCTGTCGCCGGCGAGCGGGCCGTGCGGGATGGAGTAACCGCGCTCTAAGGATGCAGCGCCGCGACCTTCACCAGCCGGGCCACCATCTTGTCGCGCATGCCCTTGAGGCGCTTGTCGGTGAAGTCGCCGTCATCACCATAGGCCTTGTCGGCGCCGTTGACCGCGAGCATCTCCGGCACGAGCAGCGCGCCGAAGCCGAGCTCGAGCACGGTACGCAGCTGGGTCAGGCACCGATAGGTGCCGAGATTGCCGGCCGAGGCGCCGCCGATGGCGACCACCTTCTCGCGCAGGCCGGGGCCGCCGGAGCGGACGATGCTGATCCAGTCGAGCGCGTTCTTCAGCGCCGGCGGATAGCCGGAATTGTATTCGGGGCTGGCGATGAAGAGCCCGTCATGGCCATCGACCAGCGCCGCCAGCGCCTTCGCCTCATCAGGCGGGTCGTTGTCGAAGGCGCGCGCGTCGATCAGCGGCAGTGGATAGTCGCCGAGCGAGATCTGCGTCACCTCGGCTCCCGCCGCCTGGAGATTCCCCGCGATCAGGGTCGCGAGCCGGGTGTTCATCGAGCCCGGGCGCCAGGAGCCGGCGAAGACGAGGATTTTTGGCATGGTCACTCCGACAAGCTGGAGCATTTTCGAGCGAAGTGGCCACCGGTTCGCGTGAAGAAAATGCGATCAAAACAGAAACTTGGAGCAATCCCGCGATTCGGAGAAACGCGGGGCTGCTCCAGCCGGAGCGAGCGCCCCGGCTTTTTCATTCTGCGATGTCGAGCGATGCGGGCGTCCAGTCAAGCCCGAGCCGTCACGGCTTGGCGCGGCGATAGACCCAGACGCGCGCCGGCGGGATGTTGCGCAGCACCCAGTCGGAAACCTCAGCCTTGAGGTGGGAGCCTTTGCGCGGCACCGGCGAGATCACCGCATAGGTGAACTGGATGAAGGGTGCGCCGGGGTTGAGCACATTGGTAAAGGCGTCCTGCACCAGTTCGGTCCGCTCGGCCGGCGGCTTGTTGAACAGCGGTAGCGAGGACACGACCGCGCTCGCCTTCTCGGTCAGATGCCCGGCGAGCGTCGTCGAGAGCGCATAGGCATCGCCCTCGATGACGGTTGCCTGCGGAAAGCGACGACGCAGCAATTCGCAGAATTCGGGGCTGTACTCGACCAGGATCAGCCTGGCTTCGTCGATGCCGCGCTCGATCAGCGCTTCGGTGACCGGGCCGGTGCCCGGGCCGATCTCGACCACCGGCCCTTGCGCCTGCGGATCGACATAGGACGCCATGCGCCTGGCCAGGAACGGGCTCGACGGCGCGACCGCGCCGGTTCTTCCAGGCGAATCGATCCAGGACTTGAGGAAGCGGGCATCGTCGCTGAACCGGGCCTTGGCCTCGTCGGCCGCCTTGCGCACATGCGACTTCAGCTTGCCGGCGGTGTTGCGGACCTCGTCCTCGACCTTGTAGCGCGCCGCGGCGACCCGAAGCCTGGCCTCTGCGACGCTGTCGGCAAAATCGGCCGCCGTCAGCCGCACCTCGTGCTCCAGCCGCGCAGCCACGGACGAGCGTCCGAAGCGAGTGGCGCGCAGGCGCTGACCGGAAGCGGAATGGACCATCCAGAACCTCGATGCGGCCAGGCGGAAGGCCCGCGCCGGAGCGACATGACAATGCCGTGACGTTACGCCGCTGTCATATGGGGTCAAGAGCGGGTCGAATCCAGCGATTTCTTGGCTGGCCGCCCGAGCGTCAGCGATCAGATCAGCGGGCGCGGGTGAAGCTCGCCCTCGAACAGCAGCGCCATGCGCTCGGTCAGGCGCGGATTGTGGATGGTGAGGCGGCCGCGCTCGAGCGAGAACATCCCGGCTTTGCGCAGGCGGGCCCAGGTCTTGCTGGTGTGGACGAGCGAGAGGCCGAGCGCATCGGCGAGCTGCTGCTGCGTCAGCGGGAAGGCGAAGCTCTTCTCGGCGACCAGGCCAAGCGCTTCGGCCCGGCGATAGAGCGAGATCACCAGCGCTGCGATCCGCTCCTGCGCATTGCGCTGGCCGACCGAGGTCAGGTTCTCGTCGATCAGGCTCTCCTCGCGTGAGCCGAGCCAGGCGAGCTCATAGGCGAGCGCCGGCATCCGCCCGAACATTTCATAGGTGCGCCGGCGCGGGAAGACGCAGAGCTCGACCTCGGTCAGCGCCTCGATGCCGTGCTGGGCGGCGCTGAGCAACGAAGCCTGCAGGCCGACGAGATCGCCGGGTAGCAGGAAGTTCAGGATTTGCCGGCGTCCGTCCGGTAGCGACTTGTAGCGGAAGGCCCAGCCGGAAAAGAGCGTGTAGAGCTCGGCATCCTCCTGGTCGGGGTGGATGATGTCGGCGCCGGCTGGCAATTGCCGGTGATCAAGCTTCATCTCCTGGATGAAGCGGATTTCCTCGTCGGACTTGTCCTTGAAGGCAGGTTTCAGCCGCAACGGACAGGCGAGGCAGGACGGGCTGCGGTGATTGCGGTGATTGCTCGATGCGACGATCACGCCCGGCTCCTTCATCCGCCGGAACCCGCGGCGAATGCTTGCGTTTTCTGTGTGGCGCGAAAGCCGTGGCTTAGCAATCGCGCCCGTCCCGGCATAGCAGATCGGCTCAGGAGGCCGCCGCATGAAATCACATGCCTCCGGGCTGCGGCGTTCGCGCCTGCGCCAGTTCTTTCGTGTCGCCTTGGGCTTCTGGCGCGGCAAGACCAGGCTGCGCGCCTGGGGGCTTACCCTCGCGGTACTGCTCTTCGTCGCGGCCCAGCTCGGCGCGGCGGTCGGCGTCAACAGCTGGAACCGGCTGTTCTTCGACGCGCTGGAAAAGCGCGACCTCGACAAGATCTGGACGGCGGTCGGCTGGCTGCCGCTGATCGTCGCGGCGTCGGCTGCATCGTTGTCCTGCCTGGTGATCAGCCGGATGCTGCTGCAGACGCGCTGGCGGGAATGGCTGACGCATCGCCTCGCCGGCTGGTGGATCGCCGACCAGCGCTATTACCGGATGCAGTTCGTCGCGCGCGAGCAGAGCGCCCCCGAATACCGCATCGCCGAGGATGTCCGCCTTTCCATCGAGCCCCTGGTCGAGTTCGCCATCGGCCTGCTCAGCGCCTTCGTGACCGCGGTGACCTTCGCCGCGATCCTGTGGCAGGTCGCAGGCTCGGCGCATTTCACGCTCGGCGGGTCCGAGATCGTCATACCCAGCTACATGGCGATCGCCGCAATCGTCTATGCGGTCGTCGCCTCGGTCGCGGCCTACTTTGCCGGGCGGCCCTTGGTGCCGCGCATCGCCGCCAAGAACGAGGCCGAGGCACAGTTTCGCGCCGAGATGACGCGGTTGCGCGAGAACGCCGAGAGCATCGCCCTGATCAAGGGCGATGCCGACGAGCGCGATTCGGTCGGCGAAAACTATGGCCGCGTCGTCGCCGCCTGGCTGAAGGTGATCCGGCAGCAGGGCGTCATCGCCATCGTGCTGAACACCAATGGCGCGCTGTTCCCGATCGTGCCGCTGCTGCTGATCGCGCCGAAATACCTCTCGGGCGAGATCACCTTGGGCGCTGTCATGCAGGTCGTCGCCGCCTTCAGCGCGGTGCAGGCCGCCTTGATCTGGTTCGTCGACAATTTCGTCCGGCTGGCGGAGTGGTTCGCCTCGGTGAGGCGCGTCGACGAGCTGGCCGAAGCGCTGGAGGCGCTCGACATCGGCACGATCATGGAGGGCGAGACCCAGATCGAGCTGGGGGAGAGCGAGGATGGCGGCATCCATATCGCCGATCTTTCGATCGCCCACCTCAACGGGCGGATCGTCATCGCCGACGCGTCGATCGTGATCGCGGCCGGCGAGAAGGTCCTGGTCGCCGGCGAGAGCGGCACGGGCAAGAGCACCCTGATCCGTGCGATTGCGGGCCTCTGGCCCTGGGGCTCGGGCTCGATCAAGCTGCCGCCGGGCAAGCGCATCGCCTTCGTGCCGCAGAAGCCCTATCTGCCGATCGGCACGCTGCGCGACGTGCTGCTCTATCCGGAAGCCGAGAGCCGCGTCGACGACGAAGCGGTCAGGGACGCGCTGAAGCGCTGCGGGCTCGCCTCGCTCGGCCGACGGCTCGACGAGGAGGAGCGTTGGGACCAGACCCTGTCTGGTGGCGAGCGTCAGCGCATCGCTTTCGCGCGGCTGCTGATCCAGAAGCCCGACATCATCATCATGGACGAGGCGACCTCGGCGCTCGACGAGGCCAGCCAGGATTCTCTGCTCGGGCTGATCGATAGCGAGCTCTCCTATGCCACGATCATCAGCGTCGGGCATCGGCCTGGCCTTGAGGATTTCCACGAGCGCAAGATCACCTTCGAGAAGCGCGAGGCTGGCGCGCATCTGACCTCGAGGCGCCTGACCCGGTCGCTTTGGCGGCTCTTCCGCCGGCGCGAGGCCGCCAATGATCGCTCAGTCGCCTGAAAACGAATCGCGCCTGAAGAAAGAATCGGGATCGCTGCGATTTTCGCACAAACCGGAACAATTCCCAGCCAGATGGGTTGAAAAGCCGTTCCGCCTTTCAAAAACGACCACACGAACCGGGAGAGCGAAGATGACTACCGCCAGCCTTGCCCCCTTCAAGCGCGCTGCCACCTTCTTCGGCGGCATGGCGCTGGTCGTGACCGCCCTGACCATGGGCGCCTCGTATCAGAACGGCTTTGGCGAGAGCTCGGAAGCGGTCGCCCAGGCCAAGCTCCAGCGCGGCGCTCCGGCCGATGTCCAGTACGCGGCGGTCAATCCGGCCGAGATGCGCCGTGATTTCGCTCATCGCGTCGTCCCGACCTCGCAGCGCGAGGCCAGCCTCAAGGGCAACACCGTCCTGCGCTGAGCTCCGCTCCTCGTCTTATCGCATTTTCTTCACGCGAACCGGTACCCACTTCGCTTGAAAATGCTTTCGGCGGAACCGATCCGGCGCTCGCGCGTAATTGACCTGCCTGACCAGCAAAGCCGCCGCGAGGCGGCTTTTCGCCGTGATGGCGAGGTATGATGGATCGGCTGGAGATCAGATGTATCTGCGCATTCGCCACGCGACGACCTATCGCTACGCCGAGCCGGTCGTCTTCGGCCCGCATCGACTGATGCTGCGTCCGCGCGATTCCTTCGATCTGCGCGTCATCGATACCGCGATTGCGATCTCGCCGCCGGCCGGGCTGCGCTGGATGCACGATGCCTATGGCAACCCGGTCGCCATGGCGAGCTTCGCCGGCCCGTCGGACACGCTCGAGGTCGTCAGCAAGCTCGTTGTCCAGCGCTTCGGCTCGGCGCTGCCGCGCTCCAAGATCGAGCCTGACATAGAAATCTACGAGATCAACTACACCCCGGCCGAACGCGCCGTGCTCCAGCCCTATCTCGACCTGGCTGCAGCCGATCCGGACGGAGCGCTCGACGCCTGGCTGCAGGCGTTCCGGGCCCGGCTCAATGGCGGCCATCTGCTGCGCGCCCTGGCGCATGAGATCAATGCCGGCCTGAGCTATGCTGTGCGCTTCGACGAAGGCACCCAGCATCCGCTCGACACGCTGAGGCTGGGGGCGGGCTCCTGCCGTGACTACGCCTGGCTGTTCATCGAGCTGGCGCGCCGGCTTGGCTTCGCCGCGCGCTTCGTCACCGGCTACATCCATGATCGCTCGCCGGAAAGCGGAGGAATGACCTCCGTGGCCGGGCTGACCCATGCCTGGGCCGATGTCTTCATCCCCAATGACGGCTGGGTCGAATTCGATCCGACCAATGACCTCGTCGCCGACCGGCAATTGCTGCGCGTCGCGGTGGCACGGGTGCCGCAGGACGCGTCGCCGGTGTCGGGGAGCTATGTCGGGCCGGCCGGCGCCTTCCTCGGACTTAGCGTCGGCGTCGAGATCACGCCGGTCGACAAGCTCGGCTGACTCTCGTCGGTCCGGCGCGGAGTGCCGTGGCTCAGGCGCCAGATGCCGAGGCTGCGCCCCTGCGGCGGGCTGATCTCGACGGCTTCGATCTGCATCAGGAGTCCGGCGAACAGGCGCGGCGGCGCGATCTGTGTGGTGTCGCGGTCGGTGCTGATGGCGACGTCGATGATGCCGTCGCCGGCCGCGGTCACGGCGAGTTCGAGGCCGATGCCCGGAGCTGTGCGCAGCACCCGGCTGACCACGTCGACGATCAGGAAGCCGAGCGGGATGATCCGGTCGATCGGCAGGGCGGCTTGCGTCTCGATGCGGCTCTCCAGCCGCTGGCTGCGGGCGAGGATCAGGCTGGAGACCATCGCCACGACGTCGTCGAGGAAGAGGTCGATCCGCACCGGCTGCATCTCGCCGTCGGCGAGCGTGAAGCGATAGGCGGCCGAAAGCACATGGACGCGGCACTCCGCATCCGAGAGCGCCATCCGCGCCTCGCCCTGATGGTCGCGCTTGGTCAGGCCGATATAGCTCTGCACCACCTGCAGGCTGTTCTTGACCCGATGGTGCAGCTCGCGGACCAGGAAACGGTTATCGTCGAGCGCGAGCCTGAGCTTGCTCTGGCGCACCTCCTGCTCGTCGACCATCGCATTGAAGGCCTCGGCGACGCTGCGGATGTCGCGCGGCATCTCGTCGGAGAGCGGGACGCGGGCACTGGCCGAGCTCGACCTCGCCCGGGCCGTCGCCTCGATGCCGCGCAGCCAGCGCACGCAGTGCTGGTCGATCGCCTTCATATAGACCAGGCCGAGCAGGGTCAGCGTCAGTAAGGGCGCGAGCAGCAGGATGTAGAACTGCGTCCTCGCGGCTTGCTCCGCCGTGCCGTCGAAACTCACCACGACATAGAGATCCGGTTCGGCCACCATGCGGGCGGCGTAGGTCCGGCTTGGTCCGGCCCGGCTCGGAGCAGCCCAATGTGCGGTCGGCTCGGGTACGGTCTCGGCCTTCGGAAGCCAGGATGCGTCGGCTTGCGCGCCGCCGCGCGCGACCACGACGTCGCCGCCGCGTCGGAGCAGCGCCGCCATCATGCCTTTGTCGCTGCTGCCGAGGTCGAAGGTGTCGTCGAGCGGATCCGGCTTGGTGAGCAGGAGCGCATCGCCCCCGTCGAACTCGCTGTAGATGGCGAGATAGGAGCGGCCGGCGATCGTCACTTGATCATAGCGGGCCTTGGTGAACTCGGTCCCGCCCCAGAGCTTGATGGGAAGGCGCGTGGCGAGCTGATTCGCCACGGCCGTGAGCTCGCCGCGTGGGATGCTGCCGTCGAGCCCGCCGATACAGTCCGGCTGGCCGGAGACCCGCAGCAGCAGTGACTCGTAGCCGGAGACCGCGGCGATTGCCTTCTCGGCGATGCGTTCGCAGCTGTCAGCGGGCGGCGCTGCCGCCCGGATCGCCGTTGAGCTGGCGACGAGCGAGCGCAGTGCGCCGCGATACCAGACGCGGGCGCGCACGGCGAAATCATCCGCCGTGCGCGCCTGCGACGTCTCGATCGCCTCGAAGACGGTCCGGTAGGTCGCGACCGCCGCCGCCGCCGTCAGGCAGGCGATCGGCAGGACGATCGCGACCATCAGTGCCAGCAGGCGGCCGCGGACCGTCCTGAACAGCGAGAGGGCCATCAGATCACGATGATTTTGGACCGAATCGGTCCAAAATCATAAAATGTGATCGATTCTAAGAGTTTAGAACAGGATTCCTGCGAAAAACCGGTTCCCACTTTTTCGCATCCTGTTCTAGCTGCCGACGGTTTCGGGTCCGGCGCGCTGCACGGCCGCGGTGATCCGGCGATCGGGGCCGAGATCGTCGACGCCGCCGATGGACAGGAGTTCCGCCAGCTTGGTGCGTGCCCGGTTGACGCGGCTCTTGATCGTGCCGATCGCGACGCCGCAGATTTCGGCGGTCTCCTCATAGGACAGCCCGGTGGCGCCGACCATGATCAGCACCTCGCGCTGCTCCTCGGGCAGCTTGGCCAGCGCCTTGCGGAAATCGGCGAGGTCGAGATGGCTTTCCTGGTTACCGTGGGTTGCGAGCCTGTCGGCATAGGTGCCTTCGCTGTCCTGCACCTCGCGCCCGCGCTTCCGATAGAGCGAGTAATAGGTGTTGCGCAGGATGGTGAAGAGCCAGGCCCGCAGGCTGGTGCCGGGTTGGAACTTCTCGGCATTGCCCCAGGCCTTGAGCAGCGTGTCCTGGACCAGGTCGTCGGCGAGCTGCATCGAGCCCGAAAGCGACGCTGCGAAAGCGCGCAGGTTCGGAATCTCCGCGATCAGCCCGTCCTTGAAGTCAGCTGAGCTCATCGGAGCCGCCTTCGGCCTTCAGGCGCTGTTCGGTATCCTCGAGCTGGGCCAGCAACACCAGAAACCGATCGGGCACCGGCGCATTGATCAGGTCGTCATAATGCGCCTTGAGGGATCGGCCGATCGATTCCTGCACCCGCGGGTCGAGCACCATCTCGTCGTCAGGTTCGGCTCGGGCCGCTTGGGGCGGATCGGCATTCATCAGATTCATGATCCCTAGCTCCATTGGCATGCCGACATGTCCGCCGATCACACCCAACCACGCCACGCACGCTCGTCGACACGCCTGCGCGCAACCGCCCCGAAACGCACCTTCATTCGGCCCAATAACGAGGCCGAAAGCAAAAGGTTCCATTCCGAACGAAAAATAATTTTCTTGTCATAACAGGGACTTGAGTGCTCTTCTCCAGCAACTTTGGTTGGAGCCGGATCTCGCTTGGTCGGAAGTCCGGTCGGTGATTCCGACTCTCAATTCTGGATAGTGCCCGACCCGATCAGCTTGCATCGAAAGCCGATCGGGTCGGACTTCGTGGGGGATAGCAAGATGTCGATCGCCACTGAAATCGCGCCGCATTTGCCGTATCTGCGCCGCTTCGCCCGGGCGCTGAGCGGAACGCAGGCCAGCGGTGACGCCTACGTCGTTGCGACGCTGGAAGCGCTGATCGCCGACCCCGGCACCTTTCCGCGCGAGCTCGGCGCGCGGGTCGGCCTCTACCGGCTGTTCCTGCAGATGTGGTCGTCCGTGGGACTCAACACCCAGGCATCGGCGCCGGAGACGGAGCGTTCCGCCGCCGAGCGTAATCTCGACGCGCTGACGCCGCGCTCGCGCCAGGCCTTCCTGCTGCGGACGGTCGAAGGTTTCTCCATCGAGGAGGTCGCGCAGGTCATGAACATCGCCCCAAGCAACGCCGCAGCCCTCGTCCAGACGGCCGGCCAGGAGATCGCCGAGCAGGTCGCCACCGACGTGCTGATCATCGAGGACGAGCCGATCATCGCCCTCGACATCGAGACCATGGTCGAGGAGCTCGGCCATAAGGTCACCGGCGTCGCCCGGACACATCGCGAGGCCATCGCGCTCGTCGCCAAGAAGCGGCCGGGCCTGGTGCTGGCCGACATCCAGCTGGCCGACGGCAGCTCCGGCCTCGAGGCGGTCAACGAAATCCTCGCTGCGATCGAGGTGCCGGTGATCTTCATCACCGCCTATCCGGAGCGTCTGCTCACCGGCGACCGGCCGGAGCCGGCCTTCCTGATCACCAAGCCGTTCCAGCCGGAAGCGGTGAAGGCCGCGATCAGCCAGGCGCTGTTCTTCGATCGCCGCGCCGGCCGCAAGGCGGCCTGACGCACCGACCGAGGTGACCGGGAACAAATCGGCCATCCCTCGCGTTGCCCCGGCCCGGGCGATGCGAAGGAGATCGGTCATGTCCATGGCTCTGCTGGCGGCGCTGATCATCGCGGCCTCGATCACGGTCCTGTTCACGGCTGTCGGCTGACCGCATGCGTCGGCATTGGCCCATCTGGTGGGGTTGCCTGGTGATCGTCATCGCCGCCGCCGGATTGGTCGAGGCCGATCGGGCTTGGAGCCAGGAAGCGAAGCCGACAAACGCTCCACGGCCCCCGCCGCGGCCCGCCTCCCTGCAGAAACCCGCTTCGGCTCCAGCGATCATCTCGCCGGAGGACAAGCCGGTCTCTGCGACAGAAGGCAGTGCCTGCGTGCGGATGCTCGCAGGTGTCCCCGGGAACAGGATTCGCCCGATCGCGCTGGCCGCGAAGCCGGAGGCGGAAGGCTGCCGCGTGGTCGATCCGGTCGTGGTCGAGGCGCTGGCGGTTCGTGCGGCCTCGGGGCCGGGGCAGGTCAGGCTGGTACCGCCGCCGACGGTGAGCTGTGAGCTGGCACGGGCGGTCTCGCTTTGGCTCGACACCGGCCTTCAGCCTCTGGCGCGCGGGGCGTTCGGTCGCGAGCTGACGGCGTTGCGCGTCGGTGGCGGGCACGAATGCCGCCGGCGCAATCGTCAGGCGTCAGGCGCGCTGAGCGAGCACGCCACGGGGCAGGCGCTCGACATCTTTGCCTTCGAGCTGGGCGAGGAGAAACAGGGCGGAGCGGTGGTGGTGGTCGAGCGGCCGAGCGGCCTGGAGCAGACGCGCTTCCTGGACGGTGTGCGCCAATCGGCCTGCGGCGCCTTCATGACCGCCCTTGGTCCGGGCGCGGATGCGGCCCACGCCAACCATCTTCATGTCGATATTCAACAGCGCCGGGCGGCCTCGAGCCGCTTCTGTCAATGATCCCGGCGAAATCCCGATGATCCCGGCGAAATCCTATGACGCGATCGTGAAGACGCCGTCGGGCGTGTCGGACTGCGCCGCGGCCGGTGGCGGACGCCTTCCGCTCGACCAGCTCTCGCGCCGACGCGCAAGCTCGGCCAGCGCCGAATCATGGTCAAAACCCTCGCGCAGAAGTTGTTCAAGGTCCCAGAATGGCGGAAGATCGCGCGCCAGTTTGGGAGTAGGGAACATCTGCACCGGGCTGGTCCGTCCTTGCTTTGGCATTTGCGCGTCCACTGGTCAGTTCCCGTCAACGCAAGCACCGGATTGAGGTTCCGGATTATTTGGGAACTATGGAGTGATTGCGGCGTTTTGGTGCGGTTTCGAGGCGCAGCGGACGATTCGGCGAAGCCGGCCTCGTGCCGGTGCGGTGCATTCGGGGTACGGCGCAGGAGAAGGTGAATGAGACGTCTGATCGCAATGCTCGCTTTGGCGGCCGGTGCCAGCCTGCCCGCAGCTCCGGCCCTGGCGCAGAGCACTGCGCCGGCGGGGCGCTTGACTTGCACGATCGGCGCCGGCCTCGCCCAGGCCGTCGCGACGCAGAAGCCGCTCGAATGCCGCTTTCGCCCGCGACGCGGGCCGCTTCAGACCTATACCGGAGTAATCCGTGGTTTCTCGCTCGACGCCAAGACAGTTGGGCGCAGCCTGCTCGCCTGGCGGGTCTACGGGCCCTATGCGCGCGCGCCTCTCGGCGTCCTCAGCGGTCCCTATGCACGCAAGGAGGGCGATATCAGGTTGTTCGGCAGCCATGACGGCGATGTCCGGCTGGTGCCGCGGGCCCTGCCCATCCAGCGCGGCGCCAATGTCGCCCTCGGCGTCACCGCCTTCGAGCTCAATCTCGTCCGCTCGCCGCGCCGGCGCTGAGCGGCGATACTTACGCTTTCCTAACCATATCCAATCAATTTGAGTTGAATTTGAAGGGTTTGACGCGGACAATCCGGTTCAGAACGGAACAAGGCCGACCAAGCAGGCGTTCATGAAGCTCACAAGCAGGAAGCAGCTTGGGGTTTAGTCGTGAAGTTGGAAGGTGATCTGGGTCTCATGGCCGGTATTCGGGTCCTCATCGTCGAGGACGACCCCTTCATTGCGATGGATATCGAAAGCGCCGTGAGCGAGGAGCTCGGCGGCGACGCCGAGCTGATCGTGGTCGACTCGGTGTCGCAGGCGCGGCGGGCCGCCGATCAGCCGCTCGATTGCGCCTTGCTCGACATCGACGTCGTCGGCGGAAAAACCTTCGCCATCGCCGCCAGCCTGCGCGCCAGAGGCACCCCGCTGGTGTTCGTCTCCGGCTCCGCCCCGAGCGAGGTTCCGCCCGAATTGCGCGACGTGCGCTTCGTGCGCAAGCCCTTCTCGGCCGACGAGCTCGGCCGCTTCGTCTCCAAGGCCGTGAACAAGGGCTGAGGAACGGCCTATGCTGCCGCGTCCTCCTCGGCCGGTTGCTCCCGTTTCGGGAAGGTGACGGCGACACGGGTGCCGGGCCGCGCCACACCGGGCGACAGCGGTGCAATCTCCATATCGGCCCGCATGCTGCGCAGCAGGGCGTTGATCACCGACTTGCCCAGCCCGGCGCTCTGCTGGTCTTCCGGCATGCCGACGCCGTCATCCTCGACGCAGAGGACGAGGTTCTCCTCGGGCGTCCGCGCGAGCCGGATCGTGATCCTGCCGGCGGCACCGTCCGGAAAGGCGTGCTTGATCGCGTTGGTCACCAGCTCGTTGATGACGACGACGAAGGAGACGGCGTCGCGTCCCGGCAGGCGGATCGCATCCATCGCCAGGGCGATCTCGATCGGCTTGCCTTCCGCCGCCTTGCCGATCTCGGCCAGCAGGTCCTCCAGATAGGGCCGGGCCTCGATCTCGTCGGCCTCGATGTCGAGCCGCAGGCGTCGCTGGCCGGCCGCGATGGCCTGGATGCGCGATTGCGCCTGGGCCAGCGCCTGCTTGACGGCGGGCTCGCGCGTCTGCCGGCTCTGGACGTTGAGCAGCGCCGAGACCATCGCCAGATTGTTGCCGACGCGATGGTTGACGTCGCGCAGCAGCGCCTCGATGCGCAAACGCTCATTCTCGAGCTGGAGCGTGCGCTCGGCCACTTTCCGTTCCAGCTCGGCGTTGTAGCTGGTCAACGAGACTGTCCGGCGATGCCGCCCCCGCAACTGTAGCCAGGCGGCGAGGCACAGGCCGGCGAGCGCGATCAGGATGCCGGCGCTGGCCAGGACACGTCGGCGTGTCTCGCGGCGGGTGCTGGCGGTGAGCCGAAGATTCTCTTCCAGCTGGATCGCGCTGACGACCTCGCGCAGTCCCTGGGTCAGCCGGTTTCCGGTGCCCTGATTGACGAGGGCGGCGGCTTCGCTGCGCTGGCCGCGCCGCATCAAGGCGATCGTCTCGGCCATTTCCCCGAGTTTGCGGTTCGTGATGGCGCGGGCGCTCTGAATGCGCTCCAACTGCGTCGGACTATAGGCCGCGAGCTGCTCGATCTGATCGAGACTCGGCAACAACTCCGCTCGCTTGTCGTTGTATGGCTCGAGATAGGCTTCGTCGCCGGTGAGCAGGAAGCCGCGCTGACCTGTTTCCGCATCGAGCACGTTGCTGAGGAAGCGTTCGCTGCGTTCGCGGATGTCGATCGAGCGCGAGACCAGCTTCGAGGCCTCGTCGGCCTGGATATTGATCCAGCCGGCGATCAGCACGGCGGCGGCGACCACGACGATCGCGATCGCCGCCGAGGAGGCGGTGTACAGGCGCGTACCGAGCAGGGGCAATCCCGGCGACAGCCAGCGTGGACGGAGCTTCAGCTGGGCATTCATCGCTGCCTTGAATAGACGCTGAAACCCGATCGCCCAAGGTAAAAAGACATATCGCCGTGAGCCGGCTGCGGAAAAGGCAGCCGATTCAAGGTCGTTGCGTCTTATTTTTCAGCGTCGTCGTCGCCTTGCGCGAACTGCCGCCCGAGGATGAGCCCGAGCAGCACGACGCCGCCGACCAGCCCGGTGCGCCAGCCGAGCTTGCGGTTGCCGACCAGCGTGGCCGCGATCGGGGCGGCGGCGACCGCGGCGGCGAGGCGCCGGTCCGGCCGCGGCCGGCTCTTCACATAAAGTGCGATGCCGAGCAGGAGCAGTGCGGCGGCGAGCAGCCCGCCGGCGATCGACAGGCTGGCGGTGACCGCCCCGTAATGCAGCGTCAGCACCGTGTGCAGCGCATCGAGACCGTAGCCGACAGCGCCGGCCGCGAGCACGCCCGCAAGCAGATAGAGCACGATGACCGTGACGTTGCGGCGCACGACGCCGCCGATCTCGCGCGTGACCAGACCGGTCAGCCCCCCAAGCATGGCTCAGCGCGCCGAGAGGAAGCCGACGAACAGCCCGACCGCGGCCGCAAGGCCAAGCGCCCGCAGGGGCCGCTCGCGGATCTCGCGGATGATCAGCTCTTCCAGATCGCCGGCCTGCTCGCGCGCGACGGCGGCCATGCGATCGGTATCGACGCCGACCGATTTCAATTTCTCGCTGACCGTCGCGGCGAGATCCTGGGCGCCGCGCGCCAGGCTGGCCTCGATCTCGTCCGCCTCGTCCTTGACACGACGACCGGCTTGGCGGGCGCGCTCGGCCGTGTCCGAGGCGGCGTCAGCGACTCCGTCCTTGGCGCGTTTGACCGAGGCCGCGGCCTGTCGCTTTGCGGTGGAACTGGTTGCGGCCATCAAACGCCTCCTTGGTGCCGGCAATGAACGATGCCATGCGGAACGCATGGCGCAAAGCTCAACGCCTCAGCAATGGGACGGTTCCCGGCCGTAAGGTTAGTGCGCCTCGTCCCAGTTGTCGGCGGCGCGCGCATCGACGACGAGCGGCACCTTGAGCGCGACGGCCGGCTGCGGTGCCTCGACCATGACCTTGCGGATCACCGGCAGCGCCGCCTCGACCTGCGCCTCCGGCACTTCGAAGACGAGTTCGTCATGGACCTGCAGCAGCATGCGCGCGTCGAGCTTGGCTGCGGCGAGCGCATCCTCCATCCGGATCATCGCGCGGCGGATGATATCGGAGGCCGAGCCCTGGATTGGCGCGTTGATCGCCTGGCGCTCGACGAAAGCGCGCTCGGACGGGTTCTTCGAGGCGACCGCCGGGAAATGGCAGACGCGGCCGAAGATCGTCTCGACCGCGCCCTTGGCGCGCACCGTGGTGCGAGCCTGGTCCATGTAATCGCGGATGCCGGGGAAGCGCTCGAAGTACTTGCGGATATAGGCGCTGGCCTCCTCGCGGGAGATGCCGAGCTGATTGGCGAGGCCGAAGGCCGAGATGCCGTAGATGATGCCGAAATTGATCGCCTTGGCGCGCCGGCGCACTTCGCTCGGCATGCCCTCGACCGGCACGCCGAACATCTCGGACGCCGTCATCGCATGGATGTCGACGCCGTCGGCGAAGGCCTGCCGGAGCTGCGGGATCTCGGCGATATGGGCGAGGATGCGCAATTCGATCTGGCTGTAGTCGGCCGAGACCAGCTTGTGGCCCTTCTCGGCGACGAAGGCGGTCCTGATCTTGCGGCCGGCCTCGGTGCGGATCGGGATGTTCTGCAGGTTCGGCTCGGAGGAGGAGAGCCGGCCGGTGGTGGTCGCAGCCAAGGCGTAAGACGTATGGACCCGGTGGGTCTGCGGGTTCACGTAAGTGGGCAGCGAGTCGGTATAGGTCGATTTCAGCTTGGCGAGCTGGCGCCAGTCGAGGATGCGGGCAGGCAGTTCGTTGCCCTGCTCGGCGAGGTCCTCGAGCACGCCGGCGCCGGTCGCCCATTGGCCGGTCGCGGTTTTCTTGGCGCCGGGCAGGCCCATCTTGCCGAACAGGATGTCGCCGAGCTGCTTGGGGCTGCCGATGGTGAACTTCTCGCCGGCGAGCGTGTGGATCTCGTCCTCCAGCCGCGCCAGCGACTGGGCGAATTCGCCCGACAGACGCGACAGGATCTGCCGGTCGATCGAGATGCCGCGCCGCTCCATCCGCACCAGCACCGGGACCAGCGGGCGCTCCATCGTCTCGTAGACCGTGGTCTTGCGCTCCGGCACGAGGCGCGGCTTCAGCGCCAGCCAGAGCCGGAGCGTGACATCGGCGTCCTCGGCGGCATAGGCGGTCGCCTTGTCGAGCGGCACCTTGTCGAAGGTGACCTGGCTCTTGCCGGTGCCGGCGACCTCCGAATAGGGGATCGGCTTGTGGCCGAGATGAACCTCCGAGAGCCGGTCCATGCCCTGTCCGCCATTGCCGGCATCGAGGGCATAGGAAATCAGCATGGTGTCGTCGATGGGGCCGACCTCGACCCCGTGCCGGTTGAACACGGCGATGTCGTATTTGAGGTTCTGTCCGATCTTGAGCACGCCGGGGTCGATCAGCAGCGGCTTCAATTCGGCCAGTGCCTGGTCGAGCGGGATCTGGCCTTCGAGCAGGCCTGAATCGAACAGGCCGTCGCCGGCGCGATGCTGCAGCGGGATGTAGCAGGCCTTGCCCGGCGCGACCGCGAGCGAAATCCCGATCAGGTCGGCCTGCATCACGTCGAGCGAGTTGGTCTCGGTGTCGAGCGCGACGAAGCCGGCCTCGTAGGCCCAACCGATCCAGCGCGAGAGGTCGGCGACCGTACGGACGCACTCGTAAGATGCATGATCGATCTTGACCGCGAGCGCTGCATCCTTACGCGCGGCGGCGAGATCGGCCGGCCGCAGCCAGCCATCGGCCGGAGCGGATGCCGTCGGCGCGGCGCCGTTCGTGGCGGGAGCAGTCGTGGCGATCTCGCCTGCCCCAGCGACCGGAGCATCGGTCTCGGCATAGAGCGCCTTGAGCGCTGCGGCGCGGGCCCCGCCCGGGGCGAGGTCGGGATCGGCGTCGATCGCGCCGACATCGGCCTCGTAGGCCTCGGCCGCGCGCTTGGTGATGGTGGTGAATTCCATCGCCTTGAGGAAGGCAATGAGCTTTGCCGGATCGGGCTGGTTCAGGGTGAGCTCGCCGAGCGGCGTCTCGACCTTCACATCGTCGACCAGCGTGACGAGCTTGTGCGAGATGCGGACCTTCTCGACCACTTCGGGATTGGTCAGCGTCTCCCGGCGCTTGGGCTGCTTGATCTCGCCGGCCCGGGCCAGCAGCGTGTCGAGATCGCCATATTCGCCGATCAGTTGCGCCGCCGTCTTGATGCCGATGCCGGGCGCGCCGGGGACATTGTCGGTCGCATCGCCGGCCAGCGCCTGCACGTCGGTGACCTTGTCCGGCGTGACGCCGAAATATTCGACGACCTCGGGCTCTCCGATGCGCCGCTCCGGCCGGAAGCCGGCGCCCTTCTTGGCATCGCCGGAGGCCGGGTCGTACATGGCGACGCCCGGGCGCACCAGCTGCATCAGGTCCTTGTCGGCCGAGACGATCAGCACGTCGGCGCCGGCCTCGCGCGCCTGCCTTGCGTAGGTCGCGATCAGGTCGTCGGCCTCGTAGACGTCCTGCTCGACCGGGATCAGGCCGAAGGCGCGCACCGCGTCGCGCATCAGCGGGAATTGCGGGATCAGGTCCGGCGGCGGATCGGAGCGGTTACCCTTGTAGGCCGGGTAGATCTCCTTGCGGAAGGAGTTCTCGCTCTTGTCGAAGACGATGGCGAGATGGGTGGGTTTCACCCCGAGCACGCCCTCGCGCACGAACTGGAACAGCTTTGTCGCGAACAGCCGGACCGCGCCGGACGGTAGCCCATCGGAGCGGGCATTGTATTTCCGGTCCTGGTTGATCGACTGGAAATAGGCGCGGAAGATGAAATTCGAGCCATCGACCAGGAAGAGGTGGTCGCCGGGCTTGAGCTGGGAGCTGTCGTTCGTCATGGCCGGGACCATAGGGCTGCGCGCCGGGATGGTCTATTGTGCAAGCAGCAGTGCCCGCAAGAAGCTGTCAGGAGGAAATCGATGAACGCCTATGTCACCATGCCGCTCGCCTTCCAGGGCTTGCCCGAGGAGGAGATGAAGGCGCAGGCGCTCAAGTTCATGGAGACGATGAAGAAGCGCCGCACGGTGCGCGACTATTCCGACAAGCCGGTGCCGCGCGAGGTGATCGAGGCCGCAGTCGCGACCGCCGGCACCGCGCCGTCCGGGGCCAACCAGCAGCCCTGGACCTTCGTCTGCATCTCCGATCCCGAGATCAAGAAGAAGATCCGCGAGGGCGCCGAGGAAGAGGAGCGCGCCTTCTATGCCGGCCGCGCCGGCGAGGAATGGCTCGATGCGCTCGAGCATCTCGGCACCGACGAGCACAAGCCTTTCCTTGATACCGCGCCCTGGCTGATCGCGATCTTCGCCCAGCGCTGGGGCTATGATGCTGATGGCCGCAAGGTGAAGCATTACTACGTGCCTGAGTCGGTCGGCATCGCCGCCGGCTTCCTGATCGCCTCGCTGCATCAGGCGGGCCTGGCCACGCTGACGCATACGCCGGCGCCGATGAATTTCCTCAACGAGCTCTGCGGCCGGCCTGACAACGAGAAGGCGCTGATCCTGCTGGTCGTCGGCTATCCCGCCGAGGGCTGCGTCGTCCCGGCGATCGGCAAGAAGCCGCTGGAGGAGATCGCGAGCTTCCTGTGAGCTGCTGCCGCACTTGAGCAATCGCGCCGGCCATGGCTGATAGGCCGATATGGCCGGCGGGAGATTCGTTCACGTCATGCAGACCAGTTCGCCGCCGATCCGCCGGGCCATGGTGCTCGCCGCCGGGCTCGGCAAGCGCATGCGCCCGATCACCGACACCATGCCGAAGCCGCTGGTCGCGATCGCCGGCAAGACCATGCTCGACCACGCGCTCGACCGGCTCAAAGAGGCCGGCGTCGCGGACGCCGTGGTCAATGTCCACTACCTCGCCGAGCAGATCGAGGCGCGCGTCGCCGGCCGCTCCAGCCCACGCATCACGATCTCCGATGAGCGCGACCTGCTGCTCGAAACCGGCGGCGGCGTGAAGAAGGCGCTGCCGCTGCTCGGCGCCGAACCGTTCTTCCACATCAACTCCGATTCGCTCTGGAGCGAGCGCGGAGCATCGAACATTTCCGCCATGGCCGCCGCCTGGGATGCCGCGCGCATGGACATGCTGCTCCTGCTCGCCGAACGCGAGAGCAGCGTCGGCTTCGACGGCGCCGGCGATTTCTTCCGCGACGCGGCCGGCCGGCTGGCGCGGCGCGGGCAGGCCGCAAGTGCGCCTTACGTCTATGCCGGCGTCGCCATCATCAAGCCGGAGCTCTTCGCCGATACGCCGGACGGGCCGTTCTCGCTGAACCTGCTGTTCGACCGCTGCATCGCCAGGGGCACCCTGTTCGGCCATCCCCTCGACGGGCGCTGGCTGCATGTCGGCACGCCCGAGGCGATCCCGCTGGCAGAGCAGGCCTACGCCGCCCACCAGGGCGGGTGAGCGGCGATGGCCGCCGGGCTCAACCTGTTCAGCATCCCGGCCGGCGCGCCCTTCCTTTCGGTGCTGGCCGAGGCGCTGATCGCAGGCCGCTTCGGCCGGGCCTTCGACCCCGGCGATCCCGCCGCCCTCTCGCGCACCACGCTCTATCTGCCGACGCAGCGCGCAGCGCGGGCCTTCGGCACGATCCTGTCGGAAAAACTCGGCGGCCAGCCATTGCTCCTGCCGCGCATCGTCCCGCTCGGTGATGTCGATGAAGCCGAGACGGCGCTAATCGCCGGCGCGGGCGATGCGCTGGCGCTTGGGCGGGTCGCGCCGATCGATCCGCTACGTCGTCGCTTCATCCTGACGACGCTGATCTCGGCCTGGGGCCGCACCGCCAACCGCCAGCACCTCAAGCTCGACCCGGCGGAGCCCTCGCTGATGCCGGCGACTTTGGCCGAGGCCTGGGGGCTGGCCGGCGACCTCGCTCATCTGCTCGACCAGCTCCAGACCGAAGGCGTCTCGCCGGCGCGGTTGAAGGGGCTCGACGCCGCCCGTTTCGACGAGATCTGGCAGTTCAACGCCCGTTTCCTCGATATCATCGCCGAAGCCTGGCCGGCGATCCTCGAACAGCGGGCCGAATGCGACCCAGCCGAGTTCCGCAACCGCATGCTCGCCGCCGAGCGTGATCGCTTGCTCGCCGGCGGTTTCCACGGGCCGGTAATCGCGGCCGGCTCGACCGGAACGGTGCCGGCGACGGCCCGCCTGCTCGCCGCGCTCGCCCGCGCCCCGAACGGCGCCGTCGTGCTGCCCGATCTCGACGAGGCGCTCTCGGAGCAAGGCTGGCGCGCCATCGTCCAGGAACCGGCGCCCTCGCATCCGCAGGCGGCGCTGCATCGCCTGCTCGACGAGATCGGCGCGGGCCGAGACGAGATCGTCACCATTGCCGAGCCTTCGCCTGGGCTGGAATCGCGCCGCGACCTGCTGCGCCGCGCTTTGCTGCCGGCTTCGATCACCGATGACTGGGCCGGTGCGGCGCCTCTTGCTGCCGGGGCGCTCGACGGCCTGCGCATCGTCGAGGCCGCCGATGAGCGCGAGGAGGCGCTGGTCGCAGCCTTGGCCTTGCGCGAAGCGCTGGAGGAGCCAGGCGCCCGTGCCGCGCTGATCACGCCGGATCGCGGCCTTGCCGAGCGCGTCGCTGTCGAGCTCCGGCGCTGGGGCATCCAGGCCGATGATTCCGCCGGGCTGCCACTCGGCCGCTGGCCGGCCGGTGCGCTGCTCCGGCTGGCGCTCGATGCGGTCGAGGGCGATCTCTCGCCGGCGAGCCTCGTTGCGCTGCTGGCGCATCCGCTCTGCCGGCTCGGGTTGACGGAAGCCCGCCTGCGGCAAGGCGCGGCAGCGCTGGAGATCGGCTGCTGGCGCGGCGAGCCGGTGGGTCCGGGTTTCGCCGGTCTGCGCCGCGCCTTCGAGGCGATGCCGGAATTGCGCGAGGCGACCTATGCGCCGCGCCCGCGTCGCAAGCTGACAGACGAGGATGTCGGCGCGGCCGAACAGGTGCTTGCCGGACTGGAAGATGCACTCGCGCCACTTGTGGCGGCTTTGGCCGGCCCTGCCCCCGAATTACGCGAGATCGCGGCGCAGGCCCGACGCGCGATCGAGACGCTGAGCGGCGACGAGGCCGGCGCCGTCCTCGCCTGGCGCGGTCCGGATGGCGAAGCGCTCGCGGCTTTGCTCGACGATCTCGACGCCGCCTTGCCGGAGGCGCCCGGCGAAGGCCGCGCCCGCGACTGGATAGCCATCCTCGAAGGTCTGATTGGCGAGCGCGTCGTACAGCGCCGCGATCCCGGCCATCCCCGCGTCAAGATCTGGGGCCTGCTCGAAGCCCGCCTGCTCGAAGCCGAGCATGTCGTGCTCGGCGGCTTGATCGAGAGCGTCTGGCCACCGGCCACCGAGACCGATTCCTTCATCAACCGGCCGATGCGGGCCGAGCTTGGCCTTTCGCCGCCGGAACGGCGCATCGGCCAGACCGCGCATGACTTTGTCGCGGCGGCGCTCGCCGGCAAGGTGACGCTGACCCGCGCCCGCAAGGCCGGCGAGGCCGAGACGATCCCCTCGCGCTTCTGGCAGCGCCTCAAGGCGGTGGCGCCGGCTGAAGGCTGGGAAGCGGCCGAGGGACGCGGGCGCGAGCTGATCGCCTGGGCCGCGTTGCTCGGCAAACCGGCCGATCTCCTGCCGGTGCCGCGGCCAAAACCCTTTCCGGCGGCGCATCTGCAGCCGACGCGGCTCAGCGTCACCGAGGTCGAGACGCTCTATCGCGATCCCTATGCGGTCTATGCCCGCAAGATCCTCAGGCTCGACGCCCTGCCCGAGCTGGTCGAGGACCCCGGCGCGACCGATCGTGGTTCGCTGCTGCACGACATCGTCGGAACCTTCGCCGAGACCTACCCCGAGCAGATTCCAGCCGGCGCCCTCGGCAGCCTGATCGAGATCGGCGAGCGCTTTTTCCGCGCCTATGAGGAGACGCCGGAGGTGCGCGCCTTCTGGTGGCCGCGCTTCCTGCTGATCGCACAGAACTTCCTCGGGTGGGAGGAGCGGCGGCGGCCCGGGCTCGCCCGCATCGCGGTCGAGCGCGATACGCAGGCCGAATTCCCGCTGATCGACGGTTCCTCGATCCTGCTGACCGGCCGCGCCGACCGTGTCGAGATCACCCGCGAGGGCGCCCTGCGCATCATCGATTTCAAGACCGGAGCGCCGCCCAGCGACGAGCAGGTCCGCCTCGGCTTCGCCCCGCAACTGACGCTGGAGGCCGAGCTCGCTTTGCGCCACGGCTTCTCGCCCGACATCCTGCCCGGCCCGGTCGAGGCGCTGATCTATCTGCGGCTCAACCATGACCCGAAGAGTTGGGAGAAGGACAAGAAGCTGTCATTCAAGGACGAGGCGCAGGCCGACGTCACCGCCCGCCATCTTGTCCAGCTGCTCGATCATCTCGCCGTGTTGCGCGCCGGCCGCGAGCCCTGGCTGTCGCGCCGCGCCCCGGCCTACATCAAATATGCCAGCCCCTATGACCAGCTCGCCAGGGTCAAGGAATGGTCGGCCGCGCCAGACCTCGGCGATGCCGGAGACGAGGCATGACGCCCGCTGGCTGGACCATCCCCGAGCAGACGCGCCGCAATCAGGCGCTGGCGGCCGAGCCCGATCTCAGCGCCTGGGTCTCGGCCAATGCCGGCTCGGGTAAGACCCATGTGCTGGTCAACCGCGTGCTGCGCCTGCTGCTCGATGGCGTCGCTCCCGGCCGGATGCTTTGCATCACCTATACCAAGGCCGCCGCCGCCAACATGTCGAACCGGGTGTTCCGGGCGCTTTCGGTCTGGGCGGTGGCGTCCGATTCGGTGCTGTGGGCGGCTTTGTCGGCGCTGACCGGGCAGCTTCCGGCCGCGAGCGACATCAGCCGGGCGCGGCGCCTGTTCGCGCAGGCGCTGGAGACGCCGGGCGGGCTCAAGATCGAGACGATCCACGCCTTCTGCACCCGCGTGCTGCAGAGCGCGCCGTTCGAGGCCAATGTCCCGCCGCGCTTCGAGGTCGCCGACGATCTCGCCCAGGACGAGTTGATGCGCGATGCCAGGCGCGATCTGCTTGCCGCTGCCGAAGCCGATCCTGAGGGGCCGCAAGCCAGGGCATTGCGCTTCATGGCCGAGCATGCGGCGCAGGACACCTTCGACCAGATCATGCGCGAGGCACTGCACCAGCGCGCCGTGTTCAGCGATGCGGAAGGGCGGGCGCGCAAGCCGGAGGAGATCGTCGCCGGGCTCAGCGCCTTCCTCGGCATCGCGCCGGAGCTGACGGCCGAGACCGTGCGCGAGCGCTTCCATCAGGAGCTTGCCGCAGTGCCCGACCTGCAGCGGCTGCTCGCGGCGTTCGAGGCCGGCAGCGCTACCCGCGCCAAGGCGGCGGCTGCGATCAGGCTCGCGCTCTCGGATGCGCCGGGCATCGATCCTGTCTCGGCTTGCCGTGCTGGCCTGCTCACGGCCGAGGGCAACGTCGCCCAGCATGTCCGCGGCAAGGGCAACAGCGCCCTGCCGGCCGATCTCGACGCGGCGCTCGATGCGCTCGCCGCCTGCCTGACCGCCGCGATCGACCAGCTCAACGCCATCGCCGTGCGTGAGCGCAGTGCGGCGCTGGCCGTGCTGGTGACGCATATCCTCGCCGCCTATCGCCGCCTGAAGGCGCAGCGCTCTTTGCTCGACTATGACGACCTGATCGCTAAGGCGCGCTCGCTGCTCGATCGGGTCGATCCGGCCTGGGCGCTCTACAAGCTCGATGCCGGCATCGACCATATCCTGCTCGACGAAGCCCAGGACACCAGCGAGGCGCAATGGGCGATCCTGCGCCGCCTCGCCGAGGAGTTCTCGTCCGGCGAGGGCGCGCGCGAACTGGTGCGGCCGCGCACCGTCTTCGTCGTCGGCGACGAGAAGCAGTCGATCTACGGCTTCCAGGGCGCAGCGCCCGCCCATTTCAGCGAGGAAAGGCGGCTGCTCGGCCGGCGCCTTCAGGAGGCCGGCCAGCGCTTCGAACCGATCAGCCTCACCACCTCCTTCCGCTCGGCCCCTGACATCATGCGCGCGGTCGATGCGGTGTTCGCGCCGCAGGAGCATTGGCGCGGCCTCGTCTTCGATGGCGGCGCCGGGCCCGAGCGGCACGATACGGTCAGGCGCGCTTCGATCGGCGCCGTCGATCTCTGGCCGGTCTCGGCCGATGATGCCGGCGACAAGCCCGATGCCTGGACGGCGCCGGTCGATGCGCCCGAGCGACGCTCCGGCCTGGTCAAGCTCGCCGCCCGCATCGCCGATGTGCTGAAGCGCTGGAGCGAGGCCGGTCGCGACGATATCGGCCGGCCGTTCAAGCCCGGCGACGTGATGATCCTGCTGCGCCAGCGCGGCGCGCTGTTCGAGGCGATCGTCAAGGCGCTGAAGGATCGCGAAGTGCCGGTCGCCGGCCGCGACCGTCTCACGCTAGCCGACCATCCGGCGGTCGAGGACCTCGTCGCGCTCGGGCGCACCATCCTGCTGCCGCAGGACGATCTCTCGCTGGCGATCACGCTGAAGACGCCGCTGTTCGGCCTCGACGATGACGATCTGATGCGCCTCGCGCCGGAGCGGAAGGGCTCGCTGCGCGAGGCTTTCCGTGAGGCGGCGCAGACCGAGCCGCGCTACGCCGCGATCGAAGCGCGGCTGACCGAACTCGTCGAGGAGGCTGGGCGCTGCGGTCCGTTCCGCTTCTACGCCGGCCTGCTCGGTCCCGGCGGCGGCCGCAATCTCGCGCTTGCCCGGCTGGGACCGGAAGCCGGCGATGCGCTCAACGCCTTCCTCAACGCCGCGCTCGACCATGAGCGGCGCTACGGCCCCTCGCTCGCCGGCTTCCTGCACCATATCGGCGCGGTGGCGACGCAGGTGAAGCGCGATCTCTCGGCCAGCGCCGGCGAGGTCCGGGTCATGACTGTGCATGGCTCGAAGGGGCTGGAGGCGCCGGTCATTATCCTCGCCGATCTCGGCGTCGCTCCTGGCGAGCGCCGGCTGCCGAAGCTGATGGCGGTCGAGCCGCCGCGCGGCGCGCAGGTGCCGGTCTGGCCGAGCAAGCGCGCCGACGACCCCGCGGCGATGCGGCGCGCCAAGGATGCCATCGTTGCGCAGATGGTCGAGGAGCATCACCGTCTGCTCTATGTCGCGCTGACCCGCGCCGAGGAGCGGCTGATCCTTTGCGGCGTGCAGGCCAAGGGCGAGGCGCCCGAAGGATCCTGGTACGCCATGGCCGAGCTCGGCCTCGCCGGCTCCGAGCCCTGGTTGCGCGATGTGCCGGCTCCCGATGGCGACGGCGAAGTGCGCCGCTTCATGGTCTCGCAACCGGGAGAGATCGCGGCTGAGGAAAGTCTTGCCGCACCGGCTGCGACAGCGCCGCCGGGCTGGCTGATGCGCACTGCTCCGGAGGAGGCCGAGCCGGCGCCGCCGCTTCGCCCGTCGAGCGCGCTCGCTGCGGCCGACGCGCAGGAGCGTCCGCATGACGGGCCTTTCCTCGCCAATGCGGCGGCGGCCGGCCGGCTGGCGCATCTCCTGCTGCAGGTCCTGCCGGAGGTGCCGGCGGAACGGCGGGCCAGCACGGCCCACGCTCTGGCGCAGGCGCGTGCTGGCGCGTTGGCGCAGGAGAGGCGGGAGCAGATCGTCACCGATGCGCTCGCGCTCATCGCCGCACCGGAGTTCGGCGCGCTGTTCGGGCCGGGCAGCCTGGCTGAGGTGCCGCTCGCCGGCGAGATCGCCGTGGACGATGGCAGCAGGCGGCCGGTACAGGGCCGGATCGATCGGCTTGCGGTCGGCGATGGCGAGGTCCTGATCGCCGATTTCAAGACGGCCGCCCGCCCGCCGCAGGATGCAGCCGCCTTGCCGGCGTCGACGCTGGTTCAGCTCGCGGTCTATCGCCGGCTGATCGGCGAGATCTATCCCGGCCGGCGCGTCAGGGCGGTGGCGATCTACACGGCGAGCCTGAAGCCGCTGGAGCCATCAGCCGAGCTGCTCGATGCGGCCCTGGCGAAGATGGCGATACCCTCACGGCACTGACGGATCAGCCGATCGCGGCGACGCATTCGATCTCGATGTCGAAGGGCAGCGGCCAGGGCCGGATCGCGGCGCTGGTCCGTGCCGGGAAGCCGTCGCTGAAATAGGTGCGATAGACCGCGTTGACCCCGCCCATCAGCGCGGGATCGGTGACGAAGATCGTCGCCTTGATCACGGCGTCGAGCGAGGAACCGCCATGGCGCAATGTCACGGCGAGCGCCTCCATCGCGGCGCGAGTCTGCGTCTCGATATCGCCGCTGACGATCTCGCCGGTGGTGATGTCGATCGGCGGCATGCCGCAGGTGAAGAGCAGGTCGCCGGCGCGGGCCAGCGCCGAGGTCGGCGCACCGAGCCGGCGAATGGCCTCGGAGATGACGGGGACTTCGATGATCTCGCGGCGCATGGTGTGATCCACTTTTCTTGTCTTCAACCGAGTAAGCCGGCTCAGCGGCCTCGCAGCAGCCCGTCGATACCGGCGGCACAGAAACCGGTCAGGCGCTGCAACAGCTGCTCGGCATTCTCGACCACGGGCACGGCCTCGCGTTCCTGGTCGAGCCGCATGGCGCGATCGCCGGCCGCCATGGTCATGACGAGCGCGCCGACCATGAAGAGATAGGCGTCGACCAGCGCTCCCTCCGGCGCCTGCGGATAGGCCTTGCCCAGCGCCGCGACGAACTGTCGTGCGGTCGGATCGAAATGCTCGGCGACGACGCCGCGCGCGGCTTCGCGCGGATCGACGGCTTCGCGGGCGGTCATCATGGCGAAGGCCGCGCCCTGCACCCCTTCGCTGAAGCGCTGGCGCACGGACGGGCCGATCAAGGCGGCGACGATCTCGCCGACATCGAGCGCCGGCCGAGCCATGGCCTCGCCGAGCGCCTGGGCGCGCGCCAGTGCTAGGGCGTGTGCCCGGCGGGCGAAGACGGCGCGGTAGAGCGCTTCCTTCGAGCCGAAATGGTAGCTGAGTTGCGAGAGCCGCACGCCCGCCGCGGCCGCAAGGTCACGCATCGAGGCGCCGTCGGCGCCACCGCGCTCGGCGAAGAGCCGCTCGGCAGCGTCGAGAATGCGGTCGCGCGTCGGCATCGCGGACATCGTGCCCCTCCAGAATCCAGCGATTCCCCTCTTACCAGAAACATGATGCCCTGCTATAGGTCGGACGTTCGTCCAAATTCGAACCACAGAGAATACGTCTTTATGGGAGGGCATACCGGCATGCTGCCAGGCCGCCTCGTCGATCTGTCGATTCCGCTCGAGAACGACGTTCCTGCCGATCCGCCTTTCCAGAAGGTCAGAATCGACTATCGCATGCATCAGGCGACGGCGACGGACATCGCCGCGGCGTTTCCGGGCCTCAAGCCCGAGCAACTGCCTGATGGCATGGGCTGGGCGGTCGAGCTCGCGACGATCTCGACCCATAACGGCACTCATGTCGACGCGCCCTGGCATTATCATCCGACGCAGGATGGCGGCGCACCGGCGCTCAGGATCGACGAATGTCCGCTCGACTGGTTCCTGCAGCCGGGCGTGAAGCTCGACTTCCGCCATCTGCCGGATGGCCATGTCGTCACCCCCGACGAGATCGATGCCGAGCTGGCGCGGATTGGCCACACCTTGAGCCCGCTTGAGATCGTCATTGCCAATACGCGGGCCGGCGCCCGTTACGGGCAGGCCGACTATGTCGATTCCGGCTGCGGCTTCGGCCGCGAGGCGACGCTGCATCTGGTTCGGCAGGGCATCAAGGTCGTCGGTACCGATGGCTGGAGCTGGGACGCTCCCTTCAGCCACACCGCCCGGCGCTTTGCCGAGACCGGCGACGCCTCTTTGATCTGGGAGGGCCACAAGGCCGGACGCGAGGCCGGCTACTGCCAGATCGAGAAGCTGCACAATCTCGAAGCGCTGCCGGCGATCGGCTTCACCCTCAGCTGCCTGCCGGTGAAGGTCCGCAACGGCTCGGCCGGCTGGACCCGCGCCGTGGCGATCCTGCCCGTCTGACCCTACCGCCGAAGGAGAACGCCATGAGCAAGGTCATCATCACCTGCGCCGTCACCGGCGGCATCCATACGCCGACCATGTCGGAGCATCTGCCGATCACGCCGGACGAGATTGCCAGCCAGGCGATCGCGGCGGCGGAGGCGGGCGCGGCGATCCTGCATCTGCATGCCCGCGACCCCAGGGACGGCCGCCCGACGCCGGACCCGGCCGTGTTCATGGAGTTCCTGCCGCGGATCAAGCAGGCGACCGATGCCGTCGTGAACATCACCACCGGCGGCGGCCTGACCATGACGGTCGAAGAGCGCCTCGCTGCGCCGCTCAAGGCCGCGCCCGAGATGTGCTCGCTCAACATGGGCTCGATGAACTTCGCGCTGCACCCGCTGGCGGAGAAGTACAGCAACTGGAAGCATCCCTGGGAACAGCCCTACCTCGCCAACACCAAGGACTTCATCTTCCGCAACACTTTCGGCGACATCGAGCGCATCTACAAGCTGCTTGGCGAGGGCCACGGCACCAAATTCGAGCACGAATGCTACGATGTCGGCCACCTCTACAATCTCGCCCATTGCCTCGATCGCGGTTGGTTCCGGCCGCCGGTCTTCCTGCAGTTGATCTTCGGCATCCTGGGCGGCATCGGCGCCGATCTCGACAATCTGATGTTCATGAAGCGCACCGCCGACAAGCTCTTCGGCAAGGACTATCATTGGTCCGTGCTCGCCGCCGGGCGGCATCAGATGGCGTTCTGCACGCAAGCGGCGATGCTGGGCGGCAATGTCCGCGTCGGGCTCGAGGACAGCCTGTTCATCGGCAGGGGCAAGCTCGCCACGTCCAATGCCGAGCAGGTCGCCAAGATCCGCCGCATCGTCGAGGAGCTCGGCTACGAGATCGCCACGCCCGACGAGGCCCGTGCCATGCTCGGCCTCAAGGGCGGCGACCGCGTGAACTTCTGATGTCGCCTCGCCCCAACCCGCTCGACGGTTTCGTCATCGCCTCCGCCGCGATCAGCTATGTCGGCGAGGGTCTGCAGCGGCCGGAATGCATCCTCGCCGAGCGCGATGGCTCGCTCTGGAGCGCCGATGCGCGCGGCGGCGTCGTCCATATCAGGCCGGACGGCTCGCAGCAGCTGATCACGCAGACGGCGAGCCACGGCTTCGCCGAGGCGGCCGACGAGGAGGCGCGCTTCGTCTCCGGCACCTTGCCGAACGGGCTCGCCTTCGCCGGGAATGGCGACGTGCTGATCTCCAACTTCGGCACCGACCGGCTGGAGGTGATGACGCGCTCGGGCGAGACGCGCGTGCTGGTCGATACGATCGACGGGCAGGCGATCGGCAAGGTCAACTTCGTGCTGCGCGACAGCAAGGACCGGATCTGGCTGACGATCTCGACCCGGACGAAGAACTGGATGCGGGCTATGAGCCCGAATGTCCGCGACGGCTATGTCGCGCTCTATGATGGCGGACGGCTGCGGATCGTCGCCGATGGATTCGCCTTCACCAACGAGATCCGGCTCGATGCCAATGAGGAATGGCTCTACGTCGCCGAGACCTGCGCCTGCCGGGTGACGCGATTGCGCGTAGGGGCCGATGGCAGCCTGACCGATCGCGAGGTCTTCGGCCCGAGCGACCATGGCGCCTTCATCGACGGCATCGCCTTCGACGCCCATGGCAATCTCTGGGGTACGCATGTGATGCTCGATCGGGTCTTCGCGATCACGCCGGAGGGCGATTTGCGCATCCTGCTCGACGATGATCGCGGCAGCGCCGCCGGCAAGGCGCTGATGGCCGCCTTTGCCCGCGACGAGGCGACGCCGGAATTGATGCTCGCCTGCGGCGGCACGATCGCCCCCTGGTTCGCCAGCATCACCTTTGGCGGCGCTGATCTGCGTACCGCCCATATCGGTAGCCTGCGCGGCAGCCGCATCCCCTGTTTCAGATCGCCTGTGCCCGGCCTGCCGATGGCGCACTGGCACGACCGCTAGCAACGACGAAAACACCACGGGAGGAATTCACATGAAGGGTCTGGTTTCGGCGCTCGCCATCGCCACCGCGTTGCTCGGCGCCCTGCCCGCCGCAGCCGAGATTTCGGACGGCGCCGTCAAGATCGGCGTGCTGACCGACATGTCCGGCGTCTATTCCGACATCACCGGCAAGGGCTCGATCACCGCCGCCCGCATGGCGGTGGAGGACTGCCTGAAGGCCGAATGCCAGGGCATGAAGATCGAGGTCGTCTCGGCCGACCATCAGAACAAGGCCGATGTCGGCTCGGCGATCACCCGCGAATGGATCGACCGGCAGGGCGTCGACGTGCTCGCCGACATGTCGAACGCCTCGCTGCAGCTCGCGATCCCGCCGCTGCTGAAGGACAAGAACCGCGTCGGCCTGTTCCCCGGTGGCACCGCGCGCCTCACCGGCGATGCCTGCCAGCCCGACCATGTCGTCCAGTGGATGTGGGACACCTATGTCCAGGTCGCCGGGATCGCCAACCACCTGACCAAACCCGGCACCAAATGGTATCTGGTCACCGCCGACTATGCGCTCGGCCACCAGCTCGAAGCCGACGCCAAGACGCTCGTCACCGCCAAGGGCGGGGTCTATGCCGGCTCGGTCCGGCACGCCTTTCCCGCCGTCGATCTCTCTTCGCAGCTCCTGACGGCGCAGGGTTCGGGCGCCGACCTGATCGCGCTCGCCAATGCCGGCGGCGACACCGTCGCCGGGATCAAGACGGCGCGCGATTTCGGCATCGGCCAGGACAAGCAGAAGCTGGTCGCCTTCTTCCTGACCGCGATGGACGTGAAGAGCGTCGGCCTCGCCGCTGCGCAGGGCACGATCCTGACCGAGGGCTTCTACTGGAACATCGACGAGCGCACCCGCGCCTTCTCGGAGCGCTTCAAGGCGGCGCATGGCGCGGTGCCCTCGGCGATCCAGGCCGGCGTCTATTCCTCGGTCCGGCACTACCTCAAGGCGGTCGTCGCGGCGAAGTCGGACGAGGCCAAGACGGTGATCGCCAAGATGCGCGAGCTGCCGATCGACGACGAGGTCGTCCGCAACGCCAAGCTGCGCGAGGACGGGCGCATGGTCCACGACTTCTACGTCTTCCAGGTCAAGAAGCCGGCCGAGTCGAAAGGCGAATGGGATCTCTACGACCTCGTTGCCACCATCCCCGGCGACCAGGCCTTCCGCCCGCTCGCTCAGAGCGCCTGCCCGGCGATCAAGAAGTAGCAATCCCGCCGTCTTTCCGGGACTTCGCGCAGCGAAGGGCCCGGAACCCAGAACCGATGCCGGCTGTCACGATCGCGCTGCGACCGATGCGCCTTTCCAGCTCTTGTCTCGGTTCTGGGTTCTGGGCTCAGGCCTGCGGCCTGCCCCGGAAAGACGTGGTGGTTCGCTTCAGGCGACGCGGCGCAGCTCCTCCTGGGTCACGCCGAGACTGCTCAGCAATTCGCTGCGCACCTCGGCGAAGCGGCGCTGCCGCGGTCCCGCCTCGGTCGGCAGAGCGACCTCGAGATCGACCACGAAGCGGCCCTGATCGAGCACCAGCACGCGCTGGGCGAGATGGATCGCTTCGTCGACGTCATGGGTGACGAGCAGTACCGCCGGGCGATGGCGGGCGCAGAGGTCGAGTAGGAGCGCCTGCATGCGCAGGCGGGTCAGCGCATCGAGCGCGCCGAAAGGCTCGTCGAGCAGCAGGAGCTCGGGCTCGCGCACCAGCGACCGGGCCAGCGCCGCGCGCTGCTGCTCGCCGCCGGAAAGCTGCATCGGCCAGGCCTTTGCCCGCGCCGTCAGTTCGACCTCGGCAAGCGCATGCAGAGCACGCTCGCGCGGCGTCTGCCCGTTCAGCCCGAGCGAGACATTGTCGACGACCGTCTTCCAGGGCAGCAGGCGCGCATCCTGGAAGACGACCGAGACCGCGTCGGGGGTGCCGAGCCGGCCTGAGCCGGGCACGCCATGGTCGAGCCCGGCCAATGCCCGCAGGAAGGTGCTCTTCCCCGAGCCGGAGCGGCCGAGCAGGGCGACGAACTCGCCGCGGCCGATGTCGAGATCGACGCCGTCGATGATGGTGCGCTCGCCATAGCGGCGGGTGAGGCCGCGGACAGCGACGACCGGCGGCTGGTTCAATCGGCCAGAATCTTGCGCCATGGCAGAGCCTTTCGGGTGATGAAGCGGACGAGCCAGTCCGAGCTCAGGCCGAGCGCGGCATAGACGGCGAGGCACAGGATGATGACCTCGGTCTGGCCGTAGGTGCGGGCAAGGTTGATCATGTAGCCGAGGCCGGAGGTGGCGTTGACCTGCTCGACCACGACGAGGGCGAGCCAGGAATAGGTGACGCCGAAGCGCAGCCCGAGCAGGAAGCCGGGCAGCGCCGCCGGCAGCACGACATGGCGCAGGAACTGGCCGTTGCTGAGGTCGAGCGTCTCGGCCAGCTCGATGAAGCGGGCATCGGTCGAGCGCAGGCCGTCATGGGTCTGAATGTAGATCGGCGCGAAGGTGATCAGCGCGATCGTCAGGACCTTCATGCCCTCGCCGATGCCGAACCAGAGCATCAGCAGCGGGATCAACGCCAGCGCCGGAATGGCGCGCTTGATCTGGATCGGCCCGTCGACGAGGTATTCGCCGATGCGGCTGAGCCCCGCGATGACGCCGAGCGAGGCGCCGGCGACGATGCCCCAGAACAGCCCCCAGAAGGAGCGCTGGAACGAGGTCCAGAGATTGTCCTGCAGGCGCCCGTCCTGGATCAGCTCCCAGCCGGTGGTCGCCACCGTCCAGGGCGCCGAAAGGATGCGGTCGTCGATGAAGCCGGTGGCCGAGCCGATGCTCCAGAGGATCAGCAGCAGGGCAGGCCCGAGCGCAGCGCCATAGGGGATGGGGCGCCCCGGGCCGAGCTTGCGCCGGCGGCGAGGCTTGTCGACCGCACCGCTGGTCTGGCTGCGACGGAGCTTGAGCCAGGCCGGGTCGGCGGCGCCATGCGCGCCGGAGAGTGAGATGTCCGCCATGGCTCACTCTCCCTGATAGGCCGCGCCGGCGACCTGCTCGAAGCGCCGGTCGAACAGCGCCTGCGCCTTGAGCACCGGCTTCTTCAATTCGGCGGCGAGGAGATCGATGGTTTCCTGCTGGCGCTCGATCGCCCCGCTCCAGTCGAGCGGCACATCCGGATCGCCGTTCGATTCGACGAGGAAGCGCCCGGAATCGGCCTTCAGGCCCTGATCCCTAACGTAATAGCCCTTGATCCACTCTTCGGGATGGGTCTCGATCCATTTCGCGGCACGGCCCCAGGCCTGGACATAGGCGCGGATCGCCGCCGCCTTGCCGGGATCCTCCAGCGAGGATTTCACGACATAGAGATAGGCAGGATCGTCGCGCAGGCCGTGCGGCAGCGCCTTGGCGCCGTCCCGCGCATAATTCTGGACGAAGCGCTGCTTGTTCGCCTCCGCGATCGGCGCGGCATCGACGAGCTTGCTGGCGAGCGCGTTGACATAGGCGTCGCCGACGCTCGGCAGTTCGACAAGCTGGACCTCGTCATGCCGGAGGTTCAGCTTCTTCAGCACGCGCAGCACGAGCGCGCCCTGGGCCTGGCCCGGGCTGAAGGCGATCTTGCGGCCCTTGATATCTTCGAGCTTGGCGATGCTGGAGCCCGGCGCCGTGGCGATCACATAGATCGGATGGCCGATGGGGTCGCGTCGGAACTTGGCGCCGACGATCCTGACTTCGAGCCCGGTCCATTGCGCATGAATCGGCGGGATGTCCGCGACCGAGCCGATGTCCAGCGCCTTGGCCCGGAAGGCCTCGATCGTCTGTGGGCCACCGGAGATATTGGCCCATTCGACCTTGAAGGGCAGCTTGGCGATCTCTCCCGACAAGGTGAGGGCAACCTTGGTCTGCGGATCGCCGATCACCAAAGTCGTGCCCGGCGGGACGCGTTCGGGGATCGGCGCGGTCTCCGGCAGCGGCTGGGCCGCAACGGGGCCGGCCAGCAGGGCGGCCGCAAATGGCAGGACGTAGCTGAATTTCATCGGATGTCCTCTGCGGGGCCGGCAAGGCCGTCGCGTCATGGCTGGATCGGAAACCCCGGCGGGCAGGCTCAGGCGCTCTGGCGCTGCTCCGTAGCGAAGAGGCTCTCCGGGCGCGGCAGCTCGTAATGGTCGCGCAGCGTCGTGCCGGAATACTCCTGCCTGAACAGGCCACGCTTGCGCAGGATCGGCACGACCTCGGCGACGAAGCTGTCGAAGCCGCCGGTGAGATAAGGCGGCATGACGTTGAAGCCGTCAGCCGCGCCCTGCTCGAACCAGGTCTGAATCTCGTTCGCGACATGCTCGGGCGTGCCGACGACGACGCGGTGGCCGCGCGCGCCGGCAAGACGCCGGATCAACTGGCGAATCGTCGGGTTCTCGCGGTCGACGATGTCGACGACGAGCTGGAACCGGCTCGCCAGTCCTTTCGGTCCGCTGGTGTCGATGATGTGGCGCGGCACCGGCCCGTCGAGATCGTAGCCGCTGAGATCGACGCCGATCATGCGCTTGAGCTGGTCGAGCGAGGCGGCCGGCTGGATCAGATCGTCGATCTCCTCCTCCAGCCGCTTCGCCTCGGCCTCCGTCGAGCCGAGGAAGGGGCTGATCCCCGGCAGGACGCGCAGGTGATCCGGCCGGCGTCCGAGCGCCACCGCACGGGTCTTGATGTCGGAATAGAATTCCTGCGCGCTGGCAAGTGTCTGGTGCGCGGTGAAGATCGCCTCGGCGAACTGGGCCGCGAAAGAGCGGCCATCCTCGGAGGAACCGGCCTGGACATAGACCGGCCGACCCTGCGGCGAGCGCGAGACGTTGAGCGGCCCGCGGACACGATAATGCTTGCCGACATGGTCGATGCGATGGACCTTGTCGGCATCGGCAAAGACGCCGCTTTGCGGGTCTGCGACGAGGGCGTCGTCCTCCCAGCTGTCCCAGAGCCTGGTGACGACATTCAGGAACTCGCGGGCCTTCTCGTAGCGCTCGCCATGCGGCGGATGTTCCGGCAGCCCGAAATTATGCGCGGCCCCGGCATCGCTGGTGGTGACGATGTTCCAGCCGGCACGGCCGCCGCTGATGTGATCGAGTGAGGCGAACAGCCGGGCGAGATTGTAAGGCTCGTTATAGGTGGTCGAGGCCGTGCCGATCAGGCCGATCTTTTCGGTCGCGGCGGCAATCGCGGTCAGCCAGGTGATCGGCTCGAAGCGAACGCGTGAGGAGTAGCGCACATTCTCCGGCAGCGAGGGGCCGTCGGCGAAGAAGATCGCGTCGAACTTCGCGGCCTCCGCCTTCTGCGCCAGCTCCTGATAGTAGCGGATGTCGAGCACGCGCTCCGGCTCGGACTCCCTGTAGCGCCAAGCCGCCTCATGGTGGCCGCCGGGATAGATGAACAGGTTGAGCGTGAGCTGGCGGCCGGCACTGGACATCGCGCACCTCGCATCGAGCGAATGGTTTGACAGGGCGAGAACCTCACGCCCTTGATCATTCACGATGACGGCCAGCACTGCGAGTGGTCAAGAGAAGTGTTTTTTAAAAAGAACGCTCTGCCAAGAAGATTATTATGCGCCATAGGCAAGTTAATTTGGCAATCAATAGAGCCTTATTCAGAAAAAATAACTGAAGATGATTACCTTTACGGGATGATTATCCCTGACAGAGAGCCTCCGAAAGAACGCTCCCGTTTCAAACCCAAAGATGCACCAATCGCAGCGAGACGCAGATTGCTGCGATTGGCGGCTCGGTCCCGGCACTGCCGTTTGAGCCTCCCAAGCGGAGGAGCAATCCCCTTTTTTCTGCGGTGCCCGATCGGCTAACGTTGAGGCAATGGAGACAGTCGGCGCTGGCGGCCCGGCCATCGTCATGACCTTGGGACGGATCGATCGTGAGGCGAGGATCGCTCGACGTCTATGATGAGGACCGCGTGTCGGTCATCAGCCAGAACGTGGCCGCGGCAGTCGAAGCCGCGACCTTCGGCGAGGGCTCATGGGACCGGGTGCCCGCGATCCTGAGCGAGGCCTTCCCCGGCTCCTGGGGAGGGCTTGCCAACATGAATTTCCCCGAAAGCCGCCTCAACTTTCTATCGCTCCAGAATATGGAGCCCGCATTCGTGACCGCCTACGCGGAGCATTTCGCCTACATCAATCCCTGGAACACCTATTGGGGTCGCCTGAAGGGAACCACCATTGGCGCTTCGGAGGAAGTCTGCCCGGCGAAGAACTTCGTCAAGACAGAATTCTACAATGATTGGCTGTTGCCTCAGAGCCGTGCGGTGGCCGCCGCCGGCATGAAGATCGTCGGCGAGCGCGACGAGGCGGTGAATCTGCTTCTGCACTACCCGCTCTCCAAATCCGGCGTCTACGATCGGGCGGCGGTGGAGATCCTGACCAATATCCGCGGCAGCTTCGAGCGTTCGATCAACCTGGTTCGCCTCCTGCGCTCCGACATGGAAACGGCGGTTACCAAGGCCGCGCTGGTCGAGCGTAGCCGCTGCGCCGCCTTCGTCGTCGACGGCGACCGGCACGTGCGCGACACCAATCTCCTCGCAGAACGCCTCTTCGTCTCGGGACGAGGCGTCACCGTTCGGCGCGGCCGCTGCCATATCCCGGATGCGACTGCAGACGCCCGCTTCGCGGCAGCACTGGGCCTGCTGTCTCAGGGGAAACCCACATCCGTCTCGCGCATTGGCTTCCGTACGGCCACCGGCGCATGGCAGGCGTCGGTGGCCGCGCTTCCGGTAGCCCAGCCGCCCGGCGGAGCCCGCCTCATCCTGCTTCCACCCGAGCGGCTGATCCTGGTGCAGATTCTCGAGCTCAGCTCAAGGGGAGTGAATGCCGACGATCTTGCGCCTCTCGCCCCTGCCTTTGGCCTGACGCCATCGGAGATTGCCTTCTGCAGGCGCCTGCTGCTGGGCGAGACGATCGCCAATGCTGCAGAGCAGCTCGGCATCACCCAGGAAACCGGCAGAGCGAGGCTGAAGACGATTTTCCAGAAGACAGGCACCTCGCGCCAGGCGGAGCTGATGCTGCTCCTGGCCAGAGCGAGCTAGTCTGGCTATGCCGGCTTCGGGCGAGGAGCATCTTGGGCCAGCGCTGCTGCACTGATCCGAAACGCGAAAATCCTGTTATCTATGAGAGATTTGGTGGAGCCAGGCGGAATCGAACCGCCGACCTCTTGAATGCCATTCAAGCGCTCTCCCAACTGAGCTATGGCCCCACTTTGCCGGCCTTCTTGGGGAAAGGCCGGGAAATCGTCGCTGACCGAGGACTCTTTCGAGCCGGTCCGCGTTCGTCGCCGCAGCGACGAAGCGCTCTATAGGCAAGCTTGCGCCAAGACACAAGCACTGATGTCACGTTACCGTCGCGCTTTTTTCAGGAGCGCGATTTGACGCGATCTTGGCGCTGATCAGGCGTCTTCGTCGCCTTCGATGTCGCCATCGATCAGGTCGGAGACGTCGTCGTCGCCTTCCTCGTCCTCTTCCAGGAAGGTGTCGTCGTCGTCGCTGGCGTCGCCGTCATCCTCGATCTCGATGTCGTCGTCGCTGGTGACCACCGGCTCCTTCTCGGCAGCCTCGGCATCGGCGTCGTCGAGCGAGACGAGCTCGACCGCGCCGTCGGCGGCCTCCGTCTCATCCTCATCGTCCGCCGGCTTGGGTGCCGGAACCGCTGCCGCCGCCTTGGCCTGCGGCTCGAACAGCGAGCGCGGATAGGACTGGCCGGTGTAGGGCGAGACGATCGGATCCCTGTCGAGATCGTAGAATTTGCGGCCCGTGACCGGGCAAACGCGCTTGGTACCAAGTTCCGGTTTCGCCACGGCGTCGGACCTTCAAGTTCGTACGGGGTTCGTAAAAAGCAGGGGCGTCCGTTAGTCGGGCAAAGCGTCTCTGTCAAATATTGATTTGGCTGCGGCGCAAGCCGGTGAAGCCCGGCGCAAAACCGCTTCGCATCGGCGCGCCCGGTGCTTTAGAACTCTGCCTTCACCAGAGCACTGACGAAAGACTGAGAATCGTGCCCGCGACCCAGCCCTCCGCCTCTCCGATCCAGCAGGCCGACCGGCTGGTCATCGCTGTCGATGGGCCGGCAGCCTCCGGCAAGGGCACCTTGGCGCGCCGGCTCGCCGCCCATTACGGCCTGCCCTATCTCGACACCGGCCTGCTCTACCGCATGGTCGCCCGCACCATGCTCGACGCCGGCGAGCCGCTCGACGATGCGCAGGCCGCAGCGGTGAGCGCCGTGGGCTTCGACGATGCGACGATCGACGAATCGCGGCTGCGTGGCCGCGAGATCGGCGAGGCCGCCTCGGTGGTGGCGGCGATCCCCGCTGTCCGGCATGCGCTGATCGACCGGCAGCGCCGCTTTGCCGCGGCCGCTTCCGGGGCCGTGCTCGACGGGCGCGACATCGGCACGGTGATCTGCCCTGAGGCGACGGTGAAGCTCTTCGTCACCGCGACCCCCGAGGTCCGTGCCGCGCGCCGGCACAAGGAACTGGCGGGGCGGGGCGAGGCCGCTACGCTCGACGGCATCCTGGCCGATATCCGCCGACGCGATGCCAGGGATTCGGGCCGCGGCGACGCGCCGCTGAAGGCGGCGGAGGATGCGGTGCAGCTCGACACCTCGGCGCTCGGCGTCGAGGAGGCCTTCCAGGCGGCGCTCGCCATCGTCGAGGATCGCCGGCGCGGATAGTCCTTTCAGGGTATCGGTTTGTGTGGGCCGATGCTCATTTTTCCGGCTTGAACTCGCGTTTTCGTGCTTTGCGCGAATCGAAACCAAGCGCAGACTTCGACGACATTCGTTTGAAGCCTGCCTTCGCCCGAAACCCGTCCTCCTTTCGGCGTCACGCTTCGACGACAGATGACGGAGGTTTCGATGCGGCCCTGGCTGTTCGGTCTCTTCAGTCTCGCGGTCGCCGGGCTCTGGCCGGCCTCGGCGCCCGACGCGCAGCCGGCGAGCGCGCCGCCCGAGGAGGTCGACGTCGCCCTCGTCCTGGCGGTCGATGTCTCCTATTCGATGGATCTCGACGAGCTCGCTCTGCAGCGCAACGGCTATATCGAGGCCTTTCGCTCGAAGCTGTTGCACGAGGCCATCGCCAAGGGGGCGATCGGCAAGATCGCCGTCACCTATTTCGAATGGGCGGGCGGCGATTTCCAGCACATCGTCAGGCCCTGGACGGTCATCGAGTCCGCGCAATCGGCGATCGCCTTCGCCGAGGAGCTAGGCGAGGCACCGACCCGGCGCGGCCGGCGCACCTCGATCTCCGGCGCGATCGATCTTGCCGTCGCGCTGCTCGAGAAGAGCAACGTGACGCCGCTGCGCCGCGTCATCGACATCTCCGGCGACGGCGCCAACAATGACGGGCGCCCGGTGACGGTTGCCCGCGACGCCGCGCGCGACAAGGGCATCTCCATCAACGGCCTGCCGGTGATGCTGAAGCAGGCGAGCTATTTCGACATCGACAATCTCGACGTCTACTACGAGGACTGCGTCGTCACCGGCGTCGGCGCCTTCGTCATCCCGATCCGCGAGCGCCACCAGTTCGTCGATGCGACGCGGACCAAGCTGGTGCGCGAGATCGCCGAGCTGCCGGCCTCGGGGCCCGACGCGCTGATCCAGAAGGCGCAGGCCAAGCCGCCGCGCATCTCCTGCATGCAGGGCGAGCGGCAATGGCGCGACCGGATGGGGAACTGACGCTCAGGTCTTGCCCTTGCGGGTCGCGGCACTGGCGCGAAAGACGATCAGCGTCGCCACCCCGATCACCGACATCACGGCAGGCATCGGCAGCGCGCTGCCCTTGAGCAGATGGCCGACCAGCAGGCCGACGCAGGCCGCGAGCAGCATCTGGCAGAGGCCGGTCAGCGAGGAGGCCGCGCCGGCCCGGTCCGGGAACGGCATCATCGCCGATGCCTGCGCCTGCGGCATGACGAGGCCGACGCCGCAGGCATAGAGCGCCATCGGCGCGACGACCCCGAACGGCCCGCCGAAACCGGTGGCGACGCCGGCCAGCATGGCGAGCCCGCCGGCGGCGAGGCAGACGACGCCGAGCCCGATCACGCCGTCGAGGCCGCGGCGGCCGACCAGGCGCTGCGCGATGATCGTGCCCAGGATGAAGCCGAGCACGGCGCAGCCGAAGGACAGGCCATAGGCGGGCGCCGTCAGGCCGTAGACCCCCATCAGCACATAGGACGAGCCGGAGATGAAGGCGAAGAGGCCGGCATAGGCCAGCGAGGTCAGGGCGACATAGACCCGGTAGGCCGGGTTGCCCAGCAGCAGCTTGTAGCCGCGGAAGATCGCCGGTAGCGACAGGCCGTCGGGCGAGCACCGGCGCAGCGTCTCCGGCATGATCGTCACGATGATGGCGAGCATGGTGAGGGCGAAGACGAGCGAGGCCAGGAAGGTCGAGCGCCAGCCGAAGGCGTTCTGCAGCAGGCCGCCGAGCACGGGAGCGATCGCCGGGACGAGGCCCATGATCATGCCCATCCGGGCGAGCTCGCGGCCGGCCCTGGGTCCCTCGTAGAGATCGCGCACCATGGCGCGGCCGAGCACGATCGGCCCGGAGGCTCCGACCGCCTGGGCGAAACGGGCGCCGATCAGCGCCTCGATCGAGGGTGCGAAGGCGCAGGCGAGCGTGGTCGCGATGAAGAGGCCGAGGCCGATCATCAGCACCGGCCGGCGGCCGAGCCGGTCCGAGAGCGGCCCCCAGATGATCTGGCCGGCGGCATAGCCGAACAGGAAGGCCGAGAGCGTCGCCTGCGCACCGGCGAAATCCGTGCCCATCACCCGCGCGATCTCAGGGAGCGAGGGCAGATAGAAATCGGTCGAGAGTGGGCCGAGCGCCGTCAGCATGGCGAGGACGGCGGTCATCGCCAGCGTGTCGGGGCGCAGGGGCATCGGATCTTCCTTCGGACGCCGCGTTTAGACCATGTCGGTTCGCAACGGAACCACGCCGTCATTCCGGGGCGGCCGAAGGCCGAGCCCGGAATCCAGAATCTATACCGGCTCCGGATGGAGTGCTCCGCCTTCCCAGGCCTCATGACCAAGGGTATCGGTTCTGGGTTCCGGGCCCATGGCTTCGCCATGTCCCGGAATGACGGCCGGGCTCAGCGGAAGAAGATCAGCGTCTGCAGCACGAAGAGCGGGATCAGGATCGCGCCCGACCAGAGCATGTAGCCGAAGAAGCTCGGCATCGCGACCTTCCGGTCCTTGGCGATGGCGTAGACCATGAAGTTCGGGGCGTTGCCGATGTAGGAGTTGGCGCCCATGAAGACGGCGCCGGCCGAGATCGCGGTCAGCGTCAGCGCCCCCGTCGTCATCAGCACCTTGGGATCGCCGCCGGCGAGCTCGAAAAAGACGAGATAGGTCGGCGCGTTGTCGAGGAAGGAAGAGAGCGCGCCGGTCAGCCAGAAATAGGCGGTGTTGTTGGCGCTGCCATCGGCATTGCTGACGAGGGCGACGAGCGGGGCGAAGGCGCCGTTGCGGCCGGCCTGCAGCATCGCCAGCACCGGGATGATGCAGGCGAAGATACCGGCGAAGAGCTTGGCGACCTCCTTGATCGGCCCCCAGGAGAACTCGTTGCCGGCGCGCACCGGCTTCGGCGTCAGGGCGAGCGAGAGGCCGGCCAGAGCCAGCAGGACGAGGTCGCGCACCAGATTCTGCCATTCGACGGCGATGCCGTGGAGAGTGAAGGCGACGCCCGGTTTCCAGCTCGCCGACATCAGGATGGCGAGGATGACGCCGCCGAGCAGGAGGATGTTGACCTTGCCGAAGAGCTTGATGGCGCGGTCCGGCGTCGGATCGCGCAGCGGCGGGTAGTTCTCCTCCTTGCGGAAGAACCAGCTGTCGAGGGCGTAGAACACGGCGAGCAGGATCACGACGGCGGTCAGCGTCTCCGGCAGCAGATGCGTAGTCGTCCAGAAGAAGGAGACGCCGCGCAGGAAGCCGAGGAAGAGCGGGGGATCGCCGAGCGGCGTCAGAGACCCCCCGATATTCGAGACCAGGAAGATGAAGAAGACGACGACATGGACGTTGAAGCGCCGGTTGTCGTTGGCCCGCAGGACGGGGCGGATCATGATGATCGAGGCGCCGGTGGTGCCGACGAAGCTCGCCAGCAACGTCCCGATCGCGAGCAGGGCGGTGTTGGTCGCCGGTGTGCCGTGCAGGTTGCCGGTGATCAGGATGCCGCCGGCGATGGTGAACAGCGCGAACAGCAGGATGATGAAGGGGACGTAGTCGAGCAGCGCAGTGTGCAGGATTGCACCGAGCGCCGGGTCGACACCCCGGAACAGGACGAGCGGCACCACCACCAGCAAGGCCCAGAAGGCCGCAAACTTGCCGTAGTTCAGCTCCCAGAAATGCGGGAACAGCACCGGTCCGAGCGCGATCGAGAGCAGCATGCCGGTGAAGGGCAGGGCCCAGGCCACGCCCATGCTGGCGCCGCCGATATCGCCGGCGGCGAAGGCGGCCTCAGGGAAAAGGGCGAACAGGAGCGCCGCGCCGGCGAGCTTCGTCAGCATGGAAATCGGCCCTTCCCCCGCCCGCTTGCCGCGGGACGTTTGTCGTCACCCCATCGCTGCGACGGTTATATCAAGGCTATACGGCTCGCAATCATGCTGGCCATTTCATCTCCCGTCGTCAGGTACGGAGCCGAGGGAGCTGTCCAGGATGACCCTATCGGAGGGAGATGAACCATTATGCCGGCGTTCATTCTCGTGGAATAATCTTCTCCTGCGGCGTCCCGCCCGCACCTGATTCGGGACCACCATGTGCCGTTTCCTCGCCTATGCCGGCGCCCCGGTCTTCCTCGAGGACTTCATCGCCTCGCCTTGTCATTCACTGATCCACCAGTCGCTGCATGCCGAGGAAGCCAAGACCGGCACCAATGGCGACGGCTTCGGTGTCGGCTGGTATGGCGAGCGGGCCGAGCCCGGCCAGTATCGTGAGATCAGGCCGGCCTGGTCGGACGAGAACCTGCTCTCGATCGCGCGCCTGGTGCGCTCGCATCTGTTCTTCGCGCATGTGCGTGCCGCGACCGGCACGGCGACGACGCGGGCGAACTGCCACCCCTTCGTCCATGGCCGGCATCTGTTCATGCATAATGGCCAGATCGGCGGCTACGCCCTGATCAGGCGTCGGCTCGAGAGCCTGATTCCCGACGGGCTCTACGGCGCGCGTGTCGGCACGACCGATTCGGAAGCGCTGTTCCTGCTGGCACTGGCCCGCATTGCCGAGGGCGCTGCGCCCGGCGATGCCCTGGCGGGCGCGCTCGGCGACGCGCTCGCGCTGATGCAGGAGGCCGGCGTGCGCGAGCCATTGCGCTGCGCTGCCGCGCTTGCCGATGGCGAGACGATCCATGCCGTGCGCTGGTCGTCCGATCCGAAGCCGCCGACGCTCTATCTCTGCGATCGCGGCGACGCCGTGGTGATCGCCTCCGAGCCGGTCGATGCTGCTCGCGACTGCTGGCAGGCCCTGCCTTGCAACACATTGGTCTGCGTGAAAGCCGGCACGGTCAGCATGACGCCGTTCGAGGTCGGATTGCGGCAGGCAGCCTGAGGCGGCTTGCACAGCAGCTCCGCCTGCGCCACATCGCAGGCGCATGCGCGCCTTCGACACAGCCCTCCCGATCGACGCGGTTCTCGCCGCTCTCGCCGCTTCGCTGCGCGAAAAGCCGAACGCCGTGCTCGTCGCCCCGCCCGGCGCCGGCAAGACGACGCGCGTGCCGCTCGCGCTGCTCGACGAGCCCTGGGCTAATGGCGGCAAGCTGATCGTGCTGGAGCCGCGGCGACTGGCGGCGCGCGGCGCGGCCAATCGCATGGCGCAGACGCTTGGCGAGCGCGTCGGCGACACGGTAGGCCTGCGTGTCCGGCTCGGTTCGAAAATCGGCCCGAAGACGCGGATCGAGGTCGTCACCGAAGGCGTCTTCGCCCGGATGATCCTCGACGATCCTGCGCTCGACGGCATCGCCGCCGTGCTGTTCGACGAATTCCACGAGCGCTCGCTCGACGCCGATTTCGGGCTGGCGCTGGCGCTCGATGCGCAGGCCGGCCTGCGCGAGGACCTGCGCATCCTGGTGATGTCGGCGACGCTGGACGGCGCGCGGGTCGCCAGGCTCCTCGGCGATGCCGAGGTGATCGAGAGCGAGGGCCGGGCCTATCCGGTCGAGACACGCTATCTCGGCCGCGACCCGCTGAAGCGGATCGAGGATCAGGTCACCGAGGCCGTGCTGCAGGCGCTGAACGAGCAGGCCGGCTCGCTGCTCGTCTTTCTGCCGGGGCAAGGCGAAATCCGCAGGGTCGAGGAGCGCCTGTGCGAAAAAATCCGCGATCCCGCGACGGAGATCGCACCGCTCTATGGCGCGCTCGATCAGGCCGAGCAGGACCGCGCCGTACTGCCGGCGCCCAAGGGCAAGCGCAAGGTCGTGCTCGCGACCTCGATCGCCGAGACCTCGCTGACGATCGAGGGCGTGCGCGTCGTCATCGATTCCGGCCTCGCCCGCGTGCCGCTCTATGAGCCCGATATCGGCGTCACCCGCCTCGTCACCCAGCGCGCCAGCCGGGCAGCCTCAGACCAGCGCCGCGGCCGCGCCGGCCGGACCGAGCCCGGCATCTGCTACCGGCTCTGGGAGGAGGCGGGCAACGGCGCGCTCGAAGCCTTCGCCCGGCCGGAAATCCTCTCGGCCGATCTCGCGCCGCTGCTGCTCGACTGCGCCGCCTGGGGCGTCTCCGATCCGAGCACGCTCTCCTTCCTCGATCCGCCGCCAGCGCCGGCGCTGAAGGAAGCGCGGACGCTCCTCAACGACCTCGACGCATTGGATCCCGATGGCCGCATCACCGACGACGGCAAGGCGCTGCAAGCACTGCCGCTACCGCCACGGCTGGCGCATATGGTCGTTGGCGCGGCGCATCATCGCCGGGCTGAGCCCGCTGCCTTGCTGGCGGCACTGCTCGTCGAGCGTGGGCTCGGCGGCGATGCGATCGACCTTTCCGAGCGGCTGGAGCGCTTCGGCCGCGAGCGCGGCGGCCGCGCCGCCGATATGCGCCGCCTCGCCGAGGGTTGGGCCAGGCAGGCGGCCAGCAACGTAAGGGCGGGCGCGGAGCAGTTTCTCTCGCCCGGCTTCCTGCTCGGCCTCGCCTTCCCCGACCGCGTCGCCAAGGCGCGCCAGCCCGGCTCAGGACAATACCTCCTCGCTAATGGCCGGGGCGGAGCGCTCGAACCCGGCCAGAGGCTGGCGCGCGAGCCCTATCTCGTCGTCGGCGAGATGACCGGCTCGGCGCAGCAGGCTCGCATCCTCAGCGCTGTCGCGATCAGCGAAGCCGAGATCGCGGCGCTCGCCGCCTCAGGCCTGATCCGGATCGCGTTGTCGGAGCGCAACGAGACCGTGTTCGACCGGCAGGCGCGGGCGCTGCGGTCCCGTGCCGCCCGCAAATACGGGGCGCTGGTGCTGGCCGAGCGGCCCTTGCCGGTCGAGTCGTCCCCGGAGAATGCCGAGGTGCTGGCGAAGGGCATCGCCACGCTCGGCATCGAGGCGCTGCCCTGGAGCAAGGCGCAGGCGCAACTGCGCGAGCGCGTCGCCTTCCTGGTTGCGGCCGAAGGCGAGGGCGCCGGGTGGCCGGACCTGTCCGATAGCGGGCTCGCCCAGGCGGCCGCGGATTGGCTAGCCCCACACATTGTCGGGCGCAATTCATTGGCGGCGATCACCCCGGGCGATCTCGATGCCGCGCTGTCGGCCCTCTTGCCCTGGGAGCTGAAGCGGCGGCTCGACGCGGAGGCGCCGACGCATTTTGCCGCGCCGACCGGCTCGCAGCTCGCAGTCGACTATGGCGCCGAAGCCGGGCCGACGATCTCGGTCCGGGTGCAGGAGCTGTTCGGTTTGGCACAGCATCCTTCGCTCGCCGGCGGGCGGGTGCCGCTGGTGCTGGAACTGCTCTCACCCGGGCACCGGCCGATCCAGATCACCCGCGACCTGCCGGGCTTCTGGCGCGGCTCTTGGGCTGCCGTGAAGAGCGAGATGAAAGGTCGCTACCCGCGCCACCCCTGGCCGGATGATCCCGCCGCGGCGCCGCCGACGACGCGGGCCAAGCCGCGCGGGACGTAAGGCGTCAGCCGCCGAACAGGCGCTCGAGGAAGTTCTTCTCCTGCGGAGCCGGCGGCGTCCAGGCGCGGTCGCCGGAGGCGACAGGCTGGGTCCGCGGCGAGGGCGCGACGCCCGCGACCGGCTCGCCGCCGTCGAAGATCGACTTCGGCGCCGACTGCCAAAGCCCGCCCGGCAGCTGTATCGGTTGCTGGCCGGCATGGGCCGTCTTCATGTACTTGCCCCAGATCTCGGCCGGCAGGCCGGCGCCGGTGACGCGCTTCATCGTCGAATTGTCGTCATTGCCGACCCAGACGGCCGTGACGAGGCGGCCGGTGAAGCCGACGAACCAGGCGTCGCGGTAATCCTGCGTCGTGCCCGACTTGCCGCCGACCTCCCAGCCGGGAATGTTGACCTTGCTGCCGGTGCCGCCCGTCATCACCGCATGGAACATCGAATTCATCATCGAGAGCGTCTGCGGCTGGATCACCGGGCCGAAATTATTGGCCTTGCGGGCGTAGACGACCTTGCCGCTGGTCGATTTGACCTCGCGAATCACATAGGGAAGCACCGACTGGCCGCCATTGGCGAAGCTGGCATAGGCGGCGGTCATCTCCAGCGGCGTCACCTCCGAGGTGCCGAGCGACAGCGACGGATTGGCCTGCAGGGACGAGTTGATGCCGAGACGCTGGGCCGTGCGCACGACCTCGCGCGGCGTCACCTCCTGGATCAGGCGCGCCACGACCGTGTTGAGCGAATGGGCGAAGGCGGTCTGCAGCGTCACCGGGCCGCGGAAGCTGCGCGAATAGTTCTCCGGCTCCCAGCCCTTGATCGAGACCGGGGAATCGTCGCGGATCGTATCCGGCGTCATGCCCTTCTCGAGCGCCGTCAGATAGACGAAGGGCTTGAAGGACGAGCCCGGCTGGCGATGGGCGGCCGTGGCGCGGTTGAACTGGCTCTTGGTGTAGTCGCGCCCACCGATCAGGGCGCGGATCGCGCCGTCCGGCGCCAGCGAGACCACCGCGCCCTGCGAGGCGTTGAGCTTGGCGCCCTGTGCCGAAAGCGCCTCGACCAGGATCGTCTCAGCCGAGCTTTGCAGCCTGGTGTCGATCGTCGTCAGCACGGTGACGTCGCCCTCGATCGCGCCGATGAAGTCGTCGAGCACGTCCATGACATAGTCGGCAGCGTAGTTGACCGAGCCGGCGCCGACGCGCTCTGGCACCTCGGCCGGCGCGCCGAGCGCAGTCTTGGCTGAGGCCTGCGAGATCAGCCCCTGCTCGGCCATCGCCGAGATCACCAGTTGGGCGCGCTTCTCGGCGGCTTCCGGGTTGCGGTTCGGCGCGAGGCGCGAGGGCGCCTGGACGAGGCCCGCGAGCATGGCGGCTTCGGCAACCGAGACCGAACGCGCCGACTTGTTGAAATAGCGCTGCGCCGCGGCCTCGACGCCATAGGCGCCCGAGCCGAAATAGACGCGGTTGAGATAGAGCTCGAGGATCTGGTCCTTGGTATAGGTCCGCTCCAGCCAGAGCGAGAGGATCGCTTCCTGGATCTTGCGCGCCGCCGTGCGCTCCTGCGTCAGGAACAGGTTCTTGGCGAGCTGCTGGGTCAGGGTCGAGCCGCCCTGGACGCCGCCGCGCTTGGTCAGGTTGTTGACGATGGCGCGGCCGAGCCCGATCGGGTCGATGCCGAAATGGTCGTAGAAGCGCCGGTCCTCGATCGCGACGAAGGCTTTCGGCAGATAGGGCGGAACTTCTCCGATCGTGATCGTGCGTCCGCCGGTCTCGCCGCGATTGGCGAGCAGCGTGCCGTCCGCAGCCAGAATGGCGATGTTCGGCGGGCGCTTCGGCACGGTGAGCTGGTCGATCGGCGGCAATTGCGCGGCGTGATAGGCGACGACGCCACCGACGGCGAGCACCGCCCAGAGCCCCATGACGACGCCCCAGTAGAAGATGCGGCCGAGGAAGGAGCCGCGCTTGCGGCGCGGCTTGCGGCCGCCCTTGCTGCGCTCGTTCTGCGGGCGGCGCGGTTGCTGGCGCGGTGCCACCGAATTCTTTCCTCCGCGATAGGGGCGATCCTCGGCCGACAGGCGCAGATCGCCGTCGTCGCGCTCGTAATCGTCGCGCGCACGCTCGAAAGACGGCTCGCGCCGCTCACCGCCTCGTTTCGACCGGTCGTTCATCCCGCCCCGTTCAGGCCCCGTCACCGTTCTGCGATCCGCAGCCCGGCATTTTCCAGACAGGATTCAAACATGGCGCTTTTAAGGGGTGGTTAAGCCCGATTTCGGCGAACTTTCCGCAATGGTGAACGAAGCCGCCGCTGTTGCGGATTTGCCGCTCGGTGATTTTGCTGCACTGCAAACGAAAACGTGACTTGATCGATCTTCTTTGCATGGGGACAAGCGCGATGCGGTGAAGGCGACTTCTTCGCCAGCAAACCCAATCACTTAGACTCATTCAAATCGGACGGAAGGTCCCCGCCCATGCAGGCCCTCAACTCATTGAACCGCTATGCGCCGCACGCGCTCGGGCTGCTGCGCATCGCGGCGGCGCTGATCTTCATCGCCCATGGCACGCAGAAGCTGTTCGGCTTCCCGGCTCCGCCGGCCAGCGGGCTGCCGGCGATGTTCACGCTGTTCTGGTTCGGCGCAGTCCTCGAGGCCTTTGGCGGCCTGCTGATCCTGATCGGCCTGTGGACCCGCCCTGTCGCCTTCATCCTCGCGGGCGAGATGGCCTATGCCTACTGGATGTTCCACGCGCCGCGGAGCATGTATCCGCTGTTGAACGGCGGCGACGCCGCCATCCTCTACTGCTTCGTCTTCTTCTATCTGGTCTTTGCCGGTGCCGGCGCCTTCGCGCTCGACAATCGCTCGAAGTGATCCAGGCATAGTCTGAAAGCAAGGAAGGCCCGCCCTCAGCGAGGGCGGGCCTTCCTGATTCTACAAAGCCGGATCAGACCGCAGCCGAGATCCAGCGCGACAGGTCGCTCTTGGGGGCTGCACCGACCTTCTGCGAGGCCAGCTTGCCGTCCTTGAACAGCATCAGTGTCGGAATCGAGCGGATGCCGAACTGAGCCGGAATCTGCTGGTTCTCATCGACGTTCATCTTGACGATCTTGACCTTGCCGTCGAGTTCGCCGGCGATCTCCTCGAGCGCCGGGCCGATCATCCTGCAGGGGCCGCACCATTCGGCCCAGAAATCCACCACCACCGGCTCGCTCGACTTCAGCACGTCGGCCTCGAAGCTCGCATCGGTCACTTTGATCGTCGCCATGGCTCGTCGCCTTTCGATTCGCTTGCGGCAACAACGCCGCTATTCACCGCCGAAGCTATGAACGGGCGGCCGCAGGGTCAAGGCTGGCTCACCTTCCGGTGATGCGGGTCAGCCGTGCTTCCACTGGAGATGGATCGTCGCCCCAGGAAGCGACGCATGGATTCAGCGATCCGCTCGCGCCACCACCGTGTGCAGCAGCACGTTGAGGCCGGGCTCGAGATCATCCGGCGTGCATAGCTCCTGATTATTGTGGGTGATGCCGCCCTTGCAGGGCGCGAAGATCATCGTTGTCGGCGCGTGGCCGGCGACGAAATAAGCGTCGTGCCCGGCCTGGCTCAGGATATCGCGCGTGCGGTAGCCGAGGGCTTGCGAGGTCGCCCGGACCTGCTCGATCAGTTCGTCGGCGAAGACCTTGCCGCCCCAGTTCCAGACATCGAGGATCTCGGCGGTGCAATCGGCCCGGGCCGCCGCCTCATGCACGGCGCGGCGCACGCGCTCGGCCATCACGGCGGTCGCCTCCGGATCGGCATGGCGGACATCGCAGGTCGCCTGCGCCCAGTCGGAGAGGATGCCCGGCTTGTTCGGCCAAGCTACGAGGCGTGAAGCCGTCGCCTTGCCGCCGCTGCCGGCATGCTCCCAGCCGAGATCGTCGACGGCGACCAGCAGGCGCGCCCCGGCGATCAGCGCGTTCCTGCGCCGCTCCATCGGCCAGGGGCCGGTATGGGCGGTTTCGCCGCGGAACTCGACCAGCATGCCGGTGCTGGAAAAGCCGCCAGTGACGATGCCGACCTGCATGCCCTCGCGGTCGAGGATCGGCCCTTGCTCGATATGGAACTCGACATAGGCGTCGAAGGGGTGGGGCGCCGCCTCCATCTGCCCGCGATAGCCGATCCGGTCGAGCTCCTCGCCGATTGTTCGGCCGTCGTCGTCGCGCCGGCCCAGCGCCCAGTCGAGCGTATAGGCCCCGGTGAAACAGCCCGAGCCGACCATGGGCGGCGAGAAGCGCCCGCCTTCCTCATTGGTCCAGTTGACCACCTCGATCGGCCGCTTCGTGCGATGGCCGAGCTGGTCGAGCGTCCGGCAGACCTCGAGCCCGCCGAGCACGCCGGCGATGCCGTCGAAGCGCCCGCCATTCACCTGCGTGTCGAGATGGCTGCCCATCACCACCGGCGGCAGGCTGTCGTCCTGCCCGGCCCGGCGCGCGAAGATGTTGCCGATGCCGTCGATACGGACGGCGAGGCCGGCCTGTCGGCACCAGTCGATGAAGACGTCGCGGACCTCCCGGTCGGCATCGCCGAGCGCCAGCCGGGATAGTCCGCCCGGCCGGCCGGCCCCAATCTCCGCCGAACGTTCGATCGTCGTCCAGAAGCGCCCGATATCGATGCGCGCGGTCGCTGGCAGGCCCATGAAATTCCCCAAATTCCGGGCGCTGAGCGCGCCGCTTCAAGTGCCAACAATCGAGGCGCCGGCCCACTCCTGGCAAATCGATATTGGTGATGGGTTTCTCCGGTCCGGGTGGAACGGCCAGGCACGCGTTCCGGTATGTCACCGGCGCAGAAGGCGCTTGACAGCTGCGCATGAGCAATGGAATGATTGTTCCATTGAATATTGAAAACGGTTTTTTTGTTTCGTTTTGCATGCAGCGCAGAGTCGGCGGCCGCGCTCGAAGCGCGTCCTTCCTTCTTCGCCATCCAGGCAGTCCGCGACGCTTCGCGGCCCGCCACGTCGCCCGAAAACCGGCCGATCGAGCCCGATCGGACCGATAACGAAAGCGGGGGACATCCCCGCAAGGGAGGATGAGATGAAGCGTTTTCTCGCAGGGATGATTGCTGCCGCCGCCATCGCGGTCGCAGGAGCGACGCCGAGCATCGCGCAGCAGACCAGGATCATCGTCGTCAGCCATGGTCAGGCCGCGGACCCATTCTGGTCGGTGGTCAAGAACGGCGTCGCCAAGGCGGCGGCCGATCTCAAGGTCGCCGTCGACTATCGCGCACCCGAGACCTTCGACATGGTGGCGATGAGCCAGCTGATCGATGCCGCGGTGAACCAGAAGCCGGCCGGCCTCGTCGTCTCGATCCCCGACGCCTCGGCGCTCGGCCCGTCGATCCAGAAGGCGGTCGCTGCGGGCATCCCGGTGATCTCGATGAACTCGGGCTCCGATGTCTCGAAGAAGCTCGGCGCCCTCCTGCATGTCGGTCAGGACGAGTTCGACGCCGGCAAGGCCGCCGGCGAGAAGCTTGCCAGCATGGGCGGCAAGGTCGGCGTCTGCGTCAACCACGAGGTCGGCAATGTCGCGCTCGACCTGCGCTGCAAGGGCTTCGCCGAGGGCTTCAAGGGCAAGGTCACGGTGCTGCCGGTCTCGAACGATCCCTCCGAGATCCGTTCCAAGGTCAAGGCGGCGCTCTCCGACGCCAGCGTCGATACGGTGATGGCGCTGAGCGCCTCGCTCGGCGGCGAGCCGACCCTGGCGGGCGTCAAGGAGGCCGGCAAGATCGCCAGCGTCCGCGTTGCCACTTTCGATCTTTCGGCGAACTTCCTCAAGGCGATCGCGGCCGGCGAAGCCGCCTTCGGCATCGACCAGCAGCAGTTCCTGCAGGGCTACCTGCCGGTCGCCTTCCTGGCGCTCAATGCCGAATACGGTCTCGTCCCCGGCGGCAATGTCCCGTCCGGTCCCAACCTCGTCACCAAGGAGAAGGCGGCCCAGGTCGTCGACCTCTCGGCCAAGGGCATCCGCTGAACGTAGGGCGGCGCTGATCCGCGCCGCCCTTCCTTCCGGATCGTTCAGAAGCTCAGGAGGCGCGCCATGGCCACATCGACCGCCGATCTCGCCGCGGGCGCGTCCCGTCCCACTGACCCGGCCGCAGAGGCCCGCGACGAACGGCTGCGCCGCGTCTCGCTGATCGCCCGGCTGATGCGCCGGCCCGAGCTTGGCGCAGTCGCCGGCCTCGTCCTGGTCACCGTCTTCTTCGGCCTCACCGCCAACCCGGCGATGTTCACCCTCGCCGGCGCCATGACCGTGCTCTCGCCGGCATCGCAGCTCGGCATCCTCGCCATCGCGGCGGCATTGCTGATGATCGGCGGCGAGTTCGATCTTTCGATCGGCTCGATGATCGCCTTCGCGGGGCTCATCTTCGGCGCGCTGATCGTCGTCGGCGACCTGCCGCTGCTGGCGGCGATCGTCGCGACCTTCGTCTTCGCCGGGTTGATGGGCGCGGTGAACGGGCAGATCGTCATCAGGACGCGCCTGCCTTCCTTCATCGTCACCCTCGCCTTCCTGTTCATCCTGCGCGGGCTCTCGCTGGTCGGGCTGAAATGGGCGACCGGTGGCTCGACGCAATTGCGCGGCATCGGCGACAAGGCGGGCGCAGGCGTGGTGCGCGAGCTCTTCTCCGGCCAGGCGCTGGAGGGACTGTTCGCCTGGCTGGCGCAGGCCAACCTGATCGCCAAGTTTCCGAACGGCACGCCGACCGTGACCGGCGTTCCCGTTGGGGTGCTCTGGTTCCTCGCCATCGCAGCGCTCGCGACCTATGTCCTGCTGCGCACCCGCTTCGGCAACTGGGTCTTCGCCGCTGGCGGCGATCCCAATGCGGCCCGCAATTCCGGCGTGCCGGTCAACATGGTCAAGACGACCCTGTTCGTGCTGACCGCCTGCGCCGCCACCCTCGTCGCCATCTTGACCGTGCTCGACGCCGGCTCGACCGATGCCCGCCGCGGCTTCCAGAAGGAATTCGAGGCGATCATCGCGGCGGTGATCGGCGGCTGCCTCCTGACCGGCGGCTATGGCTCGGCGGTTGGTGCCTTCTTCGGCGCGATCATCTTCGGCATGGTCTCGATCGGCCTGACCTACACCAGCTTCGACAGCGACTGGTTCCAGGTCTTCCTCGGCGGGATGCTGCTGCTCGCCGTGCTGTTCAACAACTTCATCCGCCGCAAGGCGACAGGGGAGCGCTGAGCATGACGACCGCAACCCCGGAACAGGCCCCGCTCATCGAGGTCCGCGACATCGTCAAGCATTTCGGCTCGGTGATCGCGCTTTCGGGCGTCTCGCTCAAGGTCTCCGCCGGCGAGGTGCTCTGTCTGCTCGGCGACAACGGCGCCGGCAAGTCGACGCTGATCAAGACGCTGTCGGGCTGTCATAAGCCGAGCTCGGGCGAGTTCCTGGTCGAGGGGCGGCCGGTCGCCTTCTCCAGCCCGCGCGACGCGCTCGATGCCGGCATCGCCACCGTCTACCAGGATCTGGCGATGATCCCGCTGATGTCGATCACGCGGAATTTCTTCATGGGCCGCGAGCCGATCCGCGGCTTCGGCCCGCTGAAATGGATCGATTTCGACCTCGCCCATGCGGTGACCCGCGACGAAATGCACAGGATCGGCATCGATATCCGCGATCCGTATCAGGCGGTCGGCACGCTCTCCGGCGGCGAGCGCCAATGCGTCGCCATCGCCCGCGCCGTCTATTTCGGCGCCAAGGTGCTGATCCTGGACGAGCCGACCTCGGCGCTCGGCGTCGCCCAGACCTCGATGGTGCTGAAATACATCAACCTCGTCCGCGCCAAGGGCCTCGGCGTGATCTTCATCACCCACAATGTCCGCCACGCCTATGCCGTCGGCGACCGCTTCACCGTGCTCAACCGCGGCAAGACGCTCGGCACCTACGCCAAGTCGGGGATCGCCATGGACGAGCTGCAGAACCTGATGGCCGGCGGCAAGGAATTGCAGGCGGTCTCGGAGGAGCTCGGCGGTACGGTCTGACACCAGCAAGCATCCGATCCTTCCTCTTCGCTACGGAGATTGCTCATGCGCGCGCTCGGCGTCGGCCTGATCGGCACCGGCTATATGGGCAAGTGCCATGCGCTGGCCTGGAATGCCGTCGCGCCGGTCTTCGGCGACGTGCTCCGTCCGAAGCTCGCTATGCTCTGCGAGGTCGACGAGGCCCTGGCGGCGCAGCGGGCCGGCGAGTTCGGCTTCGCTGAATCGACCGCCGACTGGCAGGCGCTCATTGCCCATCCCGATGTCGACGTCGTCTCGATCACCACGCCGAACGCCTTCCATGCGCAGATGGCGATCGCGGCCTTGAGCGCCGGCAAGCATGTCTGGTGCGAGAAGCCGATGGCGACCAGCCTCGGAGACGCCGAGGCGATGCTGGCGGCGGCGAAGGCGGCCGGTACGGTTGCCGCACTCGGCTACAACTACATCCAGAACCCGGCGATTCGGCTGGCCAAGCGCCTGATCACCGAGGGCGCGATCGGCCCGGTCAACCATGTCCGCGTCGAGATGGACGAGGATTTCATGGCTGATGCTGGCGCGCTCTTCTCCTGGAAGAGCGAGGCTGCCTCCGGCCATGGCGCGCTCGACGATTTCGGCGTGCACGCCTTCTCGCTGATCAAGGTGCTGATCGGCGAGGTCGAAGCGGTCATGGCCGATATGGCCAAGCCCTATGCCGAGCGCCCGCTCGCGGCCGGCGGCAGCCGCGCGGTCGAGACGCACGATATCGCCACGCTGCTGCTGCGCCTGTCTTCCGGGGCCTCCGGGCTCGTTGCGCTCAACCGCTCGGCCTGGGGCCGCAAGGGCCGGATTGCCCTGCAAGTCTTTGGCGCGAAGGGCACGATCGCCTATGATCAGGAGCGGATGAACGAGATCGAGCTCTACACGGCCGAGGGCGCGAGCGATGTCCAGGGCTTTCGCCGCATCCTGACCGCCCCGGCGCACGAGCCTTATGGCCGCTTCATCCCGGCGCCCGGGCACGGCCTCGGCTTCAACGAGCTCAAGATCATCGAATGCCGCGAGTTGCTCCGCGCCATTGCCGGCGAGCCGGCGCTTCTCCTCGATTTCGAGGCGGGACTGCGCATCGAGCGCACGGTCGATGCAGCAGCCAGAAGTTTCCGGGATGGGCGCTGGACGCACGTCTGAGGACCTGCTTCGCTGGAACAGGTCCTGATTGCAAAAGTGGTTCCCACTTTTGCCGGACATGCTCTAGGAATATCGTTCGTATACGAACGAGGATCAGTGATGGCGCGACCGAGCAGTGCGGCCGAGACGCCCAACCTTGCCGACGAGAGTTATGATCTCGCCGAGCAAGTCGGCTTCATCATGCGCCAGGCGGCGCAGCGCCACGTCTCGATCTTCAACGAGATCATGGGCAGCGACCTGACGCCGACGCAATGGGCAGTGCTGGCGCGACTCTATCAGGATGGCGGCTCCTCGCAGAACCTGCTCGGCCGCCAGACCGCGATGGACGCCGCCACGATCAAGGGCGTGGTCGACCGTCTTCTCAAGCGCAAGCTGGTCCAGACCAAGCCCGATCCGGAGGATGGCCGCCGGCTCATCGTTGAACTGAGCCCGGCTGGCGTCGACTACACCCGCGAGCTCCTGCCCAAGGCGGAGACGGTGACCAAGGTGACGCTGGCGCCGCTCGCGACCAACCAGCGGGCGACGCTGATCGCGTTGCTGAAGCAGCTGCGTTGAAGGGCGCACCGTCATTCCGGGGCGGGCCGACAGGCCCGAGCCCGGAACCCAGAACCGATGAGGATGCCGGGTGGGGCTGTTGGGTTCCGCGCCTTTACGACGAAGCGTATCGGTTCTGGGTTCCGGGCCCGCCGCTACGCAGCGTCCCGGAATGACGGCGTGGCTCCTTGCGAGATCAGCCTGCCCCTACGCGATCACATAGCAATCGCAGCTGTCCGCCATCGCCTTCGCCTCGTCGAGGTCGCTCGAGGCGCTGGCGTGGATCGCGAAGAGCGGATCGCCCACAGCGACCTTATCGCCGACATGGCGGCGCAGGTCGATGCCCGCTGCCTTGTCGAAGGGCGCGCCGGCGCGCCGCGCGATCCCGGCGACCGCCCAGCCATCGATCTCGGTGATGACCCCGGCCTTGGGCGAACGCACCGTATGGACCAGCAGCCCTGGCGCCACCGGAGGCTCGCGCCGCCCTTGCGCGTCGATGATCCGCTCGAAGGCGGCCCGGGCCGCGCCCGAGCGCAGCAGCTCCTCGGCCCGTGCCCGCCCGGCCGCGACCGAGCCGAGCGCCGGGTCCCAGGCCAGGATGCGGCTGGCGAAGAACAGCGCCTTCTCGACTAGGTCGGCCGGCGCCTGCGGGTCGTTGTCGAGCACCCAGCCGACATCGCGGCATTCGAGCGCCGGGCCGATGCCGCGCCCGATCGGGCGGCTGCCATCGGTCGGGAAGGCGTTGACGACGAGCCCGAGCCCGGCTCCGACCGTCTCGAACAACTGCGCCAGCTCGGCGGCCTCGGCCTCGCTCTTCAGTTTGGCACGCGGGCCATAGGGCAGGTCGACGATGACATGGGTCGAGCCGGCCGTGAGCTTCTTCGACAGGATCGAGGCGACCGACCAGCGATTGGAATCGATGCCGAGCGGCCGCGTGATCGCGTTCATCACGTCGTCGACGACGGAATGGTTGAGCCGCCCATTCCAGGCGATGCAGCCGCGAGCCTGTTCCACGCAGGCGCGCAGCTCGGCCGGGTTGAGCTCGACGCGGGCGAGCGCCTCCATCGCGTCGGCCGTGCCCGCCGCCGAGGTGATGGCGCGCGACGAGGTCTTGGGCATCAGGAAGGCGCCATGCGCCGCGACGATCGGCACCACGATCAGCGTGATCCGGCTGCCGGGGATGCCGCCCATCGAATGCTTGTCGACGACGATCCTGTCCGGCCAGGTGATTGTCTGGGCGAAGCGGCTGCGCACCCGCGCCAACGCGACGACCTCGTCGTCGGAGAGCTTCTGCGTCGCCGCGACCAGGAAGGCCGCGACCTCGCCATCGGGATAGCGCGCCTCGACGATGTCGCGGATCAGCGTGTGGTATTGCTCTTCCGCGAGCTCGCCGCCTTGGATCTTGCGGGTCAGCGCTGCCCGGCTCTCGGGCGAGGGCGTGCGCCGGAGCGTGACCTCGCTGCCTTCCGGCAAACCGAGCTCGTCGAAAGCCTCGGCCGACAGGCCGATCTCGTCGCCGGCGAGCAGTGAGGGCAGGTCGATGACCTGCACATCCGAGCGCGTGCTGGCTGTGGCTCCCGAAATCTCGATCCGACCGGGGCCGAGATAGTCGAAGCCATTGACGATCTCGCCCTTGGCCGGGAGGTAGGCGCAGTGCGCCCGTCCCGCGAAGAGCGGCAGCCGGCGCAGCCGCATCGTGTTGGCGGCGGCCTCGACTGCGGCGATGAAGCGCTCGACGCCGATCTCGACGCTCTCATCGTTGCAGATCGTCGCCGCCCTGATCCCTTCCGGGCGTGGCTCAACCGTGCGCGACAGGCGCTTCTCGATGGCTTCGCCGCTCTCGCGTCCGCGCCCGGTGATGCGGGCGGCGAGCACCTCAGGTGGCGCCGTGACCTCGACCACGACGAAGCGCGGCAGGCGCCCGGCGAGCGCCGCGATCGTCGCGCGCGAGCCATTGGCGATGACGTTGCGCCCGGCTTCGACCAGCCGCTTCAACTCGGCCGGCAGCCCGTAGCGCAGGCCGTGGGCGTCCCAGGTGATCAGGAAGTCGCCCCTGGCCTCGCGTGCGTCGAAAGCTTCGTCCGTCGCCGCCTCGTGGTCCTCCCCCGGCGATCCCGCCGGGCGGGTGACGACGCGACGGGCGAAGACATAGCGGCCGGTCGGCTCCAGCAAGGCGCGGGCGCCGTCGATCAGCGAGTCCTTGCCGGCCCCGCTCGGGCCGACGATCAGGAAGAAGGTGCCGGGCCGCATCGTCCGCTCAGGCTTCGTCGAGGCCGATATCCACCGCCGGCGCCGACTGGGTGATCTTGCTGGTCGAGATGTAGTCGACACCGGTTTTGGAGATCGGGCCGATCGTGTCGATGTTGATGCCACCGGAGGCCTCGACCTTGGCACGTCCGGCGATCAGCTCGACCGCCTTGGTCATGTCGGCGACCGACATGTTGTCGAGCATGATCACGTCTGCGCCGGCCTTGGCGGCCTCTTCGACCTGCTCCAGCCGATCGCACTCGACCTCGAGCTTGGTCAGGACCGGCAGCTTCTTGCGGGCGCGTTCGACGGCGGCGGTGATGCTGCCGCAGACGGCGATGTGGTTGTCCTTGATCATCACGCCGTTATCGAGACCGAGGCGGTGGTTGAGGCCGCCGCCGCAGGTCACGGCGTGCTTCTCCATCATGCGCAGGCCGGGCGTGGTCTTGCGGGTGTCGATCAGGCGCGCCTTGCTGCCGGCCATGGCGGCGGCATAGCGGGCGGTCTCGTTGGCGATGCCGGAGAGGCGCTGGGCGATGTTCAGCGCGGTGCGCTCGGCAGTGAGCACACTGCGGGCAGAGCCTTCGATCTCGACCAGGATCGCGCCCTTCTCGACCTTGTCGCCGTCCTTGACGCGCAGGGTCACCTTGAGCTCGGGGTCGTAGCGCTTGAATACGCGAGCGGCGACCTCCACACCGGCGACGATCATCGGCTCGCGGGCGTTCATGTGGAACTTGCCGGTCTCATTGGGCTCGATCATCACCTGGACGGTGAGGTCGCAGGCGCCGATATCCTCAACAAGCCAGTGGTCGATCAGGCGGTCCGTGGCGAAGACGTCATACATGGCAGGGCCCTCTCTCCCGCGGCGATGCCGCTCCAAACATGTTTGTATGCAAACAATAGCAGCGGGAAAATTTGGCTGTCAATGCGCCATTGATGCCGTGCTTGCAACCGCCAATCGCGTCATCCGGAGGTCATCTCCGCCGGGTAGAAATCCCGCTTCGCAGCGCTGATAATAATCTTGTATGCAAGATTGAGTGGCTGCCTTCCCTTTTCACCGACGAATCAGCGTGAACTTGGCCATGAAGGCCGAGGCCGTGGGCCAATCCCGAGATCGGGCGTAGAGTGGATGGTCATCCAGCGCCTCGCCGCTGTCTTGACTTGGTCTAAGAGGCGCGCCAGTATCGTTTGTACACAAACAAAATCCTTAAGGCCCGCTCTGCGGGAGGATCAAGCATGGCGCTGGACGAAGCGAGCCCGGTCGCGGACGACAAGATCCGCTGCGATGCCTGCCCGGTGATGTGCTTCATCAAGCCGGGCGCCGTCGGCGCCTGCGATCGCTATGGCAATGTCGAGGGCGAGCTGGTGCGGATGGAGCCGCATATCGTGCTCGAGCGCACGCTGGAGCATGGCGGCGAAATCGTTCCCTTCGCCGGGGCGCGCGAGTGGGACGGCGAGATCGTCCACCAGCAGGGCACCTTCATCACAGCGATCGGCGCCGGTACCACCTATCCCGACTACAAGCCCGCTCCCTTCATCGTCTCCTCGCAGGTCGATGGCATCGACATGGTCACCGTCGTGACCGAGGGCATCTTCAGCTATTGCGGCGTCAAGGTGAAGATCGACACCGACCGCTTCCTCGGCCCGGAGCAGGCGACGGTGCGCGTCGAGGGCGAGGCGATCGGCCATGTCACCACCGGCGAATACGGCTCGCAGATGCTTTCGCTCGGCGGCGTCCACCACCTCACCGGCGGCTCGAAGAAGGAGGGCCGCGTCACCTGCGACGCGCTGCTCCAGCTCAGCAACGGCAAGGCGGTCGAGCTCACCATCGACGACGGCGAGACCGTGATCGTCCAGGCCGGCAAGCCGCCGATCGTCAACGGCATCCAAGAAAGCCGCATGCGCGTTGGCTGCGGCTCGGCGACGATCGGCATCTTCGCCAAGCAATGGCACGGCAAGGTCGACGAGGTCGTCGTCGTCGACGACCACATCACCGGCGTGCTCTCCGAGCACCAGGCCGGCAAGCTGCTCGGCATGGCCGGCACCGGCATCAAGCTGAAGGGCCGCCGCTCGACGCCCGGGCGCTATTTCCAGGTGGCGCAGCCCGGCACCGGCTGGGGCGGCACCAATATCAGCGACCCGCTGACCATTCTCGGGCCATTCGATCCCAAGGTCGCCTATCCCGGCTTGCGCCTGCTGATGGTCTCGACCACCGGCGAGCACGCCGCCTATTACGAGCTCGACGAAAATCTCGTTCCGGTCGAGACGCAGATGCCGCAGCCGCTGGTCGAGCCGGTCGAGCGCATCGCCGAAAATTGCGAGCCGGCGCTCTCGACCGTGCTGTTCATCGGCGGCGCCGGCGGTTCGCTGCGCGCCGGCGTCACCGAGAATCCGGTCCGCCTGACCCGCTCGGTCAAGGATGCGCTGACCTATGTCACCTGCGGCGGTGCCCCCGTCTATATCTGGCCGGGCGGCGGCATCACCTTCATGGTCGACGTCACCCGCCTGCCCGAGAACGCCTTCGGCTATGTGCCGACGCCGGCTCTGGTCGCGCCGCTCGAATTCACCATGAGCCGGACCGACTACGAGGCGCTCGGCGGCCATATGGACGCGATCCAGCCGCTGGCTTCGCTCAAGGGCGGCAGCCGCCTGCGCCTGCCGCAGCGCCTGGACAATCCCTGGCCGCTGGCGCCGGAGCAGCCGCGCCGCTCGCTGGGGTAGGGCGATGTGGGAGAAGCCCTCCGTGCGTATCCTGCCGGATGGCAGGCGCCTGCTCCTGCAGCAGGGGCCGATCGATCTCGTCATCGAAGCCATCGGCGAGCCAAGCACGGTGAAGGCCGCACATGAAGCGGCGATCGGCCGCTTCGACGGCCTGCTTGCCGAGCTTTGCGATGAATTGAAGCTGCTGCGCACAGCGGTGAGCCGGACGAGTCCGCTGCCGCTCGGACCGGTCGCCCGGCGCATGCACGCGGCGGTCAGTCCCTTCGCCATCAGGAGTTTCATCACCCCGATGGCGGCTGTCGCCGGCTCGGTTGCGCAGGAGATCCTCGGCGTGATGTGCGCGGCCGCGCCGTTGCAGCGCGCCTATGTCAACAATGGCGGCGACATCGCCTTGCATCTCGCTCCCGGCGAGCAGTTTCGCATCGGGCTGGTGAAGCGTCCCGACCGGCCGGAGTTCTTCGCGACCGCGACGATCCGACCGGAGGACGGCGTCGCCGGCATCGCCACATCCGGCTATCCCGGCCGCAGCTTCTCGCTGGGGATCGCCGAGGCAGTGACAGTGCTGGCCCCAACCGCGGCCATGGCCGACGCCGCCGCGACGGTGATCGCCAATGCGATCGACCTGCCCGGCCATCCCGCAGTCGAGCGCCAGCTAGCCAGTTCCATCCAGAGCGACAGCGACCTTGGCGAGCGACTGGTCACCCGCCATGTCGGCCCGCTTGCCACCGGCGAGATCGAGACCGCGCTCGCCGCCGGCGTCGTCGAAGCGGAGCGCCTGCGCGCGGCCGGCCTGATCGTCTCGGCCGCCATGCATCTACAGGGCGTGAGCCGCACGCTTCCCACCCCTATGTTCGTTCAAGAAGACCCCGAGAGGAGACTTGCCCGTGCCTGAGATCGTCGTCCGCAAATACGCCGTGACCGTCGAGGAGATCTATCATGAGGGTGGCCCGGCCGCTGCGGTGCCGCTGAAGCGCGGCGCGGCATTGGCCGTGATCGCCAACCCCTATGCCGGCCGCTATGTCGAGGACATCCAGGGCTTCATGGATGATCTCAAGCCCTTCGGCCTCGCCATGGCGCAGCGCCTGCTCGCGGCGATGGGCGGCGATGCCAAGACGATCCAGGGCTATGGCAAGGGCGCCATCGTCGGCGCCGCCGGCGAGCTTGAGCATGGCGCGCTCTGGCATGTGCCGGGCGGCTATGCCATGCGCGAATTGCTGGGCGATGCCAAGGCGATCGTGCCCTCGACCAAGAAGGTCGGCGGCCCGGGTACGCGGCTCGACATCCCCGTCACCCACGTCAACGCGTCCTATGTCCGCAGCCATTTCGACTCCTTCGAGATCGGCATCACCGACGCGCCTCGCGCCGACGAATTGCTGTTCGCGCTGGTGATGACCACCGGCTCGCGCATCCACGCCCGCGTCGGCGGCCTCAAGGCGAGCGAGATCAAGGGCGAGGACGGCCTGCGATGAAAGCCAGGATCCGCAAGATCGTCACCATCCTCGACGAGACCCATAGCGAGCTCGGCCGCACCGTTTCGCCGCCGATCAAGCGCGCCGCCGCCGTCGCGGTGATCGCCAATCCCTTCGCCGGCACCTATCAGGATGACCTCTCCGAGCTGATCGATATCGGCGAGGAGCTCGGCGACCTGCTCGGCCGCCATGCGCTGGCGGCGCTCGGCATCGAGGGCGAGGCGGTCCAGGGTTATGGCAAGGCCGCGGCCGTCGGCGAAGACGGCGAACTGGAGCACGCCGCGGCGATCCTGCATCCCAAGTTGGGGGCGCCGCTGCGCAAGCTCCTGGGCAAGGCGCCGGCGCTGATCCCGTCCTCGAAGAAGCGCGGTTCGCTCGGCGTCGTCCTCGACGTGCCGCTCGGCCACAAGGCGGCGGCCTATGTCCGCAGCCATTTCGACGGCATGGAGGTGCGCATTCCCGATGCGCCGCGTGCCGGCGAGATCGTCGTCGCGGTCGCCCTCACCAGCGGTGGTCGGCCCTTGCCGCGCGTCGGCGGGCTCACCCATGCCGAGGCCAAGGGCGAGGACGGTTTGCGCTGAGGCGCGCCTCGTCCTTTCGCGAGCGCTGCTAGCTCCGCAGCGCGCCCGGCCCGGCCACCGCGCCGGGCGGGCATTTACCGGAGATGATCATCCCCAGCACCTCGTCCTGCGTGACGTCGCGGACATGGGCGGTGCCGACCACCTTGCCGTTCTTCATCACGCTGACGCGGTCGGCGAGGTCGAAGACATCATGCAGGTCATGGCTGATCAGGAAGATGCCGATGCCCTGCTTTTTCAGCTCAAGGATGAGATCGGCGACCTGCTTGGTCTCGGCCGGGCCTAGCGCCGCGGTCGGCTCGTCCATGATCAGCACCCGCGCGTTGAAATAGATCGCGCGGGCGATCGCGACCGACTGGCGCTGGCCGCCGGAAAGCGCCTTCACCGGCTCCTTGAAGCGGCGGAAATGCGGGTTGAGCCGGCCCATCACCTTGCGAGTCTCGGCTTCCATGGCGCTGTCGTCGAGCGTGCCCCAGGAGGTCAGGAGCTCGCGGCCGAGGAAGATGTTGGCGGCGGCGTCGACATTGTCGGCAAGAGCGAGCGTCTGGTAGATCGTTTCGATGCCGTGGCGCTTGGCGTCGCGTGGGCTGGAGATCGCGACAGGTTCGCCGGCGATCCTGATCTCGCCGGCATCGGCGCGATAGGCTCCCGACAGGATCTTGATCAGCGTCGACTTGCCGGCGCCGTTATGGCCGAGCAGGCCGACGACCTCGCCGGCATGGAGATCGACGCTCGCGTGGTCGACGGCCTTGATGCCGCCGAAGGCGATCGAGATCTCGCGCATCTCGACGAGGGGCGTGGGCATGTCCATGGCGCCCTCCTTCAGCCGAGCCGCTTGCGATAGAGCCCGTCGAGCCAGACGGCGAGGACAAGCACGATGCCGACGACGATGTTCTGCAACGGAGTGTCGACGCCGATCAGCACCATGCCCGACTGCAGCGACTGCATCACCAGCGCCCCCAGCATCGCGCCGGCGATGGTGCCGACGCCGCCGGCGAGCGAGGTGCCACCGATCACCGCTGCGGCGATGACATAGAGCTCGTCGAGCTGGCCGGCCGAATTGGTTGCGGCATTGAGGCGGGCGGTCGAGATGCAGGCGGCGATGCCGACGAGCATGCCCATCAGCCCGTAGACCAGCATCAGCACCTTGCGGGTGTTGACGCCGGAGAGCTGGGCCGCCTCGGGATTGCCGCCGATCGAGAAGACATAGCGGCCAAAGCGCAGGCGCCGCGCCAGGAAGCTCATGGCGACCCCGACCGCGAGTGCCAGCAGCACCGGCACGGCCAGGCCATGGCCGATGACGAGCCCGCCCTCCGGCCAGGTGCCGCCCTTCGCCTCGACGAGGCGGCGGGCGACCCCGGCCGGCAGGGCATAGGCGTTGGCGATTGCGACCGCGCCGAGCACGGTGCCGCAGGCGAGCGCAGCGAGCGCGATCTCGGCCCAGAGCGGGCGCTGGGCGAAGCCGTAGCGCTTGCGCCGGCGGCGAGCGAAGGCGATCCCCGCGACGATCAAAGCGCAGATGACGAGGCCTATCGCCCAGGAGGCGGTGGTGCCGATCGCACCCTCGATGCCGCCGCCGAGCGGGCGGAAACGCGAATCCATCGGCGCGATGGTCTGGCCCTGCGTCACCCACCAGGCGCCGCCGCGCCAGACCAGGAGGCCGCCGAGCGTGACGATGAAGGAAGGGATGGCGAGATAGGCGATCAGCGCGCCCTGGAACAGGCCGATCAGCCCACCGAGCGCGACCGCCGTCGCGATCGAAATCAGCCAGGTCGCGGGATGCTCGAAGCCGAGCAGGTCAGGAAGCAGCCGCGCCTGGACGAGACCGATGACCATGCCGACGAAGCCGAGCATGGAGCCGACCGAAAGATCGATATTGCGGGTGACGATGACCAGCACCATGCCGCAGGCCATCACGGCGACCGAAGCGGTCTGGACCGAAAGGTTCCAGAGATTGCGCGGCGTCAGGAAGGCACCGCCCGAGAGCCAGTTGAAGCCGAGCCAGATTGCTACCAGCGCGGCGATCATGCCGATCATCCGCGCGTCGAATTCGATCGCGCGCAGATGATCGGCCAGTGCCTTCGTTTCCGGCGCCGACTGAGCCGGCGCGGGAGCGGTTTCAGTCACAGGCCTTGACCTTGCCGGCGGCGACGCCCTGGCAGACGGCGGCCTTCGGCGCCCAGCCGGCGTCGATCACAACGCCGAGATTGTCCTTGGTCACCGGCACCGGCTTGAGGAACAGTGCCGTCATCTTGGCCTTGCTCGGGCCCTGGTCCCAGGCGGCGGAGCCTGCGATCTCGGTCAGCTTGGCGCCCCCGGCGAGCTTGATTGCGATCTCGCCGGCATTGCGCCCGAGCTCACGCGCATCCTTCCAGATCGTCACCGTCTGGGTGCCGAGCGCGATGCGGTTCAGCGCGGCGCGGTCGGCATCCTGGCCGGTGACTGGCACCGAGCCGGCGAGTCCCTGGGCGGTCAATGCCGCGATCGCGCCACCGGCCGTCCCGTCATTGGCGGCAACGACGACGTCGACCTTGTTGGCGTTGCGCGTCAGGATCTGCTCCATGTTGCGCTGGGCATTCGCCGGCAGCCAGTTGTCGGTGAAGGCTTCGCCGATGTTCTTGATCTTGCCTGCGTCGATGGCGGGCTTCAGGATTTCGATCGAACCATTGAAAAAGAAGGCGGCGTTGGGATCGGCGCTCGAGCCCTTGATGAAGGCGTAGTTGCCCTCTGGCTTGGCCTTCAGGATCTCGCGCGCCATCATCCGGCCGACTTCGACATTGTCGAAGGTCAGGTAGAAGGCTTGCGGGATCTCGATCAGCCGGTCGTACCCGACCACCGGAATGCCCTCGTCGACCGCCTTCTGCACCGCCGGGCGGATCGCCTGCGCATCCTGCGCCAGCACGATGATCGCCTTGGCGCCGCGCGCGATCAGGCTCTCGACATCGGTGAGCTGCTTGGCGGGCGAGGATTGGGCGTCGGCCGAGAGATAGGTGCCGCCGACCTTCTCGATCGCGGCCTTGATCGCCGCCTCGTCGGTCTTCCAGCGCTCCTCCTGGAAGTTCGACCAGCTGACCCCGATCACCGGGCCCTTGCTCTGGGCGAAAGCGGGGAATGCGCTGCCGAAGGCCGCGAGCGCGAGGCCCGCGGCGAGAAAATGGCGTCTCAACACGGCGTTTCTCCCTCGTTTACGGCCGCGTGCCTTGATGCGGCGCGTCGGATTGGAGGGAAGGTGAGCGTATCGGCTCGGGCCCGTCAAGCACACATTGAAGGCAACGCCGATTGCACGCAGGGCGCGCATGTAATCGATTTCGCCAGTCGACGAGCGATTGGTTCCGGATGGGATTTCATGTGACGGCACGTGGCGTCATTCGCCGGCGAGACCCAAGGGGGCTAGCGACAGAGCGTGGCACGCAGGTTGGGCAGGCGCAGTACCTCGGCGGCAGTCCCGGTGCGCTGCCAGCTGGCGGGGCTGCTGTCCTCGGCCGGTGGGTCGACACGCAGGAACACCGAGCTCCGGTCTGTCAGCCGGCACAGGAATTCGCGCTGGACTTCGGCCGTCATCGGCCCGTCGGGTGCAGAGCCGTCCTCGTTCGACGCGACGATCAGCGGGCTCCCAGGCAGGGTTATCGTGACGGTCCGCAAGCGTGTCGGAAGCGCTGCCTGGCCGATGAAGAGCTGAAACTGCAGGGCCGCCGTCTGCTGGTACCGACCCTCTCCGACTGACAGCGCCAACCGCAGGATGCTGCCGCGATGCGGGCCGAGCTCGACCGAGCCGATCGGGGTCGCCGGCGCGGACAGCGTCGCCGGCAGCACTGGTGCTGCTCCGAGGCTGGCAGGTCCGGTCGAGCCCCGCAGGGATCTGGAGGTCGAGAAGGCGAGTGCAGCCGGCCCGACTTCGGTCGCGATCGTGGTCGCCTGCATCTCGTCGGGCTTGAGGTAGCGCATCGTGTCGGCGGGTGTGGACACGGTTACCTCGAGGAAAGAGCGGTCGAGCCCCATCGCTTCGAGATAGCGCCTCATCTTGGCGTCGATTTCGCCGGTCGCCTGCTCCTGCTTGACGGTCCGTGTTTCCGTTCTCTCGTCGACCAGTTCCTTGCGCCCGCGCACGATCTTGTAGTCGCGCACCGTCGTGGTTTCGGTTTCGACGATGGTCTGCTGGTGCACGCCGATGCGCGATTGCGGCGGGATGATCCGGCGTTGCCCGCCGGCGAGGAGAAGCGTGCAGGCCGAGGCGCAGAGCGGGCTGCGCTCGTCGATCGTGCCGAGCGCCGGGTCGCGCTGGCTGAAGACGGTGCGGGCGACAGCGATGTCGAGGCCGCTCTTGCGGACGAGCTCGCCCATGGCGATCGCCGTCTCGACCGTACCGCCGGTCGAATAGACCAGCAGCGGCAGCTTGCGCCCGTTCAGCTCGGCGAGCGCCCGGCGCAGTTCGGCGAGCGTGTCCTTGCCGATCGCGCCCTGGGCGGCGAGCCATTCGCGGCAATCGGGCTCGCAGGGCTCGGCGCTGCGCGTCAGCACGATGCGCATCGGCTCCGGCGGAGGTGCCGCAGCAGGCTTGTCCTGCGCCACAGCCGGCGAGGCGGCTAGGCACAGGGCGAACGCCAGGAGACGGGCGATGCGCATCACGGAGTCGGCGGCCTCAACTGCAATTGCGCAAGGGAACCCCAGGCGCGGGGATTTGACAACAGTCTCCCTGCCCCGTCGCATGGACAGGGAGACAGCGTAAACGCTTTCGCTTGGCGGTTGGGCGTCTTTGAGGCGCTCTCGCGGCCGATTTCAGCGCGTGATCGCGTCGATCTCGGCGAGCTCCTCCGGAGTCAGCGCCCAGTCCGCCGCCTTGACGTTGGCTGCGACCTGTTCCGGCTTCGTCGCGCCGGCGATGACGCTGGAGACGACCGGCTGAGCCGCGAGCCAGGAGAAGGCGAGCTCCAGCAGCGTTTTCCCACGGGCTTCGCAGAAGGCGGCGAGCTTTTCGGTCCTGGCCCAGTTTGCCTCGGTCAGCACCTCGCCGGCGCGCTGCGCTTCGCGGGTCATGCGCGCGCCTTCCGGCATCGGGGCGCCACGCTGGTACTTGCCGGTGAGCAGGCCGTTGGCGAGCGGGAAATAGGGCAGGAGCCCCATGCCGAAATGGCTGATGGCCGGGATCAGCTCCTTCTCGGCGCCGCGCACCAGGAGACTATACTCGTCCTGGGCCGAGGCGAAGCCTTCAAGGCCGAGCGTCTTGGCCGTCCAATGTGCGTCGGCCACCTGCCAGGACGGCAGGTTCGAGCAGCCGATATAGCGGACCTTGCCCTGGCGGACGAGGTCGTCGAGGGCGCGCAGCGTTTCCTCGATCGGGGTCAGCGGATCGGGCCGATGCAGCTGGTAGAGGTCGATCCAGTCGGTCTTCATCCGCTTCAGCGAGGCCTCCACCGCCTCGATGATGTAGCGCCGGGAGCCGCCCTTCTTCACGCCCTCTTCGTCCATGTTCATGCCGAACTTGCTGGCGAGCACGATGTCCTTGCGGCGGGCGCCGAGCAGTTCGCCGAGCGCCAGCTCCGAACCGCCGCGATTGCCGTACATGTCGGCAGTGTCGAACAGGGTGATGCCGTGATCGATCGCGGCGTCGACCACCTTGCGCGCCGCCTCGAGGTCGATCCGACCGCCGAAATTGTTGCAGCCGAGGCCGACGAGCGAGACGCGCAGGCCGGAGCGGCCGAGATTGCGGAATTGCATGGTGACATCCTTCCCCTTTGAGCGGAGCGCAAGGGAGCAGAGCCAAGAGCGGGAGACAATGGCGCCTGCTGCAGGACAGGCCCGCGGCGATCGAACAGCCGAGGCCGTTCAGCCCAGCATGGGCAGCCAGTTCGTCTTGCCAAGCACTTCACCGGCTAGCTCGGCCGGTGTGCGGCCATCCGTTTCGATAACGAGGAACGCCGCGGCATCCTCGCCTGCCATGCGTTTGGCCTGGCGCAGCGAGCGTTCGATCTGAGCATCTCGGCCCGCTCCGGTCTCACGCCGTTCGAGTCGTTCGAGCAGGGCCTCGTCGCCGGCGCGCAGCCGCACCACGGTGATGCGGGCGTCGGGAATCGCGGCGAGGATCCAGCTTCTGTCGAAACCGACATGGAGCATCACGCCGGACATGATCAGGCGGGTATGGCCGAGCGCACGATAGGTGCCCCAGAGCGCGGCGAGGTTGAGCTGGCTGACGTCGCGGGCGCTAGGCGCAAGGGGAGCGAGCTCCTCCGCACCAGGCTTGGGGAAGACGCGGTCGAGTTCGTCGCTCTCGATCGCGGCATGGGCGATGCCGGCCTCAGCCAGCACATCGCCCATCTCCCAGCACAGGGTCGACTTGCCGACCCCGGCCGGGCCGGTGATCAGCAGGATCTCGACGGGAGCGTTGGCAGCGGCCAGGCTCAGGCGACTTCCGCCTTGATCTTCTGCGAGCGCTTGCGCTCGTTGGGGTCGAGGATGCCCTTGCGCAGGCGGATCGACTTCGGGGTGACCTCGACCAGCTCGTCGTCGTCGATCCAGGCGAGCGAGCGCTCCAGCGTCATCCGGATCGGCGGCGTCAGGCGCACCGCCTCGTCCTTCGACGTCGTGCGGATGTTGGTGAGCTTCTTGCCCTTGAGCACGTTCACCTCGAGATCGTTCTCGCGGGTGTGCTCGCCGACGATCATGCCCTGATAGACCTTCCAGCCGGGCTCGATCATCATCGGGCCGCGGTCTTCGAGATTCCAGAGCGCGTAGGCGACGGCCTCGCCGGTCTCCATCGCGATCAGCACGCCGTTGCGGCGCCCGCCGATCTCGCCCTTATAGGGCAGGTAGTCGTGGAACAGCCGGTTCATGATCGCGGTGCCGCGCGTGTCGGTCAGCAGTTCGCCCTGATAACCGATCAGGCCGCGTGTCGGGGCGTGGAAGACGAGGCGCAGGCGATTGCCGCCGGAGGGACGCATCTCCAGCATGTCGGCCTTGCGCTCGGACATCTTCTGCACGACGACGCCGGAATGCTCCTCGTCGACGTCGATCACGACCTCCTCGATCGGCTCGAGCAGCTGGCCGGCCTCATCGCGCTTCAGCACGACGCGCGGACGCGAGACGCCGAGCTCGAAGCCCTCGCGGCGCATCTGCTCGATCAGGATGGCGAGCTGCAATTCACCGCGGCCGGAGACGATGTAGCTGTCCTTGTCGGAAGCTTCCTCGATCTTCAGCGCGACATTGCCCTCGGCCTCCTTGAACAGGCGGTCGCGGATGACGCGGGTGGTGACCTTGTCGCCTTCCGTGCCCGCGAGCGGGGAATCGTTGACCATGAAGGTCATCGACACCGTCGGCGGATCGATCGGCTGGGCCTTGATCGGGGTGTCGACCGAGGGGTCGCAGAAAGTGTCGGCGACCGAGCCCTTGACCAGGCCGGCGATCGAGACGATGTCGCCCGGGATCGCTTCCTCGATCGGCGTGCGCTCGAGCCCGCGGAAGGCCAGGATCTTGGTGATGCGGCCGGTCTCGACGGTCGAGCCGTCACCCGAAAGAACCTTGACGGTCTGGTTCGGCTTGGCCGTGCCCGAGACGACGCGGCCGGTGATGATGCGGCCGAGATAGGGATTGGCCTCGAGCAGCGTGCCGATCATGCGGAACGGCCCCTCCTCGATGCGCGGCTCCGGCACATGCTTCAGGATCAGGTCGTACATCGGCGCCAGGCCCTGGTCCTGCGGCCCTTCCGGCGAAGGCGCCATCCAGCCCTGCTTGCCCGAACCGTAGAGGATCGGGAAATCGAGCTGCTCGTCGGTGGCGTCGAGCGCGGCGAAGAGGTCGAAGACCTCGTTGATCACCTCGGTGACGCGGGCGTCGGGCTTGTCGACCTTGTTGATCGCGACGATCGGGCGAAGGCCGAGCTTCAAAGCCTTGGAGACCACGAACTTGGTCTGCGGCATCGGGCCCTCGGCGGCATCGACCAGCACGATCGCGCTATCGACCATGTTGAGGATGCGCTCGACCTCGCCGCCGAAATCGGCGTGGCCGGGGGTGTCGACGATGTTGATGCGCGTATCCTTCCAGACCACCGAGGTGGCCTTGGCCAGGATGGTGATGCCGCGCTCCTTCTCGAGGTCGTTGGAATCCATCACCCGCTCGGCGACGCGCTGGTTCTCGCGGAAGGCGCCGGACTGCTGCAGCAGCTTGTCGACGAGCGTGGTCTTGCCGTGGTCGACGTGGGCGATGATGGCGATGTTGCGCATGGACATGCGGGAAGCGGCCTTGGTTCAAGACCGCGAGCCGGCAGGGAAAACCCGGCCGGCGCAGCCTGTGTGTTGCGTGAATCTGGAATTCGTTGCGCTGCACATAAACGCTTGACGCCGTTTGGGCAACCGAAACCGGGCGATGCCCGTACTTCGTGGGACGCTTGACATGCTCATAATCATGTAACATTGAAAGTTACATGAAACAGGACAGCCGTCTCTCAGCCACCCTGCACGTGCTGCTGCACATGGCCGATCGCGGCGCCCCGATGACCTCGGAGGAGCTCGCGGCCTGCCTCGGCACCAATCCGGTCGTGATCCGCCGCACCATGGCGGGCCTCAGGGAAACCGGACTGGTGCGCTCCGAAAAAGGCCATGGCGGCGGCTGGACGCTGGCGCGCGCGCTCGATGCGATCACGCTCGGTGACGTCCACCGCGCGCTCGGCGAGCCCGCGCTGATCGCACTCGGCCATCGCAGCGAGAACCCGCAATGCCTGGTCGAGCAGGCGGTCAACGCGGCGCTGGGCGAAGCGTTTGCGGAAGCCGAGGCGCTGCTCGCCGGCCATTTCGACCGGGTTCGGCTGTCCGATCTCGCGGCGGATTTCAGCCGCCGCTTCGCCGAACGGAGGCAGGCCCATGCCAAATAAGACCACGCCCTATGACGCCATCATCGTCGGCGGCAGCTTCGCCGGCCTCTCGGCCGGTTTGCAGCTGGCGCGGGCGCGCCGCCGCATCCTGGTGATCGACGAGGGTCAGCGGCGCAACCGCTTCTCCAGCCATTCGCACGGCTTCCTAGGCCAGGACGGGCGCGAGCCGGCGGCGATCGTCGCCGAGGCGAAGGCGCAGCTTCTCGCCTATCCGACCGTCTCGTGGCGCGACGCCAAAGCGGATGGCGCTCACGTCAAGGAGGACGGTTTTGCTGTCGCGGATTCCGGTGGCGAACAGCACCAGGCGCGGCGTCTCCTGCTTGCGACCGGAGTGCGCGACGAGCTGCCCGCGATCCCTGGCCTGAGGGAACGCTGGGGCAAGAGCGTGCTGCACTGCCCCTATTGCGACGGCTACGAGCTTGGCGGCGGCAAGCTCGGCGTGCTGGCGAGCGGCTCGTTCTCGGCCTTGAAGGCGGCGCTCGTTGCCGATTGGGGCGAGGTCACGCTGTTCCTCAACGGCGAGGCCGAGCCGGACGCCGAGGCGACCGCCCTGCTGGAGCGGCGCGGCGTTGCGGTCGAGCGTGCCCGGATCGTGGCGGCCGAAGGTGACGGGACGGCGATGGCGGGCCTGCGCCTTGCCGATGGCCGGTTGGCACCGGTCAAGGCGCTGTTCGTGGCCGCCGGCATCTGCCCGGCGAGCCCGCTGGCGGAAGAGCTTGGCTGCGCCTTCGATGACGGCCCCTTCGGTCCGTTGCTGCGCGTCGACGGGATGAAGCAGACGAGCATTGCCGGCGTCTACGCGGCGGGCGATGCCGCAACGGCCCGGCATAGCGTCGCGCTCGCCGTTGCAGACGGTGTCGTCGCCGGGACCGGCCTGCACATGTCCCTGCTCTAGCGCCGGGTCACGACTTCCGGCAGGCGTAGGGCATGAAAGTCGAGGACACCCCGGCGTTCATGCCCGCCATCACCATGACATTGGCGAAGTTGAGCTCCTCGGCGCTGCGGGGGCAGACATCGGGCGGGTTCTGGCAGCCGGAGGCAATGAAAGCCTCGTTGCCTGCGATGAACTCCTGCCCCAGCCCCTTCCTGCCGAAACGCTTGAGCGCTTCGTCATAGGCGCTGCGCCAGCGCTCGCATTTCACTTGCGGCCAGTTTTCAGGCGCTTGGGCCCGGAGCGGCGCGGCAGCGGAGAGCGTCAGCAGCGTCCCGAGGGCGAGCGAGGCAAAGGCGGAGGTCATGAGAAGGTCTCGAAGCTGTCGGTGCGGCCGCGCCACCCGCATGAACGCGCTTTGCGGCAGGAATAAAGCTGATCACTCGGCTTCCGCTTCGGCCAGGACGATGCGCCTCTCGGTCGCCGCGCGGCCGAGCTGGTCCATGGCGAAGCGATAGGCCCCGATCCCGCCGGAATCGATGTCGCCGCGCGCATAATTCGCCAGCACGCCGGCGAGGATGGCATCGGCCTCGCGCTCCATCGCCGCCAGATCCGGCTCGTCCTCGGCGGTCCGCATCGCCGCGAGCAGGACGACGAGACGGCTGAGGTCCGCCATCGCGCGCTTGCGGCGCGTCGAACTGTCGTAGCCGAGCAGGCCGGCGGCGCCGGAGCCGAACAGCGAAAGCGCCATCACGCCGAGATAGAACCAGTCGCCATAGCGCTCGAAGAAGCTCTCCTGCTCGCCGTCGATGAAGGCGGCGGCGCCGGAGTGCACGGCGAGCGGCGCGTCCTTGTCGGTCTCCGGCGTCTCCAGCCCCTGGATCGCCGGCAGGTCGGCGGCGAGGGTGACGCGCAGCGACAGGATCGCACCGACGAGCTCGCCGACCCTGGCATCGTCGAGCGACTGCGCCGCCATCAGGCGCGAGGTGATCGAGATGCTCGGCAGGTTCTCGGCCGGCACAGGCGGATCGCCGCCGAGCGCGCCGCGGACGATCTCGCCGCTCTCGATCGCATGGTTGCGGGCGGCGAGCGCCTCCGCTTCGCGGATCGGGATGATGGTCGGGCTCTCGCCAAAAGCCCGGTGCAGCCGCGAGCCGACTTCGGTGACGACGCGGGCGTTCAGCGCATTGACGGCGAAGAGCACGTCGATATGGCCCTCGGCGATTGCGGCCTGGACGTCTTCTGGCCCGAGCGGGACGATCGTCACCTCGTCCGGCTTCACCTCGTATTGCGAGAGCACGAGCTTCAGGAGGTCGAGATTGCCGTTCGGCGCGCGCACCACGCCGATCCGCTTGCCGCGCAAACCGGAGATGCGGTCGGTACCGAGATCCTTGGAGCCGATGAAGAAAGGGAAGGAGCGGCGCGTGATCAGCGCCGTATCGGCCTTGGCCGGCAGGGCGACATCGGGGCGGATGATGGCGAGGTCGACCTTGCCGGCGTCGATCTTGCGGGCGCTCTCGGCCGAGCCCTCGGTCAGGACGAGCCGTAGGCGCACCGGCTTCTTCTCGCGGCTGAGGCCCTGGACGAGGGCGGCGGCGAGCCTCGCATCGTCCGAGCCGAGCGGGCCGACCGCGAGCTTCAGCGTCCTCGGCTGGCTCCACAGGTAGACGCCGAGCGCAACGAGACCAGCCATCAGCAGGAGCGCCGCCAGACCTGCAAAGAAACGCCGCCCCATTCGTCGCCCGCTTTCGCCCCCGTATTCCGGTTTCGGCCGGCATCATGTCACGAGTGCGGCGGGAAGGGCTATGTGCTAGAGCGCCCGAATGACACGTGACGACGCCTTTCCGATCAAGATCTGCGGCCTCTCGACTCCGGAGACTCTGGAGGCCGCGCTCGCTGCCGGCGCCGACATGATCGGCCTCAACTTCCACCCGAAGAGCCCGCGCTATGTCACGCCGCAGCGCGCTGCGGAACTCGCCGACCAGGCACGCGGCAGAACAAAGATCGTCGCGCTTGTCGTCGACTACACGCCTGAGCAGGCCGCCGAGCTCGCACGGATCGTGCGGCCGGACTGGATGCAATTGCACGGCAAGGAGGCGCCGGAGCAGGTCGCCGCGATCAAGGCCGCGACAGGCCTGCCGGTGATGAAGGCGCTCGGCGTCGCCAGCACCGCCGATCTCGACCAGGCTGCGCTCTATCACGGCATCGCCGACCGTATCCTGCTCGACGCCAAGCCGCCGAAGGACGCCGCCTATCCTGGCGGGCACGGCAGGCCGTTCGACTGGAGCTTGCTGAGCAGCCTCGACCCGGCTTTCCGCTTCATGCTATCGGGCGGGCTCGATCCGGCGAATGTCGCGGAGGCCATCCGTGTCACGCGGCCGGCCGGCGTCGACGTCTCCTCCGGGGTCGAAAGCGCGCCCGGCATCAAGGATGTCGAGAAGATCGCGGAATTCGTCAGGGCCGCCCGTTCGGCGGCTGCACAGTTGAAGAAGGCAGGCCAGGCATGAACGCGCCGCACGCACCGAACAGCTTCCGGAACGGCCCGGACGAGAATGGCCGCTTCGGCCAGTTCGGCGGCCGCTTCGTCGCCGAGACGCTGATGCCGCTGATCCTCGAGCTGGAGCAGGCCTACAACGCCGCCAAGGCTGACCCCGCCTACCAGGCCGAGATGACGAGCGGGCTGAAGCACTATGTCGGCCGGCCCTCGCCGCTCTATCTCGCCGAGCGGCTGACCGAGCATTTCGGCGGCGCCAAGGTCTACCTCAAGCGCGAGGAGCTGAACCACACCGGCTCGCACAAGGTGAACAATGTGCTCGGCCAGATCCTGCTCGCCCGGCGCATGGGAAAGAAGCGGATCATCGCCGAGACCGGTGCCGGCCAGCACGGCGTCGCCACCGCGACGCTCTGCGCCCGCTATGGCCTCGAATGCATCGTCTACATGGGCGCGGTCGACGTCGCCCGGCAGGCGCCGAACGTCTTCCGCATGCAGATGCTGGGCGCGACCGTCATTCCGGTCGAATCCGGCACGAAGACGCTGAAGGATGCGATGAACGAGGCGCTGCGCGACTGGGTGACCAATGTCGCGACGACCTTCTACTGCATCGGCACAGTCGCAGGCCCGCACCCCTATCCGGCGATGGTGCGCGACTTCCAATCGATCATCGGCAAGGAGACGCGCGAGCAGATGCAGGAGATGGAGGGCCGCCTGCCGGATTCGCTGATCGCCTGCATCGGCGGCGGCTCGAATGCGATGGGCCTGTTCCATCCCTTCCTCGATGATCCGAGCGTCGAGATCTACGGCGTCGAGGCGGCTGGCCACGGCATCCCGTCCGGGCTGCACGCGGCTTCGCTGACCGGCGGACGTCCCGGCGTGCTGCACGGCAACCGCACCTATCTGCTGATGAACGAGGACGGGCAGATCAACGACGCCCATTCGATCTCGGCCGGGCTCGACTATCCCGGCATCGGCCCTGAGCATTCCTGGCTGCACGATATCGGCCGCGCCACCTATCTGTCGGCGACGGACGAGGAGGCGCTCGAGGCCTTCCAGCTGATCTCCAAGCTCGAAGGCATCATCCCGGCGCTGGAATCGGCGCATGCGCTGGCGCGCGTCGCCGAGCTCGCTCCGAAGAAGCCGAAGGACCATCTGATGGTCGTCAACCTCTCCGGCCGCGGCGACAAGGATATCCCGCAGGTCGCGGAGATTCTGGCGGCGCGGTGACCTGGAGCATTTTCGAGCGAAGTGGACACCGGTTCGCATGAAGAAAATGCGATAAAACAAAGACCTAGAGCATTTCCGCGATTCGGAGAAACGCGGAAATGCTCTGGATCGTCCTGATGCTGCCCCAATAGGTTGTGAATGGTCTGATCGCAGGAGCGGTCCCCGCTTCTGCGGACTATTCCTCAGCGAAGGACGACCATGTCGAAGACCAAGAAGGCCCTGCTCATCGCCGCGCTCGCGGCGCTCGCCGCTCCCGTGCACGCCCAGACCGCGGGACCACTCGCGCCGGCGGAAGGCATCGTGATCCAGACCACCGGCGAAATCAGGGTGAAGCCCGATCTCGCCACCGTCCATGCCGGCGTGGTCAGCGAGGGCAAGACCGCGGCCGAAGCGCTGGCGAAGAACACGCCGGCGCTGGCCAGGCTGATCGAGGCGGTCAAGGCCGCCGGCGTCGTCCAGGGCGACCTCTCGACCTCGCAGATCGCGCTGACGCCGCGGATGACGCAGCCCTCGGCCTCGTCCTCGCCGCAGGCGCGGGCGCCGAAGATCGATGGCTACGAGGCCCGCACCGGCATCACCGTGATCGTGCGCGATCTCGCCAAGGCCGGCCCGCTGATCGATGCGCTCGTCGCCGCCGGCGCCAACGACATGTCCGGCATCAGCTTCGGCCTCGCCGACGAGGACAAGGCCAAGGACCAGGCCCGCGACAAGGCGGCCGAAGCGGCGCGCACCCGGGCCGAAATCTATGCCAAGCGCCTCGGCGTGAAAGTGGGCGAGCTCGTCTCGATCGTTGAGGCCGAGGCCGAGCCGCCGGTGCGGCCGATGGGCGATGTCAGGGCCTATCGCATGGCCGCCGGCGCCGCGCCGGTGCAGGTCGAGCCGGGCGAGGTCACCGTCAGCGCCGCGCTGCGCACAGTCTGGCGGATCGAGAAGTAACCGCTACAGCATCGGCAGCCCGCGCGGTTTCGGACCGCGCGGGAAGGCTGCGTCGAGCCGGGCGACGTCCTCGGCACTGAGTTCAAGCGTCAGCGCGCCGGCATTATCTTGGGCATGGCTCGCTTTCGCGGCCTTCGGGATTGCGAAGACGCTGGGACTGCGCGTCAGGAAGGCGAGTGCCACTTGGCGTGGGCTCGCGCCATGGGCTGAGGCGATCTGCGCCAGCACTTTGCCTTGCGCCGAGCGCTCTTCCGGGAAATCGTCCTGCCCGAAGGGGCTGTAGGCGGTCACCGCGACGCCATGGCGCTCGCACCACGGGATCACCGCATGCTCGATCGCCCGCTCGCGCAGGTGGTAGAGCACCTGGTTGCAGGCGATATGGCCGGGGCCGGCGATGCGCAGGGCCTCGTCGAGGTCGGCGACATCGAAATTGCTGACGCCCCAGGACAGGATCTTGCCCTCGGCCTTGAGCTCCTCGAACGCGGCGAAGGTCTCGGCGAGCGGATAGGAACCGCGCCAGTGCAGCAGGTAGCAGTCCAGCCGGTCGGTCCGCAGCCGGCGCAGCGACTGCTCGCAGGCCTTGCGCGTGCCGGCTTTCGAGGCGTTGTGCGGCAGCACCTTCGAGACCAGGAAGACCTCGTCGCGCCGGCCGGCAAGTGCCTCGCCGGTGATCTCCTCGGCGCCGCCATCGCCATACATCTCGGCCGTGTCGATATGGGAGAGCCCGAGATCGAGCCCTCGCCGCAGCGCCGCGATCGCCTCGCTGCGCGGGGCGCGCTCGATGTTCCAGGTGCCCTGGCCGATCCGCGAGACCGCCGGACCGCCCTTGCCGAAAGCTGGTGTCGTCATGGGCACGATCCTAGCGATGCTGTTCCGGCAAGGCCATGGCGGCGAGCGTCCTTGTCGTCACCAGCGGAAGCTGCGATCCAATGGAAAGGTCGCAGCTGGGGAGCTGATCATGCGCAGGGTCGTTGCAGCGCTGGCTTCGGCTGGCTTGGCCGTCTTGCTCACGGTTGCCGCGGCGGCTGACACGGTCGAGACCCTGCAGGCGCGTATCGACGACCGGCAGATCGCGGTTTACCTCCACAAACCGGCGGGAACTGGTCCCTTTCCCGTCCTGGTGCTGTCCCATGGCAGCCCGCGCGATGCGGCGGGGCGGGCAGAGTTCGGCAAGGGCACGCTCGCTGCGGTGGCGCGCCATTTCACTGCACGCGGCGTGATGGTCGCGGTGCCGATCCGGCGCGGCTATGGCGCGGAAGGCGGCGGCTGGGCCGAAGGCTATGGCGCCTGCGACCGGGCCGAGTTCCATCGCGCCGGTTTGAACAGCGCGCGCGACATTCGCGCGGCGCTCGATGCGGTGCTGTCCCGATCGGATGCCGACGGCCGCCGCGTCGTGCTGATGGGCGTGTCGGCCGGTGGCTGGGGCTCGCTCGCCGCCGCCTCGCAATCCGCCCCCGGCCTGCTCGGCGTCGTCAACTTCGCGGGCGGCCGCGGCTCGCTGAAGGCCGGCGAGGTCTGCTCCCCGGATGCGCTGGTCTCGGCCGCAGCGCGCTATGGCAGCGGCTCACGCGTGCCGCAGCTCTGGCTCTACAGCAGCAATGACCGCTTCTTCGGACCGGAGATCGCCGGTCGGCTCCATCGCGCCTTCCAGGAGGCGGGAGGCAGGGCGGAATTCGTCGCAGCGCCGCCCTTCGGCGAGGACGGGCATCGCTATATCCGCGCGATCGGCCAGTGGCAGGGCAAGGTCGACGGCTTCCTGGCGACGATCGGATTCACCGGCCGGCGCTGATCTAAGTCTTTATTCTATCGCATTTTCTTCACGCGAACCGGTGCTCACTTCGCTCGAAAATGCTCTGGTCTCAGCGGACATCGACCTCATAGCGGCCATGGCGGATCTCGCCGTCGGAATAGCGGACGCGCACCTCGAACGCGTCCCGGCCGCGATAGTCGGGGGCGGAGGTGTATTCGAAGGCGAGTGCCTTGCCGACCTTGCCGTCGCAATGCTGGTAGGCGCCGGGACCGTAGACGGCCGTGGCCTTGCGGGTCAGCATCCGCACGCTGCCATGCTGCGGCTTCTGCGTCAGCACCGCGGTCGGCCGCTTCACCTGCCGGCAGCTCTTGTCCATGGTCATGTAGGTCTGCTGCATGAAGGTCGGCTCGCCGGCGACCGCGCGGTCGACGCCATCGGCACTCCTGTCGCCCGACGTCACGCAGCCGCCGAGCGCGCCGCAGAGCAGGATGAGGCCGAGCGTCGTCAATTCGGAGATCGGCATGGCGCTTCTCGTCGCGGGTGGGTCAAACCGGCGGTGTGCCGTTGGCCGCCAGCACCTCACCGGCGAGGTAGAGCGAGCCGCAGATCAGGATGCGCGGCGGTGCCGGCCAGTTTCGTGACGCGATCTCCCGCAGCGCCTGCTCCACCGAGCCGGCGATTTCGGCCTTCAGGCCCGCCTCGCGTGCGAGCGTCGCGACCTCCTCGGCCGTGCGTGCTGCGAGCTGGTTCTGCATGGACACGGCGAACAGAACCTGCGCCAGCCCCTTGAAATGGCCGAGCGTGGCGCGCGCATCCTTGGTTGCGAGCAGGCCGGCGATCATCACGAGCGGAGCCGGGTTCTTCTCCTCCAGATCGGCCATCGCCTGAGCGAGCACGCGCCCGCCATCGGGATTGTGGCCGCCGTCGAGCCAGAGCTCGGCGCCCGCAGGTGCGAGCTCGGCGAGCTTGCCGCGCGCCAGCCTCTGCAGGCGGGCCGGCCATTCGGCCTCGGTCATGCCGCGTTCGAAGGCGGTTGCCGGCAGGCCGCCATAGCCAGCGGCGCGCAGGGCCGCGATCGCAGTGCCGGCATTGATGTGCTGATGGCGCCCGGCGAGGCGCGGCAAGGGCAGGTCGAGCAGGCCGTCGGCATCTTCATAGACCAGCCGGCCGCCATCCTCGTGGACGTTGAAGTCCTGCATGCCAACCAGGAGTTTCGAGGCGCCGACGCGCTCGGCCGCCGCTTCCAGCACCGCAGTCGGTTCCGGTTCCTGCGGTGCGATCACCGCCGGTGCGCCGCGCTTGAAGATGCCGGCCTTCTCGCCTGCGATCTTGGTGACGGTGTCGCCGAGATATTCGGAATGATCGAGCGAGACCGGCGTCACCACCGTGCAGGCCGGGTGGTCGATCACATTGGTGGTGTCGTAGCGCCCGCCGAGCCCGACTTCGAGCAGCACGACATCGGCCTTGTGCTCGGAAAAGAGCAGCAGCGCAGCCGAGGTGGTGATCTCGAAGAAGGTGATGGATTCGCCGGCATTGGCCTTCTCGCAACGCTCCAGCGCCTCGACCAAGACGGCCTCATCGACAAAGCGCCCGCCGCCGGGGCGGCCGAGCCGGATGCGCTCGTGGAAGCGCACCAGATGCGGCGAGGTATAGACATGGACGCAGAGGCCCGCCGCTTCGAGGATCGCTCGCATGAAGGCGATGGTCGAACCCTTGCCGTTGGTGCCGGCGACATGGATCACCGGCGGCAGCTTCTTCTGCGGGTCGTCCAGCCGCTCGAGCAGGCGCAGGATGCGCCCGAGCGAGAGATCGATCAGCTTGGGATGCAGCGCGAGGAAGCGCGCCAGCAAGAGGTCGGATGTGCTCATGCGGACACCGGCCTCCCGGCCGGGGTGAAAGCGATCAGGCGGCGCTGGCCGGCAGCGGCTCGGGTTCAGGGGCGTTGACGGCCGGCAGCGGCTGCTTGGTGAAGAAGCGGCCGAGCCGCGCCAGCGTTGCCGGAATGTCGTGGCGGTGGACGACCATATCGACCATGCCATGCTCTTTCAGATATTCGGCGCGCTGGAAACCGTCCGGCAGTTTTTCGCGGATCGTCTGCTCGATCACGCGCGGTCCGGCGAAGCCGATGAGGGCGCCGGGCTCGGCGATGTGGACATCGCCCAACATGGCGTAGGAGGCTGTGATGCCGCCGGTCGTCGGGTCGGTCAGCACCACGAAATAGGGCAGTTTGGCTGCCTTCAAGCGCCGCACGGCCACGGTCGTGCGCGGCATCTGCATCAGGGACAGGATACCCTCCTGCATGCGCATCCCGCCGCCGCAGGCGAACACGACCAGAGGCGTCTTCTTCTCCAGCGCCGTCTCGGCGGCCTTGATGAAGGCCTCGCCCGCCGACATGCCGAGCGAGCCGGCCATGAAGTGGAAGTCCTGGACGGCGACCGTCATGGGCAGGCCCTGGACGCGGCCATAACCGACCTTGATGGAGTCCGCTGCGCCGGTCTTGGTGCGGGCGTCCTTGATCCGATCGGTATAGCGCTTCTCGTCGCGGAACTTGAGCGGATCGGCCACGGTCTCGGGGAGGGCGACGTCGATCCACTTGCCCTCGTCGAAGGTCAGCCGCAGCCGGTCCTGCGCGGTGACGCGCATATGGTGGTCGGAGCCGGGGATGACGAAGCCGTTGGCCTCGACATCCTTGTGGAAGACCATCTGCCCGGAATCCGGACACTTGATCCAGAGATTCTCCGGGGTCTCGCGCTTGAACAGCGTCTTAATGCGCGGACGGACGACTTCGGAAATCCAGTTCATCGGATCATCCTTGAATGACGTGAGCCGCGAACGGCTCAGGCCGCCGTTTTGGTGACGGAGTGCACGCCGGCGGCGAGCTCAGCGACCAGCGAGGTGACAGCCGAAACCGTCTTTTCCGTGGCCTTGCCATCGGCGTCGAGCGAGAGCCGGACGCGGTCGACCAGGGCCGAGCCGACGACGACGCCGTCGGCGCCCTTCGCGATCGCGATCGCATCCTCCGGCGTCTTGACGCCGAAGCCGACCGCGACCGGAAGCTCGGTGTGCTGCTTGATCCGGGCGACTGCCGCGCCGACCGCGTCGTAATTGGCGATCGCGCCGCCGGTCACGCCGGTCATCGAGACATAGTAGACGAAGCCGGAGGTGTTCTGCAGCACGCGTGGCAGGCGCTTGTCGTCGGTGGTCGGCGTCGCCAGGCGAATGAAGCTGACGCCCGCGGCGAGCGCCGGCAGGCAGAGCTCCTCGTCTTCCTCCGGCGGCAGGTCGACGACGATCAGGCCGTCGATCCCGGCGATGCGGGCGTCCTTGAGGAAAGCGTCGACGCCATAGGCCCAGATCGGGTTGTAATAGCCCATCAGCACGACCGGCGTGTCGTGTCCGGCCTTGCGGAAGGCGGTGACCATGGCGAGCGTCTTGCGCAGGGTCTGCCCGGCCTTGAGCGCGCGCTGGCCGGCGAGCTGGACAGGGATGCCGTCGGCCATCGGGTCGGTGAAGGGCACGCCGAGCTCGATGATGTCGGCGCCGGCCGCCGGCAAGGCGTTCAGGATCGCGCTGCCGGTGTCGAAATCGGGGTCGCCGGCGGTGACATAGGTCACCAGGGCGGCGCGGCCCGCCGCGGCGCAGGCGGCAAAGCGGGCTTGGATGCGGGCTTGTCCAGTCTCGGTCATGCCGGAGCGGTTAGCATGGCCGCGCCCGGCTGGCGAGAGGGCGCAGGTTCCTGCGGGATCAGGCGAACCTCGCGCTGCGCTCGGTCAGCAGCGCGCGCAGTACGGAGCGATGGCAATGCGCCTCGTCCTCGCAATAGCAGCCCACCGAGAAGTCGCTGCCATGCGACAGGGTCGCCAGCAAGTCGAGCGCGTGGCGCGGTGCCGGCTCGGCCATCTCGGCCTTGAAGGCGCGGGTGAAGCCGGCCCAGTCCTTCTCGCTCTCGGCGGCCTTGGCCTGCGCCATCAATTCGGGCGTCGGCGACAGCACCGGGAACCAGACGTCGAACCAGTCCTCGCTGGCATAGCGCTCCTTCGGCACGCCACGCGGCACGCGCCGCACCGTGCCGATGCGCGTGCCCTCGGCGGGATCGCGCGGCGTGCCAAGGCGAACGATGCGGACACTCATGCGCCTATCCTTTCATCGCTGGCCGCCGGCGCGAAATCCGGCCCGCATGCGTAGCATCATTGCCCAAAGCAGGACCGCTACGCCACCAGGCTCTTCGGCAGCATGCAGTGGATGCCCTTGGAGCCGTTGACCGTCTGGGTCACCCTGAGATCGGCGGCGAGGCTGCAGAGCATATAGGCCTCGTCCCGCGTCAGCTTTGTCCGCGAGGTGATCAGGTCGATCATCTCGCGTAGCGCGTTCTGGGCGCAGATATCGAGATCGGGATCGATGCCCATAGTGATGTGGTGGCTCTTCGTCTCCGCGCGCGGCATCGCATAGGACAAATCATCGCGCAGATGGAATTCGAAGGTACCTTCCAGCGCCGTCTCGATCGCGGTGATGCAGACCTCGCCATCACCTTGCGCGCCATGGCCGTCGCCGCAGGAGAACAGTGCGCCCTCGACGAAGACGGGCAGATAGAGCGTCGCCCCGGCGCCGAGCTCCTTGTTGTCGATATTGCCGCCGAAGGCGCGCGGGATCAGCGAGGTCACTCGGCCCCAATGCGCCGGCGGCGCCGTGCCCATCACCCCGAAGAACGGCGAAAGCGGCAGCTCCATGCCCCAGGGCAGGTGTGCGACGTTCCGCTCGCGGTCGAGATGGATATAGCGGAAGGCGTGATAATCGAACTCGTCGGGCAGCGTGCCGCCGAGTGGGCGGAACATGGTGTAGCCGAAATCGGTGCGGGGCCTGACGCTCCTGATCTGCACCTCCAGCACCTGGCCGGGTTTGGCGCCCTTGACCGCGATCGGACCGGTGAGGATATGGCCGGGCACCATGCGCTCGGCCTTTTCGTGGATCTCGTGGATCTCCGGCGGGATCGTCGCATTGCCCTCGGGCAGATGGGCGGGACCGCCGGTGACGGTGCGGATGGTGACGCTGTCGCCGCTTTCGATTTCCAGCACCGGCTTCAGCCCGGCGTCGAAATAGCCCCAATGGCAGGTGGCGAGGGAAGCGTCGAGCTGGTGATGCGCCATGGTCTGGTCTCGTTCGTCGGTCAGGGCGGAGATGAGAGGTCGGAGCCGGGGCGGCCGCGGGCGTTGCGGCGCATGGTGTAGAGCGTCGCGCCGATGACGATGGCGGCGCCGGCGAGCGTCGTCAGCGAGGGTACCTCCGCGAAGAAGACGAAGCCGGTGAAGCCGGCCAGGATCAGGCGACTGAAATCGAGCGGCGCCAGGGCGGCGGCCTCGCCGACCTGATAGGCCTTGGTGATCAGCCATTGCCCGGCGGTGCCGAACAGGCTGAGCAGCACCAGCCAGAACCATTGCTCGGCAGTCGGCCAGACCCAAAGCGCCCAGGCCGGCCAGGCGAGCACGACCATCAGGACGAGGCCTTGATAGATCAGGATCGTCTCGGTGCGCTCGCTGGTGCCGAGGATGCGCACGCTGATGGTGATGCCGGCCCCGAACAGTGCTCCGCCGACCGACATCAGCGCCCAGACATTCAGCCCCTCGCCCGAAGGGTTGAGCATGATCAGCACGCCGACGAAGCCGAGGCCGGTCGCGATCCAGCGCGCCGCGTCGACGCGCTCCTTCAGGATCAGCACGGCGGCGATGGTGACGAACAGCACCTGGCTGAAGCTGATCGCGGTCGCCTGGGCCAGCGGGATGTGGATGAGGGCGCTGAAGCCGCACAGCATCGAGGCCAGCGTGATCAGGCCGCGGAAGATCTGCAGGCTTGGCCGATCGGTCTTGAAAGCCAGAGGCAGGCTGCGGCCAGCGATGACGAAGACCACCGCGCTCATGATGATCTGGCGGATCATCAACGTCTCGATCAGCGGAATCGCGGTGCCCAGATATTTGAAGGCGCCGACCATCACCGCGTAAACCAGGAGCGCCGTGATCATGTAGACGGTGCCGCGCAGATTGGGGCTCGCCCCGCGCCACCAGAGGCGCGCGCGATTGCGGCGCGCGGCGAGCCAGGTCTCGCGGGAGGGGGCGGACAGAACCGGCGGCAACGGCCGCTCGGGCTGACGCGTTTCCGGAGGTTCCGGCGGAGTGCCGTCCTCGTCCGTGGCAGCGGGCCGCGCTTCGGCCAGGCCGATGGCCTCGCTGCCGCGACCGGTCGTGTCCGAAAGGCGATCTTCGCTCATCGCTGCCCCGAGCCGGGCGGACGACGCCGACGGCCTGTCAGATATCCTGCAGGATTCGACTGTTGCCGATTTTCCGCCCGTTCGTCAGTAACTTGCGGGCATGGCAGGGTTGCCTGTCACGGCTGCCGCCGCGTCCATTCGCTCCGCCACGAGGGCAGAGGCGGCATGCCGACAAAGCCCTGTCATCGCCATGCGGATGGCGTATAGCAGCGCCGTGGCGCGGCCATGGGTATGCGTCTCAGGGAGGTGAGCGGGGCGATGCGGGATCTGCTGAGGGACGCGGTCGATGGCATCCGCGAATTGTCGTCGCGACGATTTCCCTGGCGCCGGTTCCTGTTCGCCCTCGCGCTCGGCACGATCGGCGGCTGGCTCTTTGCCTATTACCGCCTGCCATTGCCCTGGATGCTGGGCTCGATGGTGTTCTGCACCATAGCCGCAATCGCCCGCGCGCCGGTCGCTGCGCCGCCGGTGATCCGCCCGCCCATGTCGGCGGTGATCGGGGTGATGCTGGGCTCCGGCTTCAAGCCGGAGATCGTCGCGCAGATGCCGAACTGGCTGCCGACCATTGGCGGTCTCGTGCTGTTCATGGCTGCCTGCGGCCTGTGCTGCGTCACTTACTTTCGCCGCGTCGCCGGCTACGACCCCGTGACCGCGTTCTTCTCCGGCATGCCGGGCGGCCTGGTCGAGATGGTGATTACCGGCGAGGAGAAGGGCGGCGATGCCCGCACCATCGCGCTGATCCACTCGGCTCGCATCCTCTTGGTGGTGATGACGCTGCCTTTCATCGTGCAATGGCTCGAAGGCGTCTCGCTCGGGATCAACCGCAACCAGGGGCCGTCGATGTTCCAGACGCCGGCCCTGGGCTGGTTCTGGCTGGTCGCCAGCGCGATCGCCGGGGTGATGCTCGCCCATGCGCTGCGCCTGCCGGCGAAGCAATTGCTCGGGCCGATGCTGGTCTCGGCCATCGTGCATCTCGTGGGGTTCAGCGATTCCGTGCCGCCCTACGAGATCGTCAACGTCGCCCAGCTCATTCTCGGCGTCACCATCGGCTGTCGCTTCGTCGGCACGCCGCCGCAGGCGATCCTGCGCATCCTGCTGATCTCGGTCGGCTCGACCGTGATCCTGGTGGTGCTGACGCTGATCTTCGCCTTCCTGGTGGCCCACATCTCGAGCTACAAGCCGGTGCCGCTGATCCTGGCCTATTCGCCGGGGGGGCTCGCCGAGATGAGCCTGATCGCGCTGGCGCTGCACACCGAGGTCGCCTTCGTCGCGGCCCATCACATCATCCGGGTCTTCCTGGTGATGATCGGTGCCGGCCCGTTCTTCGGCTTCATCGTCGGGAAGAAGGCCTAGCGTCGGACCGAAAAGTGGAATCCGCTTTTCGGGGCAATCCGACGCGTCACTGAAAGGTCTGATCGCCCTCAGCCGCCGCGCCGCGCTAGCTTCTGGCGCAGCACGCGCAGGAGGAAGGCCGGGTTGCCGACGACATAGCGCCGCCAGAGCCGGCGCGGTTCGAGCCAGAGGCGGTAGGTCCATTCGATCCGCAGGGCCCGGAACGCTTCCGGCGCCCGCGCCACCTCGCCGGCGAGGAAGTCGAACAGCGCGCCGATGCCGGCCGCGACGGCGCAATGGCGGGCATCGATATGGTCGGCGATCCACTGCTCCTGCCGCGGATTGCCGAAGGCGACCAGCAGGAGATCGGGCCGCTCATGCGCGAGCCGCGCCAGCAGGGCCGCTTCCTCGTCCGGTCCGAAATAGCCGTGGCTCAGCACCGAGAAGCGATGCTGCGGATGGTCGGCCCGCAGCCTCGCCGCGGCACGGTCCGCAACGCCCGGCCGGCCGCCCAGCAGCATCACGCGCAACGGCTGCTTGCGGGCGGAGAGGATGGCGGGCGTGAAGTCGGTGCCATTGAGATTGGCGGGGAAGGGCGCGCCGTAGAGCAGGCGCGAGGCGATGTCGACGCCGATCCCGTCGGGCAGGATCAGGAAGTCGGCGAGACGCTCGCGCAAGGCGGCATCGTGGGCGGCGATGTTGACGAGGTTGGCGTTGCAATAGGCCAGGTGGAGATGGCTGCCGCCGTCGAAGGCGTGTTCGATCAGCGCGAGCGCCTCCTCGCGCGTCAGCGCCGCGACCGGGACGCCGGCGATGTCGCGGCGCGGCGGTTCGGGCGGGACGCCGAGGGCAGCCGGTCGCTGCGAGGGTTTGAAGAGAACGACGTTCATCTCGATCGCTGCTGGCGCACGCATCGCCATGCTGACGGCGTAGGCCTTTGTCTTCGTTGCGTTTCTGGCCAGGGTCAAGCGAAACCCCGCCATAGGATGAATGCGGCCTTTCCCTGATCTTGTAGCCGATCTTGCCGCCTCGCGGCGCCTTGTCCCGGCGGTTGTCCCGTTATGGCACGCCTTGTCGTCATGCCTCGCTCGACATTGGCCGGACCAGCTAGATTCCAGCGCGTTTTCGCCGGAATTGCCGCGATGCCGCTGCGGCATCGCCCTTGCCACCTCGACCGCCAAGGCGGCCGCCGGCGCATCCCCTGTGCCGAAACCGGACCGCTTGCGACCGAGTGTGAGCGCGGCATGATGAGCGTAAACGACCTGGACTATGAAGTCGCAACAGCAGCCGACCAGCGCGCCAATGCGCTGCGGCATTGGATCGGGTTGATCACGGCGATGGTCGACGCGGCGACTGTGGCGACCGTGGTCGCCGGCACCTCGATCGTCTATCACTTCGTCGCCTATCGCCATCTCGGCAACGACAAGGTCACGGTCGAGCTCGCCTCGATGATCGCCGCGATCTTCGTCTTCACCAATATGATGCGCGGCCGCTACCGGCTGGAGAATTACCTCTCGACCAAGGGTCAGATCGCCTCCGCCTTCGCGGTCTGGAACCTGACGATGATTGCCTTCGTCGCCATCGTCTTCATGGCCAAGATCAACGACCAGTATTCGCGCGCGGTCGTGCTCGCCACCTATGTCGCCGGCGCCCCGCTGATCGCGCTCGCCCGCTCGGCGATCGTGCGCACCATCTCGATGGCCTCGAAGACCGGCCGCATCACCTCCGAGCGGGTCTTCCTGATCGGCCGCGAGAGCGAGGTGATGTCCTTCGTCTCGCGTCATCAGCCGTGGAACATCGGCTTCTCGATCGTCGACGTCGCCTTCCTGCGCAGCAACGATCCGCGCCGCATCAATGATCCGCAGGCGGCGCTCGCCGCCGACCTCGTCACCGCTTCGGCCCGCGCCCGCGACCTCAAGCCGGACGCCGTCTTCATTGCCCTGCCCTGGTCGGACCAGGAGACCATCGACGCCTGCATCGACGCCTTCATGAACCTGCCGGTCGCGATCCACCTGACGCCGGAACGCGTCATGGACCGTTTCGACAACCCTCATATCGTGCGGATCGGCTCGCTGGCTTCGCTGCGGCTGACGCGCCCGGCCCTGTCCTTCGCCCAGATCATGTTCAAGCGCGTCTTCGACGTCTTCGCCGCGAGCGCCATCCTGCTGGCCAGCCTGCCGGTGCTGCTGCTCGTCGCGATCGCGATCAAGCTCGACTCGCAGGGGCCGGTGCTGTTCCTGCAGCGCCGCTACGGCTTCAATCAGGAGCCGTTCCGCATCTTCAAATTCCGCACGATGACGACGACGGACGATGGCGAGGTGGTCAAGCAGGCGACGCGCAACGATCCGCGCATCACAAGGATCGGCGGTTTCCTGCGGCGCTACAATCTCGACGAGCTGCCGCAGCTCCTGAACGTGATCGCCGGGCAGATGTCGCTGGTCGGCCCGCGCCCGCATGCGCTCGCCCATGACCGCGAGTTCCAGCGCAAGATCGCGCTCTATGCCAGGCGCCACAACGTCAAGCCCGGGATCACCGGCTGGGCCCAGGTCAACGGCCTGCGCGGCGAGACCGACACCGACGACAAGATGGCCCGGCGTATCGCCTATGATCACTGGTACATCGACAACTGGTCGTTCTGGCTCGACATCGGCATCCTCCTGCGCACCGCGTTCAGCCCGCGCGCCTTCCGCAACGCCCGCTGAGGGATTCCGACGCCGTAAGTCCGATACGATAAGCAAATAGGTAGATCACGGTTGCCGCGTCCATTCGGGCGCGGCGATCTAGGGAATGGTCACGACGACGTTGCCGATCGTCCCCTGTTCCACCGCTTCATGCGCTGCGGCAGTTTCGGCAAGCGGAAAGCTCGGCCCGATGCGGCTGACCAACCACCCTTGCTCGAGCGCGCGGGTGACGCCGGCGATGGCGCGATCACGCTGCTCCGCGTCGAGCTGGTAGATCAGGAAGAAGCGCAGCGTGACGGAGTTGACCAGGCAGGCGAAGGCCGGGATCGTCGCCTCCGCATCGGTGCCGTAGACAATCACGCGGCCGTTCGGCCGCAAGGTTGCGGATATCAGGCCGGCATTGGCCGCCAGGTTCATCTCGATGATCGCATCGACGCCGCGCCCGCCGGTGATCTCGGTGACGCGCGCACCCACATCCTCGCGCCTGTAGTCGATGCAATGATCGGCGCCGGCTTCGCGTGCGGCCGCGGCCTTGTCCGGCGAGGATATCGTCGTGATGACGCTCGCGCCCCGCGCTTTGGCAAATTGGATGGCGTATTGGCTCACGCAGCCCGCGCCGCCCGATACGAGCAAGGTCGCGCCGTTCTCGGCTCCGGCCAGCTCGACGACATGGAAGCCGGTCAGCGCGGGTATCCCGAGCGTAGCCCCTTCCGGAAAGCCGACATCGTCAGGCAGGCGCACCGCCTGCCGGGCAGGCAGCGCGATCTGCTCGGCGGCCGTTCCGAACGGGCGCTGCCATTGCCCGTTCCAGATCCAGACGCGCTCGCCGATACGCGATTGCGGGACGCCCGCACCGACCGCCTCGATCTCGCCGGCGCCGTCGCTATGCGGGATCACCCTGGGAAAGGCCGATTTGCGGTGGCCGCGGCTCTTCACGTCCGAGGGATTGACGCCCGAGGTCCGCAGGCGCACTCGCACCTCACCGGCGCCAGGATCAGGTGTCGGCATCTCGCCGATCCGCAGCACGTCCCGAGCAGGCCCATTGGCTTCGTAGAACACGGCGCGCATGACGGCCGCCTCCACATTCAGGAGCACGCTCGGCAGAATAACGGGATGGAGCCGCTCTGACGAGCCTTGATACGATCGAGACGCCGGGCGAATGCAACCCTCTCATGTGAAATGGGATGTTCGTCAGCGCGCCCTTTCGGTTAGGCTTCTCCCGACGTCACAAGGGGCATTCTTTCCATGAACCAAATCGATTTAAAGGGCCGGGTCGCCATCATTACGGGCGGCGCGCAGGGGATCGGCCGTGCCGTTGCGGAGCGTCTCGCCGCCAGCGGCGCCAAGGTCGCGATCTGGGATCTCGACGGCAAGCTCGCCAGTGAGGCGGCCGCGGCGATCGGCCCGGCTGCGAGCGGCCTCTCCATCGACGTCACCGACGCCAAAGCGGTGAATGCCGCCGCTGCCGAGCTCGAACAGCGCCATGGCAGCGTCGACATCCTCGTCACCAGCGCCGGCATCGCCGGGCCGAACCTGAAGACCTGGGAATACCCGCTCGACGAATGGGCCAGGATCATGCGCCTCAATGTCGACGGCACCCTGCATTGCTGCCAGGCGGTGATCCCCGGCATGATCAAGCGCAATTACGGCCGGCTCGTGCTGGTCGCCTCGATCGCCGGCAAGGAGGGTAACCCCAACGCCTCGGCCTATTCGGCCTCGAAGGCGGCGGTGATCGCCCTGACCAAATCGCTCGGCAAGGAGCTGGCGCAGCAGGACATCGCGGTGAACTGCATCACCCCGGCCGCCGCCCGCACCCGCATCTTCGACCAGATGAGCGAGGAGCATATCGGCTACATGCTGGCCAAGATCCCGCGCGGGCGCTTCCTGCAGCCCGACGAAGTCGCCTCCATGGTCGCCTTCCTGGCCTCGGCCGAGAACAGCTTCACGACGGGGGCGGTCTTCGACCTCTCGGGCGGACGCGCGACCTACTGACAGCCAAATCGATCCCACCGCGCTAAAGCGGGCTGGCCACGTCCACGGCCGGCCCGCTAGATTGAAGCCATGACCACGACCCTGCCTTCTCCCGCCGTTCTCGGCGCCCGTGCCTTCGCCACGCTCGCCGGCCTCAACCGCTTCACCGACGAGCCGGGCAAGCTGACCCGGCTTTACCTCTCGCCCTCGCACCGGCAGGGCGCGGAATACGTCAAGGGCGCGATGGAGGTCGCGGGCCTCGCTGCCTTCATCGACGCGGCCGGCTCGGTGCAGGGGCGGCGCGAAGGCGCGAGCCTCGGCCTGCCGGCGGTTCTGATCGGCTCGCATATCGACACGGTCCGCGATGGCGGCCGCTTCGACGGCAATCTCGGCGTCGTCGCCGGTATCCTGGCGGCGCAGGCAATCCGCGACGCCGGCATCATCCTGCCCTTCGCGCTCGAAGTGATCGCTTTCGGCGACGAGGAGACGGTGCGCTTCCCGACCTCGCTCTCGACCTCCTCGGCGCTGATCGGCCATTACGATCCGGCCTGGCTCGATTCACGCGATGCCGACGGCGTCGTGCTGCGTGACGCCCTCGTCGCCTTCGGCGGCGATCCCGCGGGGATCGCGGCGCTCGCCCGCAAGCCGGGCTCGGTCAAGGCCTATCTCGAGGTCCATATCGAGCAGGGCCCGGTGCTCGAGGTCGAGAACGAGGCGGTCGGCATCGTCACCGCGATCAATGCCCAGAGCCGCGCTGCCGTGCGCGTCAGCGGTGAGGCCGGCCATGCCGGCACCGTGCCGATGAAGCTCCGCAAGGATGCGCTCACCGCTGCCGCGGAGATGGCGCTGGCGCTGGAGGAGATCGCAGGCAGCCATGACCAGGCGGTCGGCACGGTCGGCGTGTTCCGACCCGATCCCGGCGCGACCAATGTCGTGCCTGGCGCTGTCGACTTCACCATCGACTATCGTGCGCCCATCGGTGCGACCGTCTCCGCCATGGAACGGCAGATCCAGGAGCGCTTTGGCGAGATCGCGGCCCGGCGTGGCGTTAGCCTGACCATCACGCCCTATTCGCGCGAGGATGCGACGCCGATGGCGGCCGGGCTGCAGGAGGCGCTCGCTACCGGCATTGCCCGCACCGGCTCGAATCTCTCGGCCCGCCGCCTGCCCTCCGGCGCCGGCCACGACGCCATGGCGATGGCGCGGCTCTGCCCCTCGGCCATGCTGTTCGTGCGCTGCGAGAAGGGCATCAGCCATTCGCCGCTGGAGAACATGACTGAGCTCGATGCCGGCATCGCTATCCGCGTGCTGATCGAGACGATCCTGGAACTGGCGCGGCGCGAGGGCTGAACCTCAGCCGCCGGCGGCCTCTGAAGCCATCGCGGGCCGGCGTTGGCGCCGCTCCGGCTTCGGTGCAGGCTTGCGGAAGAGGTGCAGAATCGCCAGCGCGAGCCCGGTGAGCGCGATCCAGTGGCCGGGCCGCAGCGCGGTCCAGTCCTGATAGACGACGAGGTCGGCATTGGCCTGGAAGATCAGCCAGGCCGAGGCGCCGGTGGCGAAGGCGTACCAGGCCGTTTCAGCCAAAGCGGTCGCGAGGCCGGCGCCGAGCGCCGTCAGCGCCAGCGAGCCGAAGCTCAGGGGAATCCCGAGGCGACCAAGCCCGCGATAAGCCATCAGCAGCGCGAACAGGCCGGTCAGCAGCACCGGCTGGGTGACGTCGATCTTCGACTGCAGCGCGAAATGGAACAGGCCGAGGCAGGCGATCAGGTAGACGATGTTGTGCAGGCGCTGCCAACGGCCCGAGCCGAGCCGGCGGATCATGCTGTCGGTCGAGGTGATGCCGAGCACGACCAGGCCGATCAGGGCGGTGATGCCGACGACGAGATAGAAGCGCTTGACGATCTCGGAGAGGATCAGCCCCCAGTCGAAGGCGAGGTCGATGCAATAGAGCGCGAGATGGCCGAGCGCATACGCCATAGCCGACAAGCCGAGCATGCGGCGGATGCCGATCAGCTTGTTCCAGTCGAGGATGCGGCGCAGCGGAGTCACCGCGAGGGTGATGACGAGGATGCGCAGGGCCCAGGTGCCGGTATCGTGCACGGCCTGCGTCCACGGCTTCGAGCCGAGCTGGTGCGCCCAGGCTTGCCAGGCGAGGATCAGCGCCGGGACGAGCACGAGCGCGAAGCAGCCGGCGCGCAGGGCAGAGAAGCGCCCCTGCCGATCATTCCATGGCCAATAGCTGCCTGTTCCCACTGAAGCCATGAACTGTGCCTTGTTGCCGAGCCTCAACGCGAATACGCCAGAATCGGCGTGAAGGTTACGCCAGCCCGCACACAAGGGCGTGAGTCGCGTCGACCCCGTCGCCGCAAACGGAGTGGAGAAGCCTATCCATGCCTGCCAATCGCAAGGTCGTGTTCGACGTCGGCAATGTCCTGCTGCGCTGGGATCCGTTCCATCTCTACCGCAACCTGATCCCGGATGACGCCAAGCGCGACTGGTTCCTCAGGAATGTCTGCACCGCCGCCTGGAATATCGAGCAGGATCGCGGTCGGCCCTGGCCCGAAGCTGTCGCGCTGCTGGTCGCCGAGCATCCGGAATGGGAGGCCGAGATCAAGGCCTATGACGAGCGCTGGCACGAGACGGTGCCCTCGACGATCGAAACCAGCGTCGCGACGCTTGCCGCGCTCAAGGCGAAGGGCGAACAGGTCTACGCCATCACCAATTTCTCGCGCGAGAAATGGGCGGAGTGCCTGATCCGCTTCCCGTTCCTGCAGAGCTTCGACGGCGTCATCGTCTCGGCGCATGAGCGGCTGCTCAAGCCCGATCCGGCGATCTACAACGTCCTGCTGGAGCGCTACGGGCTCGATGCCGGCGAGTGCATCTTCGTCGACGATAGCGCCAAGAATGTCGAGGCGGCCCGCTCGGTCGGGATGCAGGCGGTGCATTTCGTCGAGCCGATCGACCTCAGGGCTGAGCTGCGCGGTCTCGGCGCCAATCTCTGATCGACGTGCTTCCATCCTGCGCAGCCCGGCTGCGCAGGATGGTCACGCTGGAACGCTACCAGTAGCGGCGGCGATAATAATAGCGCGGCCGGTAATAGCGGCGCCGGTAGTAGTAACGCGGCCGGTAGTAGTAGCGGCGGCGGCGCCAGTAACGCCTGCGCCAGCGCCGCCGACGGCGATAATAATACCGGGCGTAGTCGGCGTCGGCCTTGTCGAGCGCTTCCGCATCGACCTGCGGCGCCGGCTCGGGTACAGGCGGCTCAACGGCAGGCTTCGGCTGCGGGGCCGCGAGCGCCGCCGTGCCGAGGCTGCTGGCCGCCGCAAGGCCGCCGATCAGGCTCACGAGGAATGAGCGTCTGTCCATGATGCTGTCCTCCCTTCGGGTGAAGGCTTGAGGGTCAACATCGTGCCGGGGGAAATGGTTCCCGACCTCTCGACGCTTCGGCCGAGTCTTGCGGCTCAGTCGTCCATCTTCAGCGCCGCGATGAAGGCTTCCTGCGGGATCTCGACGCGGCCAAACTGCCGCATCTTCTTCTTGCCTTCCTTCTGCTTGTCCAGGAGCTTGCGCTTGCGCGAGGCGTCGCCGCCATAGCACTTGGCGGTCACGTCCTTGCGCAGCGCCCGGATGGTCTCGCGGGCGATGATCTTGCCGCCGATCGCCGCCTGGACAGGAATCTGGAACATGTGCGGCGGGATCAGCTCCTTGAGCTTCTCGCACATCGCGCGGCCGCGGGCGTCGGCGCGCGAGCGGTGGACCAGCATGGAGAGCGCGTCGACCGGCTCGGCATTGACCAGGATCGACATGCGCACGAGGTCGCCCTCGCGATAGTCGGTGATGTTGTAGTCGAAGGAGGCATAGCCCTTCGAGATCGACTTCAGCCGGTCGTAGAAGTCGAACACCACCTCGTTCAGCGGCAGGTCGTAGACGACCTTGGCGCGCGAGCCGACATAGTTGAGGTCGATCTGCAGGCCGCGCCGGTCCTGGCAGAGCTTCAGCACCGAGCCGAGATACTCGTCCGGCGTGAAGATCGTCGCCCGGATCCAAGGCTCCTCGATGAACTCGATCTTCATCACGTCCGGCATGTCGGCCGGATTGTGCAGTTCGAGCGTCGTGCCGTCGCGCAGCTTGAGATGGTAGACGACCGAGGGCGCCGTCGAGATCAGGTTGAGGTTGAACTCGCGCTCGAGCCGCTCCTGGATGATCTCCAGGTGCAGCAGCCCGAGGAAGCCGCAGCGGAAGCCGAAGCCGAGCGCCGCGCTCGTCTCCATCTCATAGGAGAAGCTCGCGTCGTTCAGCCGCAGCCGCGACATGGCGCTGCGCAGCACCTCGAAATCGGCGGCGTCGACCGGGAAGATGCCGCAGAACACCACCGGCTGCACCGGCTTGAAGCCCGGCAGCGGCTCGGCGATCGGCTTCTTGTCGTCGGTGATGGTGTCACCGACGGCGGTGTCGGCGACTTCCTTGATCGAGGCGGTGAAGAAGCCGACCTCGCCGGGGCCGAGTTCCTTCACTTCGAGCATCTTCGGCTTGAACACGCCGACGCGGTCGACGCCGTAGCTGGCGTTGGCGCGCATCATCCGGATGGTCATGCCCTTCTTCAGCACGCCGTCGATGATGCGCACGAGCACGACGACGCCGAGATAGGCGTCGTACCAGCTGTCGACCAGCAGGGCCTTGAGCGGGGCTTCGAGATCGCCCTTGGGCGCCGGCAGTTTCTTGACGATCGCTTCGAGCACGCCCTCGATGTTGAGGCCGGTCTTGGCCGAGATCGGCACCGCCTCGGAGGCGTCGAGCCCGATCACGTCCTCGATCTGCTGCTTGATCCGCTCCGGCTCGGCGGCCGGCAGGTCGATCTTGTTGAGGACCGTGACGATCTCGTGGTTGGCGTCGAGCGCCTGGTAGACATTGGCCAGCGTCTGCGCCTCCACCCCCTGCGAGGCGTCGACGACGAGGAGCGAGCCTTCGCAAGCCGCCAGCGAGCGCGAGACCTCATAGGCGAAGTCGACGTGCCCGGGCGTGTCCATCAGGTTGAGAATATAGGTCTTGCCATCCTCGGCCAGGTAATCCAGCCGGACGGTCTGCGCCTTGATGGTGATGCCGCGTTCCTTCTCGATATCCATCGAGTCGAGGATCTGCTCGCTCATGTCGCGCGCCGCCACCGTGCCGGTCTGCTGGATCAGCCGGTCGGCGAGGGTCGACTTGCCGTGGTCGATATGCGCCACGATCGAGAAATTGCGGATGTTGTCGAAACTGCGGGTGCTCATGCGCGCGCCATAGCAGTGCGCGCGGGTTGCGCCAAGGGTGGCGCCACCGGTTTGCTGCGCCGCTGCGCTATTCTGCCGCGAGTTGGCGCTCCTGCGCCCAGTTCAGCGCCCGATAGTCGAACCCGGCTTCCAGCGTCGGCTTGACCACGGCGAAATAGGGCGAGATGTCGAAATCGCGCGGCATGTAGAGCGAATGATGCCGGATGTGCAGGACTTCACGAAGCTCTTCCGCGCCCATCGCCTGCGCATATTCGACGGTCGGCAGCACCGGATAGCGCGCCGCCTCGAAGGCCTGGGCGATCAGCGTCGAGCAGATCGCCCGCGTCGGATCGCCGGAGCCGAGCGCGATCATGCGCCGGCGCCAGCTCGCCGGTGCCCACGGGATCGGGGCCAGCCAGCGCGCCAGGTCGAGGATGTTCTTGAGGTCGTATTGCGTGCCGAGCCGGGCGAGGACGTAATCGACGGCGCTCTGACGGCCTTCGCGGTCGAGCGCCTGAGGCCGGCAGATGCGGGTGCCGAAGGCGCCGTATTTCGACAGCGGCGAGAGCACGCAGCCGACATCCATCTCGACCTCGGCCAGCACCAGCGGCTCGCCTTCGGGGCTGACCTTGCCGGTATCGCCGACATAGAGCGCGGCATGCGACCAGGTCGATTGCGTCAGGTACTTGATCGCGGCCGAGACCTTCATGTGCCCTTCGACCAGCAGCACATCGCCCGGCCGCAGCGCCGCCTTGAGCCGGGCCAGCGCCTTCGCGTCGACCGCACCTGCCTGCGGTTTGCCGCGCGTGATGAAGCGGACCACCGATCGGCCGATGAAGTCCAGTCCCCTGTTCATCGACGCCTCCCCTTGCGCCGGCGCCGTTTCCGGCGTCTTCCGGCTCTTAGTAGAACGCGAGCCCGTGACTTTTTCGGAAATCACCTGGCTGATTTGGGCAGGGGTGACCGGAATTCGCCGAACGTCGTAAAATCCGGGTTGACGGCGAGCTGCGGCGATCTTGCTCTGGCGTGATCCATTATGTTGGAATTAATCTTGCATAATGGATTGTGCCGCCGATTTTCGGTGCGAGGAGATGGATCATGACGGCGCCCGACACTATGACCATCGAGCGGCTCGACGGGGATGGGACACGGGCCGCGGTGCCGGCCTTGGCGGAGATTCTGCGCGATTCCGTGGCGAACGGTGCCTCGGTCGGCTTCATGGACTGGAACACATCCGCTGATTTCGAGAATTTCTGGCGCGGCATCGCAGTGGAGGTTGGCGCCGGGCGCATTCTGCTCTTCGTCGCGCGTGACGACAGCGGCATCGTCGGCACGGCGCAGCTCCACCCGGTCGGAAAGCCGAACCAGCCGCATCGCGCCGAGATCGCCAAGGTGCTGGTGCATTCTCGGGCCCGCCGCCGCGGCATCGGCGAGGCGCTGATGCTGGCGGCGGAGGCCGCCGCGCGGGCGCTCGGGCGCGATCTCCTGGTGCTTGATACCGACGAGGCCGGAGCCGCACGCCGGCTCTACAACCGCCTGGGCTGGACCGAGCTCGGCACCATCCCGCGCTATGCGTTGATGCCCGATGGGCGCGATTGCGGTTCGACCTTCTTTTACAAGCAGTTGGGCTAGGAGAGTTCCCTCTCGAACGGAACCACACCGTCCTTCCGGGGCAGGCCGTAGGCCTGAGCCCGGAATCCAGAACCGCGGCAGCAGGGGAGGAGGCGTATCGGCCGTCGCACCATCGTCGCAACCGGTATCGGTTCTGGGTTCCGGGCTCTTCGCTGCGCGAAGCCCCGGAATGACGGCGCGGTTCCGTGCAAAGTCAGCGCTGCGCTAGCCGAGTTCCGCGCCGCGCGAGAGCGCGCCGACGATCCGGCGCATGCCGGTCAGCAGCGCCTCGCGTTCCGCTTCGGAAAAGCCGGCCAAAGCGCGCGCATTGACGCCCTTGGCGGCGGCGAGCGCCGGCTCCTGCAACGCCCGGGCTCGTGCAGTGAGCTGAATACGGCGGGCGCGGGCATCGGCCTGGTCAGGCCGGCGCTCGACCAGGCCGTCGCGCTCCATCCGGGCCAGCGTCGCCGCCATGGTCGCCTGCTCGACATCGAGCCGGCCGACCAGATCCTTCTGCGTCAGCCCTTCCTCGCGCCAGAGCTCGAGCAGCACCATGAACTGCGCCGGGGCGAGGCCGAGCGGACGCACCGCCTCGGCGAGCTCGCGCGCGAACAGGCGGGCGACATGGTTGGCGAGATAGCCGGCGGAGTTGGTCTTGAAGCTGGTCATGCAGGGCTCGATCCGGAAAGCTTGCAGTTGAACAGCATGCTATGCAATGATATATAGCATGCTGTTCATTTCAAGGAGATGGCCATGCCTGACTCCAGTCTCGATGCGACCGCGCCGAAAAGCGGTGCTTCCGCCACGGGCCTCGTCGCGCTGATCCTGGCGACGCTGTTTGCTGGAGCGGCGATCTACATCCTCGTCGCCGAGCAGCCGGCGCGGCTCGCGCTCACGGATACCCCGCTGCTGCTGCACTGGCAGGAAAGCTACCCCCGCGCGGCACGGATGCAGGCCGGGCTCGCGGTGCTGGCGAGCCTTGTCGGTGTGCTCGCCTTCTGGCGGGCGCGAAGCCCGCTCTGGCTGGTCGGCGGGGCGCTGATGCTCGCCAACCTGCCGTTCACGCTGATCGTGATCGCGCCGGTGAACAACGCGCTCTTGGCGCTCGGCACCGAGCAGGCGGGAGCGGCGAGCCGGGCATTGATCGAGCGCTGGGGATCGCTCCACGCCGTGCGCGCCGGACTATCGGTGCTGGCGATCGCCGCTTTCGCGCTGGCGATCGCCCGCGGCAAGCCTCATTCGGCGCTGCGGAAATAGGGCTCGACCGCGCCCTTGAGCTTCACCGTCATCGGGTTGCCGTGGCGGTCCTTGGCATTGCCGGCGGTGAGGCGGACCCAGCCCTCGCTGATGCAATATTCCTCGACATTGGTCTTCTCGACGCCCTTGAAGCGGACGCCGATGTCCTTCGCCAGCAGCTCTTCGTTGTAGAAGGGGCTGTTGGGGTTGGAGGACAGCCGGTCGGGGAGGGTGTCGGTCATGGCGCTACTCGTCTGCGAAGTGATTTGCCGGACAGGTAGCAGGCCATGGCGCGTTCGGCAAAAGCGCAGGGCGGACCGTGAATGCAGAGCGGCCGGCCTGAAGGTACAGGCCGGCCGCTCTGAATGATCTACGCCGGATCTCAGCGTTCGGCGAAGGCCTTCTCGATGACATAGTCGCCGGCCTCGCCGTGATTGCCTTCCTGGAGGCCGCGCTCCTCGAAGATCTGCTTGAGGTCGACCAGCATCTGCGGGCTGCCGCAGAGCATGAAGCGGTCGCCGGCTGGATCGAACGGGCCCAGGCCGGTATCGCTGAAGATCTGGCCGGAGGTGATGAGGTCGGTGATGCGGCCGCGGTTCCGGAACGGCTCGCGCGTCACGGTCGGGTAGTAGATCAGCTGCTCGCGGATCATCTCGCCCAAAAACTCGTCGTTCGGCAGTTCCTTCTGGATGCGCTCGCCATAGGCGAGTTCCGAGACCTGGCGGCAGCCATGCATGAGCACGACCTTCTCATAGCGCTCATAGGTCTCGGGATCGCGGATCAGCGACAGGAAGGGGGCAAGGCCCGTGCCGGTGCCGAGCAGGAACAGGCGCTTGCCGTCCTTGAGGTTGTCGAGCACCAGCGTGCCCGTCGCCTTCTTGCCGATGATGATGGGGTCGCCGACCTGCAGGTTCTGCAGGCGGGAGGTCAGCGGGCCGTCCGGCACCTTGATCGAGAAGAATTCGAGGTTCTCGTCGTAATTCGTGCTGGCGACGCTGTAGGCGCGCAGCAGCGGCTTCTCGCCGACCTTGAGCCCGATCATCGTGAACTGGCCGTTCTTGAAGCGGAAGGTCGTGTCGCGGGTCGTCGTGAAGCTGAAGAGCGTATCGGTCCAGTGGTGGACGGAGAGGACGCGCTCCTCGTAGAAATTGCTCATCTCGTCGATCCTCAGATAGTCTAGCGATTTAGCAGATTATCGGATACAGGCCACCCAATATCACATTGCTGGGCGTTCGGAAAGCAGGTCGATCTTGTCCGGTATTCCCTTCCAGTCGTCGGCATCGGCCGGCGGCTCGCTCTTCTGCGTGATGTTCGGCCAGAGCGGCGCCAGCCGGGCATTCAAGGCCAGCCATTGCTCGGCTCCGTCGGCGCTGTCGGCGACGATCGCCTCGGCCGGGCATTCCGGCTCGCAGACGCCGCAGTCGATGCACTCGTCCGGATGGATGACGAGCATGTTCTCGCCCTCATAGAAGCAGTCGACCGGGCAGACCTCGACGCAATCCATGTACTTGCAACGGATGCAGGCGCTGGTGACGGCGTAAGGCATGCGCGATCCTTGCTGCTTGACAGCCGGGTCCGGACGGGGCAAGAATTCATTCGTATACAAACAATATGTCGTGTCCTGCGGTGCTTGTCAATCGGGCTTGTGGCGATGAGGATGACGGCGGATTCCGGACAACGACGACAGGGCGGATACGATGGCTGAACAGCAGGCGACCACGGTCAGCAGCACCCACAAGCTGGTGGTGAAGAATATCGGCCTGATGCTCTCCGGCGACATCGAGCGTCCGATCCTCGAAGCCGACACGCTCATTGCCATCGGCGGCAGGATCGCCGCGGTCGGCCGATTCAAGGATCTCGATACAGAAGGGGCCGATACCGTCATCGACGCCAACGGCACGGTGCTCTCGCCCGGGCTGATCGACAGCCATGTCCACCCGGTCGCCGGCGACTGGACGCCACGCCAGAACCAGCTCGGCTGGATCGACTCGACCATGCATGGCGGCGTCACCACGATGATCTCGGCCGGCGAGGTTCACACCCCCGGTCGGCCCAAGGACATTGTCGGCCTGAAGGCGATGGCGATCTACGCGCAGCGCGCCTTCACCGCCTTCCGCCCCGGCGGGGTCAAGGTCCATGCCGGCGCGCCGGTGATCGAGCCCGGCATGGTCGAGCAGGACTTCAAGGACCTGGCCGATGCCGGCGTGAAGCTGCTCGGCGAGGTCGGTCTCGGCGGCGTCAAGGACGGCGCGCGGGCGAGGGAAATGGTGGCCTGGGCCCGCAAATACGGGATCCAGTCGACCATCCACACCGGCGGCCCCTCGATCCCCGGCTCCGGGCTGATCGGCGCCGACGTTGTCCTCGAGGCCGATACCGACGTGGTCGGCCACATCAATGGCGGCCACACTGCTCTGCCGGACAAGGAGATCCGCTGCATCTGCGAGGGCTGCAAGCGCGGCCTCGAACTGGTCCATAACGGCAATGAGCGCGCCGCGCTCTATACGCTGCGGGTCGCTCGCGAGATGGGCGATCTCAAGCGTGTCATCCTCGGCACCGACGGACCGGCGGGCTCCGGCGTCCAGCCGCTCGGCATTGTCCGCATGGTCTCGATGCTGTCCTCGCTCGGCGATGTCCCGGCCGAGGTCGCGTTCTGCTTCGCCACCGGCAACACCGCCCGGATGCGCAGCCTCGATTGCGGGCTGATCGAGGTCGGCCGCTCCGCCGATTTCGTCTTCATGGACAAGGCCCAGCACTCGGCCGGCAGGAACTTCCTCGACTCGATCCAGCTCGGCGACCTGCCCGGCATCGGCATGATCGTGATCGACGGCATCGTCCGCAGCGGCATCAGCCGCAACACCCCGCCGGCAGAGAAGATCCCGTCGGTGGGGCACTAGGCGCCTGAGAGACGAGACATCCGCGGGATCCCCTCTCCTGGAAGGAGAGGGGTAGGGGTGAGGTGTTCGGACTGAAAACGTTGGCCTGAACCCGACTGCGGGGTTGGCGATTGCGAAACTGGTCTGACCACCTACACCTCACCCTGCCCTCTCCTTACAGGAGAGGGTTCCCCGCGCCTTTCTCGCTCAGGTCGCGTTGCGGCGGCACGGTGTGCCTCCGCCGCTGAAATCCCACTTGCAGCCCCCTTCGATTTATCATTATTCTCATTCGTATACGAACGATCTCGGTGGCCGTGACGATCAGGACGATCAGGCGCGCCTCGCCCCGCCTGGGCGAGCCATGAGGACGACGAAGCGCTTCACGCTTCGCGTCAACGGCGCGAGCCATGAGGTCGAGGGCGAAGCCCAAACGCCACTGCTGTTCTTCCTGCGCAACGACCTCTGCCTCAACAGTCCGAAATTCGGCTGCGGCCTTGGCGAATGCGGCGCCTGCACGGTGCTGATCGACGGCCAGGCGGCGCGCGCCTGTGCTCTGCCGGTCAGGCTGGCGGAGGGCCGTGAGATTGTCACGCTCGAAGGGCTCGGCAGCGTCGAGGCGCCGCATCCGCTGCAGCAGGCCTTCATCGACGCGCAGGCGGCGCAATGCGGCTACTGCATCTCGGGCATGGTGATGACGGCGAAGGCTTTCCTCGATGCCCAGCCCGACCCGAGCGAGGCAGAAGTTCGCGAGGCGCTGCGCCACAATCTCTGTCGCTGCGGCACCCATGTCGAGATCGTCAGGGCTGTGCTGCTCGCCGCCGAGCGCGGCCGGCAGGACGTGGCGCTATGATAATCCGAGTCTCCATGCTTTCGATCGAGCGCCACCGCGCTCCCTCCCCCCTTGTGGGGGAGGGTTGGGGAGGGGGGTATGCCACCCTCGACGGTTCTCCCGTCGGCGATCGCGTTTTGCCAACCCCGCAAGCTCACGGCTGGCTACCCCCCTCTCCAGCTCTCCCCCACAAGGGGGGAGAGGGTAGCGCGTGGTTCCGGCCCGCTTCCTGCCCCCCTTGGCAGGCGGCGTCATGAGCGAAGCGCCAGCTCCCATCTCCCGCAAGGCGCTGTTGAAGCGCGCCGGCGTGATCGGCGTTGTGGTGCTGCGCAAGGGCGCAGCCGCGGACGCCGCGCCGGAGGACGGGCTTGACCTGCATGTCTGCCTGACAGCGGAAGGCCGCGTCCTCGCTTTCAACGGCCATGTCGATCTCGGCACCGGCATCCGCACCGCTCTCGCCCAGATGGTGGCGGAGGAGCTCGATTTCCCCTTCGAAGCGGTCGAGATGGTGCTCGGCGACACCACCGAGACGCCCGATCAGGGCCCGACCATCGCCAGCGAAACCATCCAGGTCACCTCGGCGGCGATAAGGATCGCGGCGACGCAGATTCGGGCCAGATTGATCACGCTCGCGGCCGCCGCACTCAGCTGCAACGAGAACGAGATCGCGCTCAGCCACGGCGTGATCTCGCGCAAGGGTGAAACGGGCCAAGCCATCGCCCTCGACACGCTGCTTGCCAATGAGCGCATCCTGCTGCCATTGGCGCAGAGTGCAGACTTCAAGCAGGTCGACCGACACAGGCTCGTCGGCCGCTCGGTCGCCCGGGTCGACATCCCCGCCAAGGTCACCGGCAGTTTCGCATATGTCCACGACGTTCGCGTGGCCGGCATGCTGCATGGCCGGGTGGTGCGCCCGCCCTATGCCGGTATGGACGCAGGCGATTTCGTCGGCAGGAGCCTGATCGCTGTCGATCGCGATTCGATCGCCGATGTGCCCGGCATCCGCGCCGTGGTGGTCGAGGGCGATTTCATCGGCATCGTCGCCGAGCGCGAGGAATGGGCGGCAGAAGCTGCACTGAAGCTCAAGGCGCAATGGCGCGAGTTCACCTTGCCCGACCTCTCCGATCTCGGGCAGGCGCTGCGCACCCATCCCTCGACGCCGCGGCTCCTCGCCGAAGAGGGCGATGTCGACACGGCGCTGGGGAGCCTCGAGACGCGGCTCGACCGCACCTACGTCTGGCCCTACCACATGCACGGCTCGATCGGCCCGTCCTGCGCCGTCGCCGATGTGCGCGAGGACGGGATCACCGTCTGGACCGGCAGCCAGAATCCCTATCCCCTGCAGAACGACCTCGCCCTGCTCACCGGCCTGCCCAAGGAGCGGATCGACGTCATCCGCTTCGAGGCCGCCGGCTGCTATGGCCGCAACTGCGCCGATGATGTCGTCGCCGACGCGGTGCTGTTGTCGCGCGCAGTCGGTGCGCCCGTCCGCGTCCAGCTCACCCGCGAGCAGGAGCATCTCTGGGAGCCCAAGGGCGCGGCCCAGCTGATCGACATCAAGGGCGGACTCGGCCCCGGCGGCTCGCTGAAGGCCTATGACTTCCACACCTGGTACCCGTCGAACGCCGCCCCGACCCTGGCGCTGCTGCTGACCGGGCGCATCCCCAACCAGCCGGCGACGCTGCAGATGGGCGATCGCACCGCGCTGCCCTCGTATAATTACGAGACCATGCGCCTGACGGCCTATGACATGCCGCCGATCGTGCGGGCGTCCTGGCTGCGCGGCGTCTCGGCGATGCCGAACGTCTTCGCCCATGAGAGCTATATCGACGAGCTCGCGCATGAGGCCGGCGTCGATCCCGTCGCGTTCCGCCTGCGCCATATCAATGACGAGCGCGCCGCCGAACTGACGCGGGCGACCGCCGAGCGGGCGAACTGGCAGCCGCATGTCGGCCCGCGCATGCAGGCCGATGGCGAGGTGCTGCGCGGGCGCGGCTTCGCCCAGGCGCGCTATGTCCATGGCAGCTGGCCGGGCGTCGGCGCCGCCTGGGCCGCCTGGGTCGCCGATGTCGCGGTCAATCGGACGACCGGCGAGGTCACCGTCAATCGCGTCACCGTCGGCCAGGACACCGGCATGATGGTCAACCCCGCCGGGGTGACGCACCAGATCCATGGCAACGTCCTGCAATCGACCAGCCGGGTGCTGCGCGAGGAGGTGACGTTCTCGCAGACCACCGCCGTCGCCAGCCGCGACTGGGGCTCCTATCCGGTGCTGACCTTCCCGGAATTGCCGGCGATCGACGTCATGCTGATGGATCGCCAGCATTTGCCGCCGATGGGTGCGGGCGAATCCGCCTCGGTCCCGAGCGCGGCGGCAATCGTCAACGCGGTCTATGATGCGACCGGTGTGCGCTTCCGCGAATTGCCGCTGACGCCGGAGCGCGTGCTCGCCGGGCTCAACGGCACGACGCTGCTGAAAGCCCCGCCGCGCGAGCCGGCGAAACGCCTGCCCTGGTGGAGCAAGCTCGGCGTGGCCGTGGCCGGCGCCGCGACCTTCGCCGCGGTCTCGCTCGCCTTCGCGCCCGCGATCGCCCCGATCGCCCGGCCGGACCCGTCGACCTGGTCGGCGGCGACGATCGAGCGCGGCCGCCAGCTTGCGGCGCTCGGCGCCTGCGCGGTCTGCCACACCGGCAAGGACGGCGTGCCCTATGCTGGCGGCTTCGCACTGCCGACACCGTTCGGCACGGTAATGACCACCAACATCACGCCCGATCTGGAGACCGGCATCGGCAACTGGTCCTATGCCGCCTTCGAGCGGGCGATGCGCGCCGGCCTGCATCGCGACGGTCGCCAGCTCTACCCGGCCTTCCCGTATCCGAGCTTTGCCAAGGCGAGCGAGGCCGACCTGCAGGCGCTCTATGCCTTCCTGATGTCGCAGCCGGCGGTGCGGCAAGAGAACGAACCAAGCAAGCTCACCTTCCCGTTCAACCTGCGCCCGCTGCTGGCAGGCTGGAACCTGCTGTTCAACCGGGGCGGCGAGCTGAAGTCCGATCCCGCCCGCTCCGCCGAATGGAATCGCGGGCGCTATCTCGTCGACGGGCTCGGCCATTGCGGCGCCTGTCACACGCCGCGCAACGCGCTCGGCGCCGAGAAGCGCGGCAGCGCCTATCTCGCTGGCGGCGAAGCCGAGGGTTGGATTGCACCGGCGCTGACGAAACTTTCGGCCGGACCGATTCCCTGGAGCGAGGCGCAGCTCTACACCTATCTGAAAACCGGCACCTCGCAGCATCATGGCGCGGCTGCCGGCCCGATGGCGCCTGTCATCGCCGAGCTGAAAGAGCTGCCGGACGCCGATATCCGGGCGATGGCGACCTATCTTGCGTCCCTGAATGAATCGCTACCCGCAGCTGAAGCCGAAGCGCTGGCGGCGCGGGTCGGGCAACAGACAGCGCGGGCTGCCAACCCAGCAACCTCGCCGGTCGCACGCCTCTATGAGGGCGCCTGCGCTGCCTGCCACGAGACCGGCCGCGCCGCGCCGCTGCTCAATGCCGGGCCGGCGCTTGGCCTCTCATCGAAGCTGCATGCGGGAACGCCGACCAACCTCGTCAACATGCTGCTCGAAGGCGGCCAGCACGGCATCGGCTCGATGCCCTCCTTCGCCACCGCGCTTGACGATCGCCAGCTTGCCGAGTTGGCGGCCTATCTGCGCAGGCGCTTTGCACCGGAGCAACTGGCCTGGAGCGGCATCGAGGATGCGATCGCGCGGGCGCGCAAGGTGGGACACTGAGCGTGCAGGTTCTGGCTACTTCCGCTGTCCCAGACAGCGGAAACCGGGCCCGCTGGTCGAGCGAGCCCGGCCGATCGTTCAGGCCGTGGCATGCGGCTCGTGCCGATAGTCCCAGACCGCCCAGGCCGAGACGAGCGCCGTCAGCAGGCCGAGGATCAGATGCGTCCGGAACGCGCCGGTATTGCCGGTGAAGCCGAGCATCCAGGGCGCGGCGATCAGCCAGAGGCCGAGCGCCAGGTTCACCCATTCCTCCCATTCGGCGAAGGCGGTGAGCGCCGCGATCGCGATCAGGGCGAGCACGGCCCCGACCAGCCAGGCATTGCGGGTCGGCATGGTGTCGGCCAGGAAACCCATCATCCAGGGCGAGATGAACAGGAGTGCGCCGAGGATCAGGTTGAGCCAGTCCTGCGGTCGTTTTCCACTCATATTCGCGGTCAACATGATCACCTCCATCGGTGAAGATCATCCAACCACGGCGCCTCACGCACGAGGCGCTTGGTCGCGATCATTATACGCCTAAGATAGAAGCAGCTCAAGGACTGGGCGATAAACGGACATGGCCGGCGAGAGCCGGCCATGAGACGCCTGACGACTTGGTGCAGGTAGTATTCGACTTCGCCGTGACTTGGCGAGCCACGCGGCTCATTTGGCCGTGAGCAGTTCCTTGACCTGCAGCAGCACCAGTTCGTTGTCATCGGCCTTTTTCGGGTCGCGCGACGACGAGAACGGCAGATTGTTGTCGTTGCCGACGACGATGATGCCATTGGCGAGATCGACCACGTCGACGTTCTCGATGGTGAAGAACGGGAAGGGCAGCACGCCGTCGATCGCGCCCTGCTTCGCCTTCTTGTCGGGATCGGCGATCTTCATCAGGTCGATATAGCCGACCTTGCGCACGGGCTTGCCGACATTGGCGTCGGTCATCTCGATCTTGACGATGCGCTTGAACTTGGCGAGGTCGTGGAAGCAGTCCGGGCCCTTCTGGCCGGCGGCGCAGGCCTTGTCGGCGGTGCCCTCGCCGTTATCGCGCTCGATGATCAGCGCGGTGGTGGCGTCGATCATGTTGAAGTCGCCGATGGCGAGACCCTTCTGCTCGAGCGGGAAGAACCAGGAGCGGCCGGTCCACTTCTCGTTCTGGACGTCGAATTCGAGGATGCGCAGCACTTCCTTGCCGTCGACCTCTTCATTGCCCTTGGTCTCGGCGTTCCAGAGTGGGCCTTCCAGCAGCGGATAGAGGAAGCGGCCGTCCGGCGACTGGGCCATGCCCTCATAGCCCTTGGAGCGGCGGACATTGAACTCGACCGGCAGGTTCGGCGCAGCCGGAGTGGTCACGGCGTAATGGTCGGGCGAGCGGGCCGGCTTGCCGTCGACCGTGGTCTCGAACACCGCCTCGACCTTGCCATTGGCGTCGACGCGGATCAGGTAGGGGCCGAACTCGTCGCCGATCCAGTACTTGCCACCGATCGGCTGGATCGACTCAGGGTCGAAATCGGCGCCGGTCAGGTAGCGCTTCTCGGTGCCCTCGTTGGCGATGCGGAACGGCACCTTCTTGTCGGGATCGTGCAGGAAGGTGGTCGCGGTGCGCTCGATCTTGCCGCCCTCGAAATCGGCCTTGAGCTTGTGGAAGAACAGCATCGCGTCCGGCGAGTTCGCCTTGGCGCCGAAGCCGTTGTCGGTCAGCACCAGGAACTCGCCGTTGCCGAGCGAGCGGATGCCGGAAAAGCCCTGGACGGGCTGGCCGGCGAAGGGGGTGGAGAGCCCGGTCGGGCGCCCGCCCGAGGTGCCCATCACCGAGCCGACCTGCTCGACGCGCTTGCCCGGCGTGGTGAACTTGCCGGAGACCTTGAGATCGGCCGGCGCATCGGCCGGGGCCGGGATGATGGTGTTGGCCGGCAGCAGGGCATGGCCGACCAGCTTGGCCGGGAACTCTTTCGGCGCTCCTTGCGGCGCATCCTGCGCGCCGGCGAGCATTGTGGACGACAGAAGCAGGGCGGCGGCGAGGCGCAGACGCATGGGACACTCCGGTTTCAGGAAAAGCGGGACGGCCCCGCTTCGCGTCCGGAGTTTGCAGTCGCGCGACAGCGCCGTGACGCTTGCGTGACCTCCTCAGCCCGTGGCGGCGAATCTGCGTCCGAAACGCGTTCGTCCTTCATCGGCCGAGACCTCGCCGACCCGCGCCAACGATATCAGGATCGCCCCTATGGCCGCGCGGACCTTGAGTCCTTGCCGGAAGCGCTGCGCGATGGCCTCCGCGTCGAGCGGCGCGCTCGCCGTGGCCAGCACCGCCAGAACGGCAGCCACCCGCTCGACCGGCTGGGTCGGGAAGACGGGTTTGACGCTGCCCGCAGCCGGCAGCGACAGCAACTCGGCCGCCTCGATCTGCTCGCCGACCGCGGCCTCCCGCCCGAAGCGTGGGCGCTGATAGTCAGGCCGCAGCCAGCGCGTCGTTCCGCGCTCTTCCTCGCGCGCCCGCTCACGATTGAGCGCGACCAGTGTCGCCAGGATCGTCTCGTCGTCCGCAGTGGCCGGCAGCCCGTAGGCGGCCGCGACCGCCGCGTCGATCGCCTCGTGATGCTCGCTCAGGATCAGCACCAGCCCGCGGTCGCGGATATCGGCCTCGGCGCCGGACAGCGGCCTGCCGGCGAGGATCGCCTCGCGGACATTGTAGAGCCGGGTCAGCGTTAGTTCCGGATGCCGGGCCAGCACGTCCTTGCGCAGGGCATCGAGCGCTTCGGCCGCCTCGCGGATCGCCTGCTTCTGCGCTTCCGCGATCTCGGGGAAGGGGAAGGGGTCGAAACAGCGCGATTTGGAATAGCGCGGATCGTTGCCGACGCCGAGCCAGCCGCCGGCCTGCAAGGCCCAGACACAGTGGATACGCGAAGACAGCACGCCGAGATGGAAGGCGTCCGACAATGCGACGGCAACCAGCATGTTGTCGGGCAGGATGCTCGAGTCGAGGAACTGGAAGACGCGGTGCTTGGCCGTCTCGACCGTCGCGATGTAGCGCTGGAGACCTGCGAGGGCCGGGCGCAGTTCCTTGCGTGGTTCGCCGAACAGCCACCATAGCTCGCGATAGCTCGCCCGGTTGTTGGCATCGCGCCCGACGACACGCCCGCTCGCGTCCTTCTCTTCCTTCACGCGCAGCTTGACGTGCTGGTAGATCTCCGGAAAGCGCTCGCGCACCTCGGCGGCGGAGAGTCCGAACAGATCGATCGCCAGGACGTTGCGTGAGCGCGCGGTAAGGTCGCGGCCATTGCGGTAGTGACGGATATGGTCGGCGAGCCCCGGCCGCTTGCCGAGCCCGAGCGCTTCGGCCTCGGCGGAGGTGACGAGGAAGCCGGCGCCATGCAGCTTCACGCCCGGTGAGCACAGGCCCTCGTTCGCGAGCAGGCCCGTGGTCCGGGTGATGTCGACGCCGATGCTGAGATCGGAATTGATCACCCCCTGCCGCTCGCGCACCTCCACCCGCGGCTGGTCGGTGTCGAGACCTGATTCCGCGACCACCTCGAGCAGCCGCCCGTGCTGCGAGCCCGCTTCCGCGACCGTCATCGCGATCCGCACCGCTGCCGCATCCTTGTCGGCCTTGGTCCAGGGGTGGTCGGCGATGGCGAGCAGCAGCGAGATCGGCTTCTTCGCGCTGAGGTGCCGCTCGACCACGCGGCGCTGGAACAGCTGCGTGATCGAGTTGGTGGTGACGAAGCCAAAGCGCCGGAGCTTCGTTCCCGGCAGGGCGAGCAGTTCAGCTGCCCGATCCCACCAGTACATGACGAGGTCGGCGCTCTCGTTCATCTGCGGATAGGCGGCGCGCAACGCCCCGACATAGCTCTCGCCCAGTCGCCCGCGCAGGTCCTTGCCACCGATGAAGGGTGGATTGCCGACGATGAACTCGACCTCCGGCCAGTCCGGCCGACGCGGATTGCGCGGCGCGACCTCGCGCCCGCCTTCGACGAGCGGCACCGGCCAGTCGTCCCAGACGAGCAGGGCATCGCCCGGGACGATTTGGATCAGCTCTTCCAGGATCGGCTCTGTCGGCGCGAAGGCACGGGTGCGCAGATGCCATTGCAGATAGCCGATCCACAGCATCAGGTCGGCGATCGCGACGGCGCGGCGATTGGCGTCGATGCCGAAGAATTGCCAGGGGCCGACGCCGCGCGCCCCGAAACCGCCGAGCTGTTCGGTCGCCCCGAGCTCGGCGGCGACTTCCAGGACTTCGCCTTCCAGCCGCTTCATCAGGTCCTGGGCAACATGCAGGAAGTTGCCGGTTCCGCAGGCCGGGTCGAGGACGCGTGTCTTGCTGAGCTGGCTATGGAAATCTTCGACGAGCGCGAGCGCGCTCTTCAGGCTGCCGCCGTCACGGGCCTGCTGCGCCGCGGTCAGCACGTTGCGCCAGTCGTCGCGCAGCGGAGCGATCACCGTCTCGACGACCAGGCGTTCGACATAGGCGCGCGGCGTATAATGCGCGCCCAGCCTGGCCCGCTCGGCCGGTTCCAGCGCCTGTTCGAGCAAGGTGCCGAAGATGGCGGGATCGACCAGGCTCCAGTCATGCTCGGCGGCCGCGAGCAGTTCGGCTATGCCGTCCCGGCCCAGCGCGAACACCTGCGGCTCCGCGAACATGCGGCCGTTGAAGCGCTTCAGCTCGGCGCGGACGGCAGAGGAGTAGCGGCCGAGATCCATGGCGCGCCAGAGGTCCTCGACCAGCGGCTTGAAGCTCTTCGGCGCTTCCAGGCACTCGCGCAGCAGCCGCTTGAAGCTGTCGGCCGGAATCAGGCGGACATCCTCGGCGAACATGGTGAAGACGCAGCGCATCAGGAACAGCGCGACGTCCTCCGGATCGTGCCGGCGCTCCAGCGCCTTGGAGACCAAAGCGAGGCGCTGGGCGATCTGGCGTGTCGCCAGGGCCGCCTGGCGGGCCGGGTCGAGCGAGAACGGATCGCTCCAGATGCGCGTGATCCAGGTCCGAATGGCGGGATCGCGCAGGTCTTCGAGATAGACGCGGAAACGGTGTCTGTCCGGGAACTGGGCGTAGTTCTTCCCCTGCCCGGAGAAATCCGCATAGAACTCGAAGCAGTGGCCGACATCGCAGAGGATGATGAAGGGCGGCCAGCCATGCGAGGCGGGCAGGGCGCGGCAATACTGTTCCGCCTGGCGCTTGGCGTTCAGCATCATCACGTCGAGGCCGCGATCGGCGCCACGCCGCCCGCGCGGCGCGCCGCTCGGCTCCTCGCCGATGCCGCCGACCGGCAGGATTTCCTTGGGCTGGCCCCTCAGCCGGCTCTGCTTGGCCTCCATGACGAAGCAGATCTTGCGGTAGAGGTCGATCCGGCCGGTGGTCTCCGTCCCGTCCGGCCCGGACAGCTTCACCGGATACTCGAAGCGATAGGCCACCGCCTCGGCATCGCTCGTCGGAGGCTGCGGGCGCTCCGTCCGCAGCAGCTCGCAGAACTCGCTGATGAAGGATGGAAACGAGGCCCGTTCGGCCCCTTCAGACGCACGCCAGCGCGCGATGAAGGCTTCCACCTTCACCGCATCCGGCGCGACCTTGCCCCCCGACATGGTCTCGGCTCCGAATTGCAATTCAATCTATATACAACTTAAGGTTGATTTAATTCCTCCTGTCAACTCCTGTCACCAACGCGTGCCGTCTACGCTTTCACCCTCTCGCATCCGGCGCAAATCGCGCCCATATTCCGGCCATGCCCAAGAGCACCGACACCACGCCCGACGCGACCTCCGCCAAGCCCAAAGTCGCGAGCAAATCCGCCGCGAAGAAATCCGCCGCGACCCGCACGCCGAACTCGAAGGCGAGCAAGCCCGAGCTCAAGCCGCTGGAAGGCTATCTCGCCGATCTGCTCAATCCGGCGATCAACCGCGGCAAGGCGGTGCCCGGCGGCGCGTCAGGCTTCAGCGACATGCCGCAGGCGGGCTATGAGGCGCGGCCGGGCGATGCCGGCGAGGCAAAGCCGCGCAAGCTCTCGAAGAAGGCCGACTCGGCCTTCGATCCCGACAGCGACAGCGCGGCCTCGCTGACGGCGAAGTCGCTGCAGGCGCTGCTCGAGACCGGCAGCCCCTTCATCGAGCCTGGCAAGCCCTGGACGCCGCATCGGCCCGATCGTCCCGAGAAGTCGGAAGGCGGCGTCCGCTTCCAGATGAAGTCGGATTTCGAGCCGGCCGGCGACCAGCCGACCGCGATCGCCGATCTCGTCGACGGCGTCCGGCGGCAGGAGCGCGACCAGGTACTGCTCGGCGTCACCGGCTCGGGCAAGACCTTCACCATGGCCAAGGTGATCGAGGAGACGCAGCGCCCGGCGCTGATCCTCGCCCCGAACAAGACGCTGGCCGCCCAGCTCTACGGGGAATTCAAGAGCTTCTTCCCCGATAACGCGGTCGAGTACTTCGTCTCCTATTACGACTATTACCAGCCGGAGGCCTACGTCCCGCGCTCGGACACCTATATCGAGAAGGAATCCTCGATCAACGAGCAGATCGACCGCATGCGCCATTCGGCGACGCGCTCGCTGCTGGAGCGCGACGACGTCATCATCGTCGCCTCGGTCTCCTGCATCTACGGTATCGGCTCGGTCGAGACCTATACGGCGATGACCTTCTCGCTGAAGCTCGGCGAGCGCATCGAGCAGCGCCAGCTGATCGCCGACCTCGTCGCGCTGCAATACAAGCGCACCCAGCACGACTTCGCCCGCGGCTCGTTCCGGGTCCGCGGCGACACGGTCGAGCTCTTCCCGGCCCACTATGAGGATCGCGCCTGGCGCATCGGCCTGTTCGGCGACGAGGTCGAGAGCATTTCCGAATTCGATCCGCTCACCGGCCAGAAGACCGGCGAGCTCGAATTCATCAAGGTCTACGGCAATTCGCACTACACCACGCCGCGCCCGACGCTGAACCAGGCGGTCAAGTCGATCAAGGAGGAGCTCAAGGGTCGGCTCGACGAGCTCAACCGCATGGGCCGCTATCTCGAGGCGCAGCGGCTCGACCAGCGCTGCACCTTCGACATCGAGATGATCGAGGCGACCGGCTCCTGCAACGGCATCGAGAATTATTCGCGCTATCTCACCGGCCGCAAGCCGGGCGAGCCGCCGCCGACCTTGTTCGAATACCTGCCCGACAACGCTCTCGTCTTCACCGATGAGAGCCATGTCACCGTGCCGCAGATCGGCGCGATGTACAAAGGTGACTTCCGTCGCAAGGCGACGCTGGCGGAATACGGCTTCCGCCTGCCCTCCTGCATGGACAACCGGCCGCTGCGCTTCGAGGAATGGGACGCGATGCGCCCGTCCTCGGTCCATGTCTCGGCGACGCCCGGCGGCTGGGAGATGGACCAGACCGGCGGCGTCTTCACCGAGCAGGTCATCCGCCCGACCGGGCTGATCGACCCGCCGGTCGAGATCCGTCCGGCCAAGCACCAGGTCGCCGACCTCTTGGACGAGGTCAAGGAGGTCGCGGCCAAGGGCTACCGCACCCTCGTCACCGTGCTGACCAAGCGCATGGCCGAGGACCTGACCGAGTACCTGCACGAGAACGGCGTGCGCGTGCGCTACATGCACTCCGACATCGACACGATCGAGCGCATCGAGATCCTGCGCGACCTGCGCCTCGGCGCCTTCGACGTGCTGGTCGGCATCAACCTGCTGCGCGAGGGCCTCGACATTCCCGAATGCGGCTTCGTCGCCATTCTCGACGCCGACAAGGAAGGCTTCCTGCGCTCCGAGACCTCATTGATCCAGACCATCGGCCGCGCCGCCCGCAATGTCGACGGCAAGGTCGTGCTCTATGCCGACCACATCACCGGCTCGATGGAGCGGGCGATGGCCGAGACCAATCGCCGGCGCGAGAAGCAGGAGGCCTATAACGCCCAGCACGGTATCACGCCGCAGACGATCAAGCGCGCCATCGGCGACATCCTCGGCTCGGTCTACGAGCGCGACCATGTCACCGTCGACAAGGGCCTGGTCGAGGGCCCGGTCGCCGGCCACAACCTCAAGGCCGCGATCGCCGATCTCGAGAAGCGCATGCGCGAGGCCGCCGCCGACCTCGAATTCGAGACTGCCGCCCGCCTGCGCGACGAGATCAAGCGCCTGCAGGCAACCGAGCTCGCCATCGCCGACGACCCGCTCGCCCGCCAAAGCGATGTCGAGTCCTCGGCCGGCAAGTATCGCGGCGAGCGCAGCTACGGCGCCTCGGCCAACCTGCCGACCCGAGCCCGCAAGCCGACCGACGCCGATATGGGCCCGCACAACTGGGGCGGCGGCGAGGGGAGGCCGAAGGCGAGCGTGGCGCGGCCGAGGAAGCCGACGCTGGACGAGATGGGGCCGGTGCCGGAAGCGCGGCCGAAGGGAGCGGGGGAGAGACGGGGACGGCGGAGGTGATGGTATGGAGTAAAGGCCGGCTACATAGAAATTATATCATTTATGAGACCGGTTACGTCTTCCGCGACATCGACCGCTTCCATCGCTTTGGCGATCTGCAACGGCGTTACTCCAAATGTATTTCTTATGGAGCCCGCCCCTTTTTGAGTGAGCTCTTTGCCTCGTGCATCAATCATCGGCAAGACGACGTCGCGAGATTTAAAATCTGCCGGAATAACAAGGCCATTCTCGGCGAAAAAATTCTCCACATCGGCAACTGGGCGCCCTGACGCCTTGGCGATTGCTGGAGGCCACAGTAAGTAATTCTCTATATGCCTTCGTCTCCACACCCGCAGCGATAAATTTTCTTCCTTGTTATCGACGGACTTGTCTCTTAGTGATGCTTTGTCAACTTGATCCAAAGCAAGGTCGTCTCTGTCTCTCAAGCTTATTGCCTTCAAATCGGGAACCTCCGCTTTGAGTTGCAGATAAAGCTGCTTTCGTTCTGCGCTCCCGCCCGTCCAGGGCCATATAACCAAGTCTTTTGGCCATTCCCTTTTTAAGGAGTCGGAGAAGGCTTTCAATATTCGTGCATCACTATCATTTTCGACGATAATCATCTTTTTTGATCTTCGCAGAGGGTCGATCTTAGGCGCGTAATCGCTCCCAAGTCCGATAAAAAGACTTATCTTTTGATCGTCTTGCTTAAGGTACTTTGCTTTGCTGCCATGAAACGCGAGGATTTTGTCGCAATCTGCGCGGCGTAAAATTTCCGTGCTATGCGTAGCCATTAGTATTTGTCGACCCGATGACTCAACTATCTCTTCCAAAGCCTCAATCAGCTGTGATTGTAGAGACGGGTGCAAATGTGCATCTGGCTCGTCGAGTAGCAGTGTACGAACGCTCGGGCTGAGGGCTAGCGTGTACACGCTCAGCCATTGCAAGAACCCGCTTCCTTCCGCCATGAGGTCACGGGCCTGGAAATTCGGGTATCGTTTGAACTTTCCATCCCAATCGCCCTTAACGCACTTTACCCGAATGTAGCTATGATAGAGTTCATTAAATGGGTCTACGTCTAATTGTAGGTTGAATATACGACCCATCGTAAATTGAAGCACTTCCCATGGGTCTTCTTTTCTTAGTTTAGCTAGATCAGAGTTTTTTATCTTAGTTTTTCCTTCTTTCAGTTTAGCTCTTGCTTCTTGATTGATTTTGAACATGTCATGCAAGAGATTACGAATAATGCCTCCAGCAAGACCGCGTCCGACCATAGCCCGCCGCTCTGCGCCAGACATTTGATTTTCTCGGACCGAAATACCTGCAAATGGAGGCAGATAGGCAACCGAAGGCAGGATATCGTTATCACTGATGTTTGTATCTGCAGTTTTAATAAATAGACGATCGTTCGTTAGGGCCAGCGACAGCTTTAGTCGCTTTTCCGCTTTAAGGACATCGATCCATCTGCACTCAATAGCGAGAGAGTAACCGTCCTCTCCAGCGATCTGCGTTTTCAAATTTGTCCATAAATGCTTAAGGCTTGCTACGGCGATTGGAGAAAATTCGTCGTCAGATAGACCCAATCCTTGGCCCGAGTAGCCAGGTTGTAGGCTAGGTCTACCTTTTTCCATTTCGAGAACAAAGCGGCAATATTCCCAGACGGCTAGGGCATGAAGAAGTGTCGATTTCCCCGAGTTATTTCCTCCGGCTAAGAAAGGAATTCCATCAGGATGAAGATCTATTGTGGTGTTGTTGAATTTTTTGAATCGAGTTAAACGAACGGACGTGATCATAACATGCTCTCTCCCCAATTGAGAGCATAGCAACCCATCGCTCCAGTCGGTATTGGCCAATCCGTCGTGAGCGAGGGTGTCAACAAGTAATTGCTATGACACCCCCGAAATTTGTGTACGTCACGCGCAATCTTGAGCGTTTCCGCTTGATCCTCGCAATGAAGTAGAGCGCGGGGACCCCCTCTCCCATCCGGGAGAGGCGTTCTATCGAGGTTCCCCCGCCCCACGGGGATAGACCACAACCTTATCCCCGCCCTCCCGACCCCCCGTATAATCCCCCGCATCCCATCCCCGAGGGGCGGCCGACCGGAGGCATGTCGTTTGGCGGGGTGGGTGCGGCGCCTGCGGGTGGGTTTGCACCCCACTCCCGGGAGGCTTCGGGAACCGACCTGGGGACACTACGATCCCTGCGCGAGGAGCTCGCTAGACCGCGCTGGCTCACGCTGGCGCGAAAGAAGCGCGGCCCGGAGCTTTCAAATCGCCGCCTGGCGGAGCGCCACGGGGCGTGCGGATGGTGGCTCAATCCATCCGCGCCGCTTCCGTAGCTCACGGAAGCGGATCATCAAACCAGCGCCTCGCGGCGCTCCGCTGCCCCTCAGATACGACAACGCCCGCAGGATGAGCCTGCGGGCGGGGAAAAGCTTGGGCGGGGGAGGCGCGACGCGCACCCTTCTCCCCTCGGGGGAGAAGGTGGCCCGGCGTAGCCGGGTCGGATGAGGGAAGTGAGGCGCTATACTTGAAAGAGGCTCACCCGGTCGTCCCGCCCTCATCCCCTGCCGGACCTTCTCCCCCGAGGGGAGAAGGAGGCTGAAAAACTCCCGCGCCCTTCGCCCTGGGGGGACAGGGAGGCGAAGGGCGCGGGGCACGGCCGCCTAGAAGCGGTCGTAGCGGTCGTGATGGCGGCGGCCATGGGCCGGGGCCCAGGGCGGCGGGCCGCCGCGGTGGCGGCCGTAGCCATAGCCGCGGTCATAGCCGCGATGGTGGCGGCCATAGCGCTGCTGGCGCTCCATATTGCGCTGGATCTCCCACATCCGGTGCTCGCGGTTGTGGCGGACATAGGTCGCCTCGACCTTGTCGAGGCCGGCCGCGCCGCTGAAGGTTTCGCTGGCGGCGGCCGGGGTCACGGCAGCGCCGAGTGCTATCGCCGCGGCGATGAGAAGGTGTCGCATGGGGCATCTCCTTTGGTTGCCGCGATAAAAGCGGGTCTGTCCAGAACTCCGCCTGAACGGAATAGTTCGCTGGCGTTCATCTTCGTTGTGCTCCCGCAGCGCCCCGGGGACGTCAGGCGTTCGGCCCGCCCTCGATCTCGCTCGCCCAGGCCAAAGCCGCGTTGAAGGCATCCGGCTTGAAGCTCCTGACCTCGACGAAGGGCACGAGCGGCCCGGCGATGGCGACCAGCATCTCGATCCAGCCCTTGTCGGTGACGACAGCCTCGCGCGGGAAGCGATGCCATTGCAGGATCTTGCCGAAGCCGTAGCGGGCATCCTTCAGGCCGGCGCGGAACGTCATGTCCTCGAAACCGGTGAGATCGGCGAGAATGCCGAGCTTCTCGTGGCGTTCGAGCTTGCTCTCGATCTCGGCGATCAGCCTGTCGAAATCGGGCTCGTCGAGCGTGCCGGTGATGCGGAAGGCCGCGACATGGTCGGCGGCGGGCAGGATGTCGAGCATGGACGCCTCCTGGGCTGCATCAGGGACAACGCAGGGCTGCCGGCGAAGTTCGCAGGCGAACCATCGCCGGGCCGAGGCGTTGGCTAAGCGAGGGGGCTCAACGCACGCAAAGGAGACGATGATGGCCAATGCAGGCGGCAAGCTCGGTCCGAGCATCAAGGGCAAGGGCGATGGCACCGGCGCGACGAGCACGCGGCCGGTCTCGCTTCAGGACCACAAGGTGCTCTCCAATCGCGACAAGACGCAGCTCAACCGCGGCCGCGGCCTCGACGGCAAATGGATCGAGAACGAGCAGGTCTACGAGACGCAAGGAAACCAGCGCTCGCAGGGCGAGTGAGCCTTATTTCAACGCGATGATCAGCATCAGGAAGACGAGGATGATCAGGACCTGCTTCAGGCTCCAGTTGATCCGCCGGAGCTGTTCGGCGACCGGGTCCTCCGGCGGCTCGGCTTCCTGATCCGGCTGCCCGGCCGGAAGGAGGGCCGGGTCGGCCGCTTCCGCAGGCTGCCAGCTGATGCTCTGCACCCGGCCATGCGCCTGCGCCGGCCGGCTATCGGTCTCCGGTGCGAAATGGAAGACCGGCGGCTCCTCGTCGCCGGCGCCCTCGTGCAGCCAGAGATTGGTCGTCGCGGTCAAGGAGAGGCTGCCGGCGCGACCCTCGGCGAGATCTTTCCGCAGCCCTGCGAACAAGGGCTGCGGCAGGAAGAGCTCGGCGGCGAGCCGGGCGTCGAGATCGCCCTGTGCCCCCGCGGGAAAGCTCAGCCGCAGCAATGGCGCGCTGTCGCCGGGGAAGGAGCGGATCGTCAGCGACAGCTCCTGCGCCGGTCCCGCCTGGTCGATCCGGGCGAGCGTCGCGCCATCGGGCCGGGCATGGCCTTCGATCCGGGCGGCGTCGTGCAGCACGCCATCGCGCCACTCATGCCCGGAGATCGCGACGAGCCCGTTCGCCGTGAAGGCGAGCGGCCTGGCTACGTCCTGCACGAAGGCACCGGCCACGCCCGGCAGCGTCATCCGCCCGTCCACGATGCTGGCGCTGTCCGTCCTGTCGTTCATCGCATCCCCGCCGTGAGTCGGTGCGGACGATAGCAGGTCGGCCTCGCGAAGCCAGAATGGCATGTTGTTCTACGACGAGGGAGGAATGGGCTGCACCGGAAAAGAAAATTTCCTTCTCCGCCCGTTCGGCGAAAGGCTCTTCCTGATCGGAGCGTACCTTTAAAAGAACGTTTGGATTGACATGCAGAACGAGATTGCCTAGATTGCGGACGTCGTCGGGTCACCGATGGCCGCGGAGATTTGAGCGAGCAGCTTGCGCCGCGTCACCAAACGCTAAAGCGCCACGACGTGGTCGTGGGCTCCCCAGCTTGAGGAGATGAACATGACCGGCTCCGTTCTTCGCCCTGTCGAACCGATCGTCCGTTCGATGATGTGTTGTTGTCGTCGCTGATCCAGCGCTGACGCCGTTCCGCGGCATCACCTCCGACATCACCGCCATACAGGGCGCCGCAACGCGGCGAAGATCACCATGTCGTTCCAGTCCCAGGTCATTCCCAGCCCGCCGGCCCGCCAAGCCTATGTCATCGAGATCGGCGAAACCCAGGCGGGCCTCGTCGCCCGCGGCGCCGATGAGCGCTTCTTCACCTTCATCTCCGCCTCGGCCGCCTTCGACCGGCTCGAAGGCCAGCGTTTCGCCACGCCGGTCGCGGCCGAACTGGCAGCGCGCCAGCTCGTCCGTTCGCGCCCCGGCCTGCGCCTGGCGGCCTGAGGAGCACGTCGGTGACGCTGTTCGAGACACTGCGCGCGGCGATCACCGCCTGGTTCGAGCGGGCCGTGCCCGCCGAACCGAGCGAGCCGCGCTGGCTGGAGCGCTCCCTCGCCGAGCTCGGCGCCGAGGAGCGCCGCCGCTCGATCCGCGAGGTCACGCTCGAGCAATTGGGCATTGCGCACTGGTCGTGCCACACGCATTTCTGAGGACATGATGAACGCCCCCGTGAAGCCCGGCGCCTTTCGCGTCGAGGACATCCTTCCAGTGCCGTCCGCCGATGCGATCATTCGCTTCGAGGGAGTCGGCAAGACCTTCGCTGGCCGTGACAGCCAGGAGCCGGTGACGGCGCTCGCCGGCATCGATCTCGTCGTGCCGCGCGGCAGCATCGTCGGCGTGATCGGCCGCTCCGGCGCCGGCAAGTCGACGCTGATCCGCCTCGTCAACGGGCTGGAGCGCGCCACCTCCGGCCGCATCCTGATCGAGGGCGAGGACGTCACCAACCTGACCGAGGCCGGCTGGCGCGAGCGTCGGCGCGCCACTGGCATGATCTTCCAGCATTTCAACCTGCTGTCGTCGCGCACGGTGTTCGACAATGTCGCGCTGCCGCTGGAGATCGCCGGCGTGCCCAGGGCGAAGATCGAGGCGCAGGTCTCTCGCCTGCTCGCTTTGGTCGGGCTCGCCGACAAGCGCGAGCGCTACCCGGCCGAGCTCTCCGGCGGCCAGAAGCAGCGCGTCGGCATCGCCCGGGCGCTGGCGACCGAGCCGAAGGTATTGCTCTGCGACGAGGCGACCTCGGCGCTCGACCCCGAGACGACCCGCGCGATCCTCGCGCTGCTGAAGCAGGTCAACCGCGAGCTCGGCATCACCATCCTGCTGATCACCCACGAGATTCCGGTGATCAAGGAAATCTGCGACCGCGTCGCGGTGATCGAGGGCGGCCACATCGTCGAGGAGGGCGAGACCTTCGAGGTGATGACCCGGCCGCGCCATCCGACCACGGCGAGCTTCGTCGAGGCGGTGACCGGCGTCGAGGTTCCCGAATACCTGGCCGGCCGCATCCATAAACAGGCGCTCGCCGGCGACAGCGCCGTACTGCGCATCGCCTTCACCGGCGAGAATGCGACGACGCCGGTGATCAGCCGCCTCAGCGCCGTGATCGGCGTCGACGTCAACATCCTCGCCGGCCGCATCGATGCGATCGGCGACAAGCCCTTCGGCAGCCTGCTGGTCTCGGTGCCGGCGAGCGAACCCGAGCTTGCCGCCGTCTTCGGCGCGCTGAAATCCCTCGATCTCAAGGCGGAGCTGGTCGGCCATGTCTCCTGAACTCATCCGTCTGATCATCGAGGCGACCGGCGACACGCTATTGATGGTCGCGATCGCCGCCGGCCTCGGCACGGCGCTCGGCCTGCCGCTCGGTGTCTTCCTCGCCACCAGCAAGAAGGGCGAGCTCTTCGCGGCGCCTGCGGTCAATGCGGTGCTCGGTGCGCTGGTCAATGCGACGCGTTCGACGCCCTTTATCATCCTGGTCGTCGCAATCATTCCCTTCACCCGGCTGATCGCTGGTACCTCGATCGGCACCTTCGCCGCGACCGTGCCGCTGACCGTGGCGGCGACGCCGTTCATCGCGCGCCTGATCGAAGGCGCGATCCGCGAGGTCGACCAGGGCCTGGTCGAGGCGGCCCGTTCGATGGGTGCGACCCCGCTGCAGATCGTCCGCAAGGTGCTGGTGCCCGAGGCGCTGCCGGCGATCGTGCTCGGCCTGACGCTCGCTCTCGTCAGCCTGCTCGGCTTCTCGGCCATGGTCGGTGCGGTCGGCGGCGGGGGCTTGGGCGATCTCGGCATCCGCTATGGCTATCAGCGCTTCATGCCGGATGTGATGGCGATCGTCGTCGCCGTACTGATCGTTCTCGTCCAGACCGTGCAGAGCGTCGGCGACCGACTGTCGCGCCGCCTCAACAAGCGCCTGCGCCACGCCTGAGCGACTGCCTACTCACTACTGATTGCTGGAAACAGAAGATGCCTGATCTCCTCTCCCGCCGTAGCCTGCTCGCTGCGGCCGCCGCCCTCTCCTTGTCCGCTAGCGGCGCTTTCGCCCAGCAGAACCAGGTGATCCGCATCGGTGTCACGCCGGGCCCGCATGCCGAGATCGTCGAGCAGATCAAGCCGGTGCTCGCCAAGAAGGGCTACGATCTCAAGATCTTCGAGTTCTCGGACTTCGTCATCCCGAACCAGGCGCTCGACACCGGCGACCTCGAGGCCAATGCCTTCCAGCACCAGCCCTATCTCGACAATCAGGTGAAGGATCGCGGCTTCAAGATCGTCAGCGCTGCGACGACCGTGAACTTCCCGATGGGCATCTACTCCCAGAAGTACAAGAGCTGGGCCGAAGTGCCGGAGGGCGCGACCGTCGCCATCCAGAACGACCCGACCAATGGCGGCCGCGCGCTCCTGCTGCTGCAGGACAAGGGCGTGATCAAGCTGAAGCCGGGCACCGGCTTCAAGCCGACCGTCCTCGACATCACCGAGAACCCGAAAAAGCTCAAGGTCATCGAGATCGAGGCGGGGCAGACCGTCCGCTCGCTCGCCGATGTCGCGGCGGCCGCGATCAACACCAGCTATGCCGTTGACGCCAAGATCGACCCAAACTCGGCGATCCTGCGCGAGGAGCCGAAGGGTCCCTATACCAACCTGATCGCAGTGCGCAGCGCCGACAAGGACAAGCCTTTCGTCCAGGCGCTGGTCGAGAGCTATCGTTCTCCCGAAATCAAGACGTTCGTCGCCGAGCGCTTCAAGGGCTCGATCCTTCCGAGCTGGTGAAACCCAAAGCCTTCCTCCCAATCCCTCTTCGTAACGGAGCTCCTCCCATGACCACCCGCAGGATCATCCTCGCGACCGCGCTCGCCGCCGTCGCCTTCACCGCCCCGGCACTCGCCCAGCAGAACCAGGTCGTCCGCATCGGCGCCTCGCCCGGCCCGCATGCCGAGATCCTCGAGAAGGTGAAGCCGATCGCCGCCAAGAACGGCCTCGACCTCAAGATCATCGAGTTCTCCGACTATGTCGTGCCGAACCAGGCGCTGGCCGCCGGCGAGCTCGAGGCGAACTCGTTCCAGAACCAGCCCTATCTCGACAACCAGGTGAAGGATCGCGGCTTCAAGCTGGTCAGCGTCGGCCTGACCGTGAACTTCCCGCTCGGCATCTACTCGTCGAAGTACAAGAGCTGGACCGAGGTGCCGGACGGCGCCACCGTCGCGATCCAGAACGACCCGACCAATGGCGGCCGCTCGCTGCTGCTGCTGCAGGACAAGGGCGCGATCAAGCTGAAGGACGGCGTCGGCTTCAAGCCGACCGTCGCCGACATCGTCAGCAACCCGAAGAAGCTGAAGATCATCGAGATCGAGGCCGCCCAGACGCCGCGCTCGCTGGCCGACGTCGCCGCCGCTGCGATCAACACCAACTACGCCGTCGACGCCAAGATCGAGCCGACCTCGGCGATCCTGCGCGAGGACCCGAAGGGCCCCTATGTCAACCTGATCGCCGTGCGCGAGGCCGACAAGGACAAGCCCTGGGTCAAGGCGCTGCTCGCCTCCTATCACACCCCCGAGATCAAGGCCTTCGTTGCCGAGCGCTTCAAGGGCTCGGTCCTCGCCGGCTGGTAAAGACTCCTCCCCCTGGCCGTGGTCACGGCCGGGCACCTGCCCCGGAAGCGCGAGCTTCCGGGGTTTTTTGTTTGGGCGCCACTTGTCGTCTTTTCGGGGCTTCGCGAAGCGAAGAGCCCGGAATCCATGAACACCGCACTACCGTCATGGTCGGGCTCGTCCCGACCATCCACGTCTTTGCATTGCTGATGAAACGCGGTGTTCAAGACGTGGATGCTCGCCACAAGGGCGAGCATGACGATCTGGAACGACGTCGTGATCATGGGTTCCGGGCTCGCTGCTGCGCAGCGCCCCGGAATGACGGCGCGGTTCCGCAAACGATCGCTCACACCGACAGATACTGCGCCCGCACCGCCTCATCCGCCTTGAGCTCGTCCATCGTGCCGGTGAAGTGGATCAAGCCCTTCTCGATGATGGTGGCGCGGTCGGCGACCGAGCCGGCGAAGTGCAGGTTCTGCTCCGAGATCAGCACCGAGAGCCCTTCGCCCTTCAGCGCCAGGATGGTCTTGGCCATCTCCTCGACGATCACCGGCGCGAGGCCTTCGGAGGGCTCGTCGAGCAGGACGAGCTTGGGATTGCCCATCAGCGTGCGGGCGATCGTCAGCATCTGTTGCTCGCCGCCCGACATCGCTCCGCCGGGCCGGTCGCGCATGCGCCCGAGATTGGGGAAGAGCTGGAACAACCGCTCCGGCGTCCAGTGCGGCGCGCCCTCGCGCTTCGGCCGCTGCGCGACGGAAAGGTTCTCCATCACGCTGAGTTCGGAGAAGACGCGGCGCTCCTCCGGCACATAGCCGATGCCGAGGCGGGCGATCTCGAACGGCTCGCGCCCGACGATGGTGTGCCCCTCGAAGGTGACGCGGCCGGCCTGCGGCGGCACCAGCCCCATCACCGCCTTCATCGTCGTCGACTTGCCGGCGCCGTTGCGGCCCATCAGCGCCAGCACCTCGCCGCGCCCCATCGAGAAGCCGACGCCGTGCAGGATATGGGCGCGGCCATAATAGGCGTTGAGGCCTTCGATCTCGAGCATCAGTGCCCTCCCGAGGTCGCGCCGGAGCCGAGATAGACCGCGCGCACGGCCGGATCGTTGCGGACCTCCTCGGCCCGGCCCTTGGCGATCAGCTTGCCGCGGTCGAGCACCAGGATCGCGTCGGAATGGGCGAAGACCACGTCCATATCGTGCTCGGTGAACAGCACGGCGATGCCGCGCTCCCGGGCGATCTCGGCGGTCAGCGCCATGAGCGCGATGCGCTCGCGCGGTGCCATGCCGGCGGTCGGCTCGTCCATCAGCAGAAGCTTCGGCTTGTTGGCGATCGCGACCGCGAGCTCGACCCGCTTCAGATCACCATAGGCGAGGACGCCGCAGGCACGCTCGGCCTGGTCGAGCATGCCGACTTGGCTAAGCAGCGCGTCGGCCTCGGCGACATGGCGGTCCTTGGCCCGGCCGAACAGGGTCCAGGTCTCGCCGGCATGCGAGATCAGCGCCATCTGCACGTTCTCGCGTACGCTCATCGAGGCGAAGGTCGCGGTGATCTGGAAGGTGCGGCCGACGCCGAGGCGCCAGACCTCGCGGGGCTTCAGGCCGGTGATCGTCCGGCCGTCGAAGATCACCTCGCCGCGGTCGGACGGGAGCTGGCCGTTCAGCATGTTGAAGCAGGTCGTCTTGCCGGCGCCGTTCGGGCCGATCAGCGCCAAGAGCTTGCCGGCCTCAACCGAGAAGCTGACATCGTCGACGGCGCGCACGCCGCCGAAGGATTTCCCGAGATTGCGGACTTCGAGGACCGGGGTCATCGCGCGGGCTCCGGCGTGGCGGCGACTGGAGCGGCGGGTTCAGCTTCGCGGCGTCGCTCGGCGAAGGCGAGCGCCGTGCCGACGAGGCCGCGCGGGAACAGGATGACGAGCAGCACGATCGAGGCGCCCAGGACGAAACGCCAGTACATCGTAGCCTTCATCAGCTGCTCCTGCAGGCCCATATAGGCGAAGGCGCCGACGATCGGGCCCGACACGGTCTGGACGCCGCCGAGCAGCACCATCAGCAGCCCGTCGACCGAGCGCGGGATCGCCATATAGGTCGGGAAGACCGAGCCCTTGAAGAAGGCGAAAAGGGCGCCGGCGATGCCGGCGGCGAAGGCGGCGATGATGAAGGCGATCCACTGGATGCGCATCACCGGCAGGCCGATCGCCTCGGCCCGGAGCGGGCTGTCGCGCCCGGCCCGCAAGGCATAGCCGAAGGGCGCAAAGACGATGACGCGAAGGCAGAGGATCGCGGCGACGCAGATCGCCAGTGCGAGATAGTAATAGACCAGCTTCGAGCTCGCCCAGGCCGCCGGCCAGACGCCCAGAATGCCGTTGTCGCCGCCGGTGACGTCGACCCATTGGAAGGCGGTCGCCCAGGCGATCTGGGCGAAGGCCAGCGTCAGCATGGCCAAGTAGACGCCGGAGAGCCGCACGCAGAACCAGCCGAAGACGAAGCCGGCGATGCCGGCGAGGAAGGGCGCGAAGGCGAGCGCCGGCAGCATCGGCATGCCCAGCCACTTCACCGCCAGCGCCGCGCCATAGGCGCCGAGGCCGAAATAGGCGGCGTGGCCGAAGGACGCCATGCCGCCCGGCCCCATCATGAAGTGCAGCGATGCCGCGAAGAGCGCGAAGATCGAGAGCTCGGTCAGCGTCAGCAGCCAGTGGTCGGCAACGATGAAGGGCGCGAGCAGCAGCACGGCGAGCGCGGCGAGGCCGATCAGCTTGACGTTATGGCTGGCGGGCAGCAGCAGCGGCTCGACCGGGCCATGGGCATGGGCGCTGCCGACCGGGCGCTTGCCCATCAGCCCATAGGGCTTGATCACCAGCACGACGGCCATCACCAGGAAAACCAGAACCAGCGTGATCTTCGGGAAGACCAGGATGCCGAAGGCGTGGATGATGCCGATCAGCACCGCCGCGAGATAGGCGCCGGTGACGCTGCCGAGCCCGCCGACGACCACGACGACGAAGGCCTCCGAGATCATGGAGAGGTCCATGTGCAGGTTCACCGCCTCGCGCGGGAGCTGCAGCGCCCCGCCGAGAGCTGCAAGGCCGGCGCCGAAGGCGAAGACGGAGGTGAAGAGCAGGCGCTGGTTGACGCCGAGCGCGCCGACCATCTCGCGATCCTGCGTCGCGGCGCGCACCAAAGTGCCCCAGCGCGTCTTCTGGAACAGGAACCAGAGCAGGCCGAGCATGATCGGCCCGACCACGATCAGGAAGAGCTCGTAGCTCGGGAAGCGGCTGCCCATCAGCACGACGAAGCTCTTGAAGCCCGGCGCGCGCGGGCCGAGCTTGTCCTCCGGTCCCCAGATGCCGAGCGCAATGTCCTGCACCATCAGCACGAGGCCGAAGGTCGCGAGCAGCTGGAACAGCTCCGGCGCCTGGTAGATCCGGCGCAGGATGATGATCTCGACGATGGCGCCGAGCGCCGCGACGATCAGCGCCGCGAGCAGCACCCCGCCCCAGAAGCCGAGCGCATCGGCCGGGCCGAAGCGGGACACCAGCGTGAAGGCGAGATAGGCGCCGAGCATGTAGAAGGAGCCGTGCGCGAAATTCACGATCCGCGTCACGCCGAAGATGATCGACAGCCCGCAGGCGACGAGGAAGAGCGACGAGGCCGAGGCCAGGCCGTTGAGCGTCTGCGCGAAGATCAGATCGATCATGCGAGGTCCCGTCGAAACAACCGAAAAAAGGGCGCAATCCTCCCGCGGCCGCAGCGGGGCGCTGCGGCCGGGTATCCTAGTCTAGATCAGGTCGAACTCCGGCGCTTCAGCCCGCCGGGCGGAGCGTCTTCACCTCTGCATCCGAAGGCAGGTATTTGGCGCCGTCGGCGTAGCGCCAGTCGACCATCACGCCCTTGCCGTCCTTGACCGCGGTCTTGCCGACATAGGCGCCGAGCGTCGACTGATGGTCGGAGGCGCGGAACTCCACCGGGCCGAAGGCCGAGGTGAACTTCAACCCCTTCATGGCGTCGATGAGCTTCTCGTTGTCGGTCGTGCCGGCCTTGGCGATGCCGGCAGCGATGGCGTTCATGGTGTCGAAGCCGACGACCGAGCCGAGGCGCGGATAGTCGTTGTACTTCGCCTTGTAGGCGTCGCGGAACTTGACGTGATCTGGCGTCTGGATGTCGGCATGCGGATAGCCGGTGACGATCCAGCCGACCGGCGTCTCGGCACCGAGCGGGTCGAGATATTCAGGCTCGCCGGTCAGCATCGAGACGACCGTGCGGCCTTCGAACAGCCCGCGGGTATTGCCCTGGCGCACGAAGTTCGAGAGGTCGGCGGCGAAGGTGACGTTGAAGATCGCGTCGGGCTTGGCCGCCTCGAGCGCCTGCACGGTCGCGCCGGCGTCGATGCGCCCGAGCGCCGGGAACTGCTCGGCGACGAACTCGACGTCCGGCTTGGCCTTCTTCAGCAGCTCCTTGAACCACTTCACCGCCGACTGGCCGTATTCGTAGTTCGGCGCAACGAGCGCCCACTTCTTGGCCGGGAGCTTGGCCGCTTCCTCGACCAGCATCGCCGCCTGCATGTAGGTCGAGGGCCGCAGGCGGAAGGTGTAGCGGTTGCCCTTGGCCCAGACGATCGCGTCCGAGAGCGGCTCGGAGGCGACATAGAGCCGCTTGTTCTGCAGGGCGTAGTCGGCGATGGCGAGGCCGACATTGGAGAGGAAGCCGCCCGAAAGCAGGTCGACCTTCTCGGCGTTGATCAGTTCGCCGGCGAGCCGCACCGAATCCTCGGGCTTGCCGGCATCGTCGCGGAACAGGGTCTCGACCTTGCGGCCGAGCACGCCGCCGGCGGCGTTGACCTGCTCCAGCGCCAGCTCCCAGCCCTGGCGATAGGGCTTCAGGAAGGCCGGCTGAGAGGTGTAGCTGTTGATCTCGCCGATCTTGATCGGCGCGCCTTGGGCGCGCAGCAGAGACGGCGTGGCCAGCGCGACGGCGCCGAGCGCAGCTCCGCTGACGAATTGGCGACGGTCCATTCGATGGCTCTCCCGTTGATCGCACGTCTTACGCATCCACAGCCCCTCGCTGCGCGATTTCCTACCCTAGGCCAGTGCAGCGCACTGCAACAAGCCAAGGTGGAAATTCGTTTGTATGCGTATGAAATCTCGACTGCGTTTCGCAGTTTGTCAATCGTCGAAAAACAGGCGGGGCTGCCGCCGGCTTGAGCAGTTCGCGGTCTGGTGATGCCGATGGGCGTCGCGAGCGTCTGGTCCTCTCAGGACCGGCCGCCATCGACCGAGAGGATCTGGCCGGTTACCCAGCCTGCCTGCTCGGAGAGGAAGAACAGGCTGGCATGGGCGATGTCCTCGGCTGTGCCGAGCTTGCGGGTATGGATGCCCTCGATCAGCCGCTTCTGGCCGTCCGTGCCGTAGGACTCCCATTGCCGCTCGGTCGCCGGGTTGGAGCGGACGAAGCCGGGCGCGACCGAGTTCACGGTGATGCCATCAGGGCCGAATTCCCAGGCGAGCTGCTTGGTCAGCCCGACCAAAGCGTGCTTGGCGCTGGCATAGGCCTGGATGCCGGTCAGGCTCGGCCGCAGGCCGGCGCCGGAGGAAATGTTGACGATGCGGCCATATCCCGCCTGCTTCATCGCCGGCGCCGCCGCCTGCGACAGGAAGAAGGCGGCATCGACATTGGCGGCGAAGACGGCGCGCCAGTCGCTCTCGGATATCTCCTCGATCGGCCGGCCGACCTGGCCGCGCACGCCGCCGGCGGCGTTGACCAGCAGGTCGAGTCGGCCCTCGCTCGCAAGGAGCTTGCCGACCAGCTCCTTCGTGGTCTCCGGGCTGCCGAGATCGGCGACATGGGCGCTCGCGCCGAGTGCGTCCGCGCTGGCGGTGACGCCCTCCGCATCGAGATCGGCGAGATGGACCTTCGCGCCGGCCTCGGCCAGCGCGGCGGCGATGGCGCGGCCGATGCCCTGGGCGGCGCCGGTAACGAGGGCTACGCGGTTGTCGAAGCGGATCTGCATTGCTCGATCAGGACCTTCAGCGTGTCCAGGGACATCGGGCGGTGGCCGCCCTCGATGTCCTGAATCAGGGATACCAACAGTTCCAGGGCCGGCGTGGCGACGCCGACCTCGTGGCCGAGCCGTGAGATGATGCCGATCTGCGCCTGGCCTTCGGTCTTGCGCTTGCGCACGGCAAGATCGCGCCAGATGCCGGAATGGGTCTTGGCCGTCTTCGAGGTGTAGTCGGCGAGCCAGGCAATCGTCTCGACCTGCGGACCTTCCGGCGCGCCCGGCGCGAACACGGCAGGGTCGAATTCGCCGAAGCCGAGCGAGGTGACGCCGCGTGCCGCCGCGACCGCGCCGACCTCGCGCCCGAGCGCCAGCCAGACCGGCAGCCGCTGCGGATCGGCGAAATTCGCCGACATCGAGTCGTTGGTGAGGGCGGTGCCGAACAGCATCGCGCCATAGGCGAGCTTGCCCCAGAGGTAGCCGTAGATGTTGTCGGTCAGAATCGCGTCCGGCTCGAAAATTGCGAGCAGCCGGTGCATCTCGCGCACGCGGTCGGTCATCGCCCCGTCAAGCTCGCCGACGACCACGGCGCCGCGATTGCCGTAGAGGATCTCGCCCGGCCCATGCCAGTCGGCGCCGAAATTGACGAAGCAGCCCATCGTCCGCTGCTCGCCGACCGCCTTGGCGATGGTGATCTCGTTGAGCCCGTTCTGGGCCGAGAGCACGAAGCCATCGGCGGCGAGATGCGGCTTCAGGGCGGCAAGCGCAGCTTCGGTGGCGCCAGCCTTCACCGCCAGCACGATGCGCGAATAGGTACCGGTCAATTCCTGCGGCGTTACCGCCGGGACCACCTGCCGGAATTCTTCGACCGGCCCGGTGATCGCCAGCCCCGTCGTCCGGCAGGCCTCGACATGTTCCGCGACGATGTCGACCAGCAGCACAGGAACCCCGGCCCTTGCCCAATAAGCGCCGAGCACGCCGCCGATCGCGCCGGCGCCCCAGATCAGGATGGGTTCGGTCGTCATGCCTGCCCCATCACCTCGACATCGGCATGGGTTGCGACATGGACGAGCCCGTCCGGCGTCACCCAGCCCCGATACATGCCCTCGGAATTATAGGGCGCGACGATCGCGCCATCGGCGCCGACGGCGACGAGCCCGGCTCCGATCTTGTGCGCGGTGAGCTCGGCGATGGCGCGGTCGGCCGCCTCCTTCAGCGAGAGGCCGGCATAGCCGACCAGCGACGCGATCTCGTGGCCGATGCAGTAGCGGATGAAGAACTCGCCCTTGCCCGTACCCGAGACCGCGCAGCGCCCGTCGCGGGCATAGGTGCCGGCGCCGATGATCGGGGAATCGCCGACGCGGCCCGGAGGCTTGTTGGTGTAGCCGCCGGTCGAGGTCGCGGCGGCGAGATGGCCGTTGGCGTCGAGCGCGACCGCGCCGACCGTGCCGTGCTTCTCGGCCTCGCTCGCTTCGCCGGCGGTGCCGACAAGCTCGCGGATCTTCATCGAGGCGAGGTTCTTGCGCCGCCGCTCCGTCGAGAAATACTCGTTCTCGACGATGTCGAGACCCTCGGTCTGGGCGAAGGCATCGCCGGCCGGGCCGGTCAGCAGGAGCGGATCGCCGCGATGCATCAGCGCCTTGGCGGCGCTGACCGGGTTGCGGATACGCTTGACCGCGCAGAGCGCGCCGGCCGCCAGGGTCGAGCCGTCCATGATCGAGGCGTCGAGCTCATGCTCGCCATCGGCATTGAAGGCGGCGCCATGGCCGGCGTTGAAATGGACGGAATCCTCCATCACCAGCACGGCGGCCTCGACGGCATCGACAGCGCTGCCGCCATTGGCGAGGACGGCCCAGCCGGCACGCAGCGATTTGGCAAGATGGGCCTTGGCCTCGGCCCATTCGGCGTCGGTCATCTCGGCCTTGGGCAAGGTGCCGCAGCCGCCATGGATGGCGAGGGCGATGGTCATGCTGAAATCCTCAGGTGCAATCCCTTCTCCCCTCGGGGGAGAAGGAAGAACAGCCTCACTTCGCCGGCTTGATGTCCATCGCGAGGGTGTCCTCGTCGACGCGCGGGCGGATCGTCACCTTGGCTTTCTGCATCGCCCAGGCCGAGCCGACGGCGAGGATCGGCAGGCGCGGCCGGTCCTTGGCGACGATGGCATTGGCCTGCGAGAGCAGGTCGTTGCGCTTGGCCTCGTTCATCTCGACCGCGGCATCCTCTATCAGCTTGTCGAGCTCGGCGTTCTTGTAGGCGAGCACGTTGAAGGCGCCGAGCTTCTTGGCCGGGTCGTTCGAGTGCACGACAGAGGAGAGCGTGTAATTCGCCTCGCCCGTCAGCGTGCCCCAGCCCGACATCGACATCGAGAACTCGCCGCGCAGGCGCGCCGGGAAGAAGACGGCGCCGGGCTGGGCGTTCGCGTTCACCTCGATGCCGATCCGCGCCAGCATCTGCGCGATCGAGGTGCCGACCTGGCGATCGCCCGGCAGACGGTCATTGGTGAAGGAGAACGAGACCTTGAAGCCGCCCGGATAGCCGGCTTCCTCCATCAGCTTCTTCGCCTTGGCGAGATCCGGCTTCAGCGGCGGCAGGCTCTTGTTGTAGCCGGCGATATCGGGGGTCACCAGCTGATTGACCGGGGCGCCCAGGCCCTCCATCGCGATCTCGGCCAGCGCCGGCCGGTCGATGGCAAGGTCGATCGCCTCGCGCACCTTGGCGTCCTGCAGCGGGTTCTTCGGCAGGGCCGAGCCGTCCTTGGCGCTGACCTGCGGGGACTTGTCCCGCATGTCGAGCTCCATGTTGAAGACATAGACCGTGTCGATCGTGGCGACCGTGAGCTTGGCGTCGCGCTTCAGCGTCGGCACGTCGGAGGCCGGAGCGCGCACGATGATGTCGACCTGGCCGGCCTTGAGCTGGGCGACGCGGGCGGCGTCGTTCGGTAATTCCTTGCGCAGCACGCGCTGCCACGGCTCCTTCTCGCCCCAATAGCCGTCGAAGCGCTCGAGCACGAGCTGGTCCTTCGGGGTCCACGACACGAACTTGTAGGGGCCAGTGCCGATCGCCGCCTTGCCGGTGTTGAAGGCGTCGTTGGCATTGTCCTTGGTCAGCCCGGCCGCAGCCTTGTGCGAGACGATGAACAGGCGGATGAAATCGTTCGGCAGGTTCGGCGCGGGCCCGTCGGTGACGATGTGGACGGTGAGCGGATCGACGATCTTCACCTCCTTGACGCGCCGGACATAGATCGTCGTCGGGTTCGGGCCGGCAACGACCGGGATGCGCTCGATCGAGAACTTGACGTCCTCGGCGGTGAAGTCGGAGCCGTCATGGAACTTGACGCCGGGGCGCAACTTGAACTCCCAGACGGCGGGCTCGATCGCCTTCCAGCTCAAGGCGAGGCGCGGCTCGATCTGGAGCTTGTCGCCCGACCAGGTCAGGGTGTCGAAGACATGCTTCAGCGCTTCGGCATGGGTGCCGGTCGCGGTGAAATGCGGGTCGATCGATTCAGGTCCGGCCCGCACGCCGATCGTCAGCGTCTGCGCCATCGCGGCGCCGGACAGCGGCAACCCGATCAGGGCGGCGAGGGCGGCGGTCCGCCAGCGCGGGGACCAGTGCGGCAAAGGCTTGGTCATGTTGAGGTCCCTTCGGGTTCGAGATCGGCAGGCCACGCCGGGGAGGCGATCACCATCTTGTCCATCAATTCGCAGAGCTGCTTCTGCTCGGCTTCGGTCAGCACCGCGAGCATCGCAGTCTGCTGTCCCACCATCATCGGCATGGTCTCGTCGAAGATGGCGCGCCCGGCTGGCGTCAGCGCCAGCACATAGCTGCGCAGATCGGCCGGATCGGTCTCGCGCTTGAGCAGGCGCCGCTGCAGCAGCTTCTGGATCGCGCGCGAGAGCGTGTTCTTCGGCAGGCCGGCGGAGGCGACGATGTTCTTGGCCGCGACGCCGCCCTTGAGTCCGACGGCGTAAAGCGCGACGAATTCCGGCCGCACCAGGCCGTAGCGTGTCTCGATCCAGCGATAGACCGGGTCGTTGAAGCGGAAGGCGATGAAATTGAGCCTGAACGACAGCCAGCAGGGATTGTCCCAGAGCTTGGTGACGGTCAGCGGGTCGAGCGCGCGCAGCGCCGCCTCGCGGTCGCGGTCGAGCTTGGACAAGGAAGTCGGGGCGCGTGCCATCGCGGACATCCAATTTAGTTCCATATGGAACTTGACGGTCCCGTATACCGCTGTCAAGGATGACGCGGTTTCGCCGAAACGCAAGGATCAGGCCGTGCTCGTCGCCCGGATGAACTGGATGCAGATCGAGGAACAGGCGAAGCGCGACGATCGCTGCGTGCTGCCGCTCGGCTGCGTCGAACAACACGCCTATTTGAGCCTTGCCACTGACGCGATCCTGTCGGAGCGTGTCGCCGCCGAGGCGGCAGAGCCGCTCGGCATCCCGGTCTTCCCGGTGCAGGCCTATGGCATGACGCCGGGTTTCGCCGCCTATCCGGGCACGATCTCGCTGCGGATGACCACTTATGTTGCGCTGCTCGAAGACCTGCTCGAAGGCGTCTACCGTTCCGGCTTCCGCCGCATCGTGCTGGTCAACGGCCATGGCGGCAATGCGCCGGTGATGACGGCGGTGACCGAGTGGATGGGCAAGCGGCCCGACGCCAGCGTCAAGATGCACAATTGGTGGGCGGGTTCCCGCTTCCAGGAGGCAGTCAAGGCAGTCGACCCGGCCGCCTCGCATGCCTCGTGGATGGAGAACTTCCCCTGGACCCGCCTCGAAGGCGTGAGCTTGCCCGATGGGGTGAAACCGCCTTTCGATGCCGCGCTCTACCAGGCCGCCAGTCCGCAGCGGAAGCGCGAGATCCTCGGCGACGGCAATTTCCATGGCCGCTACCAGCGGCCGGACGAGGAAATGCTGGCACTCTGGGCCGTCGGCGTCGAGGAAACGCGCGCGGTGATGGTCGAGAGCTGGCCGTGATGACCTATATCGCCGCTGTCTCGATCCAGGAGAGCGGCAACGAATCCCCTCTCCTTGGCATGGAGGTTGCGAAGCAGCGGCGACGAATGTCCATCCGATGCTGACCCACGTCATCGAGCGCGTCCTGCAGGCGCTGGCCGTCATGCTGGTCATGTCGGTGCTGGTCTTCGTTGGCGTCTACGCCATCGGCAACCCGATCGATGTTCTGATCGGCCCCGATGTCAGCCAGGACATCCGGCTCGAGACGATCGCCCGCTACGGGCTGGATAAGCCGCTCTGGGAACAGTATCTCACCTTTCTCGACCGTGTCCTGCACGGCGATTTCGGCCGCTCCTTCGTCTTCGGCATGCCGGTGCTCCAGCTCATCCTGTCGCGCCTGCCGGCGACGCTGGAGCTGACCCTCGCGGCCGTCCTGGGGGCGGCGCTGATCGGCATTCCCGCCGGCATCTATGCCGGCTACCGGCCGGATAGCCCGCTCTCCAAGCTGATCATGGCGCTGTCGATCCTCGGCTTCTCGGTGCCGACTTTCTGGATCGGCCTCGTCCTGATCATGGCCTTCGCGGTCGAGCTGCAATGGCTGCCAGCCGGCGGGCGCGGCGAGACCGCCGCGCTCTTCGGGGTCGAATGGAGCTTCCTGACCCTCAACGGACTCTCGCACCTCCTGCTGCCGGCGCTGAACCTCGCCTTCTTCAAGCTCGCGCTGATGACGCGGCTGGCGCGGGCCGGCACGCGCGAAGTCATGCTGACCGACACCGTGAAATTCGCCCGCGCCGCCGGCATCTCGGAGGGCGTCATCCTGCGCCGGCATGTCCTGCGCCTGATCTCGATTCCGCTCGTCACCGTCTTCGGGCTGGAATTTGCCTCGACGCTCGCCTTCGCGGTGGTGACCGAGACGATCTTCTCCTGGCCCGGCATCGGCAAGCTGATCATCGACTCCATCCAGTCGCTCGATAGGCCAGTGATGGTCGCCTATCTGATGCTGGTCGCGTTCGCCTTCATCATGATCAACTTCCTGGTCGACATGACCTATTTCGCGCTCGATCCGCGCTTGCGGAAGGGCCGGACGGGATGAAGACCGAAACGCCCATCGCCCGCTTCTGGAGCGAGTTCAGGGAGAGCCGCATCGCGGTCGCGGCGCTCGTCGTCGTCGTCCTGATGATCGGCGTCGCCCTGCTCGCCCCACTGATCGCGCCGCAGAACCCTTACGACCTCGCCAATCTCGTCCTCTCCGATGCGCGCCGGCCCCCCGGCTATGTCGGCTCCAGCGGCTATACCCATTGGCTCGGCACCGACGCGCAGGGGCGCGACCTGCTCTCGGCCATCCTCTATGGCCTGCGCATCTCCCTGCAGATGGGGCTGGTCGCCGGGACCTTCGCCTTCGCCATCGGCGTCACGCTCGGCATCGCCGCCGCCTATCTCGGCGGACGGCGCGAGGCCTTCATCATGCGCGTGATCGACCTGCAGCTGGCCTTCCCGGCGATCCTGCTGGCGCTGGTGATTTCGGCACTGCTCGGCCAGGGCAAGGCGCAGCTCATCGCCGCGCTGGTCGCCGCGCAATACGCCTATTTCGCCCGCACTGCCCATGGCGCCGCCTCGGCCGAGCGCGGCAAGGACTATGTCGAGGCGGCGCTGTCGACGCCGCTGCCGGCCCGGCAGGTGATCTGGCGGCACATCCTGCCGAACTGCCTGCCGCCTTTGATCGTGGTCGCGACTGTGCAGGTCGCCAACGCCATCGCGCTGGAGGCGACGCTCTCCTTCCTCGGCGTCGGCCTGCCGGTGACCGAGCCTTCGCTGGGCTCGCTGATCGCCAACGGCTTCCAGTACATGCTGTCGGGCCGCTACTGGATCTCGATCTATCCCGGCCTTGCCCTGATCCTGCTGATCGTGGCGATCAACCTGGTCGGCGACCAGATCCGCGACCAGGTCAATCCGAGGCTGAAGCGATGAGGGCAGTCTCGTCAGGACTGGCCGCCGCCCTGCCCCCTCTCCCCCTGCGGGAGAGGGTTGGGGTGAGGGGTCGCGCGACGCGGATCGGTTGCTGTTTTGAAGGGGCATGGGCGTTCAAGGTCGCGCGACCCCTCATCCGCCTGCCGGCACCTTCTCCCGCAGGGGGAGAAGGGAGCACGCCATGACCGACGCCCCGCTCCTCGAGGTCGCCGACCTCACCACGCAGTTCTTCGCCCGCGCCAGTGTGGTCAAGGCGGTTGACGGCGTCTCCTTCTCGCTGCGGCGCGGCGAGGTGATGGGGCTCGTCGGCGAATCCGGGTCGGGCAAGAGCGTCACCGGCTTCTCGATCATCGGCCTGATCGACCCGCCCGGTCGTGTCGCCGGCGGTTCGGTGAAGCTCGATGGCCGCGAACTGGTCGGCCTTCCGCCGGATGAGTTGCGCAAGCTGCGCGGGCGCATCGTCTCGATGGTCTTCCAGGACCCGCTGATGACGCTGAACCCGGTCCTGACCATCGGCGAACAGATCCGGCTGGCGCTGGAGGCGCATGAGAAGGTCTCCGCCGCCGAGGCCCGCCGGCGCGCCATCGCCGGCCTCGCGCAGGTCCGCATCCCGCGCCCCGAAGCGACCGTCGACTTCTATCCGCACCAGCTCTCCGGCGGCATGCGCCAGCGCGTTGCCATCGCGATCGCGCTGCTCCACCGGCCGAAGCTGATCATCTGCGACGAGCCGACGACGGCGCTCGACGTCTCCATCCAGGCCGAGATCCTGGCCGAGATGAAGGAGCTCGTCGCCGAGCTCGGCACGGCGCTGATCTGGATCAGCCATGATCTTGCCACCGTCGCTTCGATCGCCCAGCACGTCGCGGTGATGCGGCTCGGCAAGATCGTCGAGGCTGGCCCGACGCTGGATGTGCTGACGCGCCCGCAGCACGCCTATACCCGTGCCCTCCTCGACTCGCTGCCTTCGCGCGCCAGGCCAGGCGAACTGCTGCTGCGTGGCGGTGGCGTCCCTGATGCCGCCCCGCCTGCCCGCAAGCTGGCGGCGGCCGCTGCCGCGCCGGTACCCGGCGCGCCCTATTTTGTCGCCGATCGGGTCAGCAAGTGCTTCGAGTCGCGGCCCGGCGCCCTGCGTGGCCTCGGCCAGAAGCTCGGCCTGCTGCAGCCGCCTCCCACCGTGATGGCGGTCGACGAGGTCAGCTTGACCGTGCCGCGTGGCGAAGCGCTCGGGCTGGTCGGCGAATCCGGCTCGGGCAAGTCGACGCTCGGGCGCATGGCGGCGGGCATTTATGCGCCGTCCTCGGGCACCGTTCGCCTCGAGGGCCGGCCGGTGATGAGCGAGGGGGCCGAGCCGAAGAAGCTCACCACTCGGATCCAGACGATCTTCCAGGACCCGTTCGCCTCGCTTAATCCCCGCATGCGCATCGGCCAGGGCATCGCCGAGGGGCCGCTCGCCCATGGGCTGGTCGGCAAGGCCGACAGTGCAACCTATGTCCGCGACTGGCTGGCCGCGGTCGGGCTCGATCCGGCCTTCGCCGACCGCTACCCGCACCAGTTCTCCGGTGGCCAGCGCCAGCGCGTCGCGATCGCCCGCGCGCTCGCCATGCAGCCCGATCTCGTCGTCTGCGACGAGCCGGTCGCCTCGCTCGACGTCTCGATCCAGGCGCAGATCATCAATCTGCTGATGCGCCTGCGGGCCGAGCTCGGCCTGACCCTGATCTTCATCTCGCACGACCTCTCGGTGGTCCGGCATCTCTGCGACCGGGTCGCGGTGATGTATCGCGGCCGCATCGTCGAGGAGGGGCCGGCAGGCGAGGTCTACGACAACCCGCAGCACGACTACACTAGGCGGCTGCTCGCGGCCGTACCGGTGCTGCCCGAAGCGGCAGCGTGAGCATAGATCATCGCGCGTCCGAACGGACGCGATCACGATGATCTATCACATTGTTATCGCATCGGATTATTCCGAAAAGTGGATTCCACGTTTCGGTCCGATGCTAGAGGAGGAACGCCATGACCGAACTGAAGCCCTGGCAATGGCCGGAGGAGATTTGGCGCGGCAAGGTCGAGCAGGTGAGAGCCGGCCGCAATCTCAAGCCGAAGAGCTGGCCGGGCGGGGCGCGTTGCGCCGTGGCGCTCTCCTTCGACGTCGATCACGAGACCAACGAACTGCGCGATGGCGGCAAATCGGTCGGCCGGCTCTCGTGGGGCCAATACGGCAATCGCGCCGGCATGCCGCGCATCCTCTCCATGCTGGCGCGCGAGGAGATCAAGGCGAGCTTCTTCGTGCCGGCGGTGACGGCGCTGCTCTATCCCGACGAACAGCGCCGCGTCATCGCGGAAGGCCACGAGATCGGCCTCCATGGCTGGATCCACGAGGTCAACACCGCTGTGCCGCCCGAGGCGGAGCGCGAGCTGCACCTGCGCTCTGCCGATACGCTGGAGAAGATCACCGGCGTCCGGCCGGTCGGCATGCGCACGCCGTCCTGGGATTTTTCCGAGGTGACGCTCGCCATCGAGCGCGAGCTCGGCTTGATCTATGATTCATCGCTCTTCGCTGATGACGACCCCTATGAGCTCATCGAGAAGGGCGAGCCGACCGGCATGGTCGAGCTCCCGGTCGAGTGGATTCGCGACGACGCGGTCTATTTCAACATGAACCGCTTCCAGGCGCTGCGGCCCTACACCTCGCCCGAAGTGGTGTTCGACATCTTCAAGCGCGAATTCGACGGCGCCTATGCCGAAGGCGGGCTCTTCCTTCTGACCATGCATCCGCACATCATCACCTACCGTTCGCGCTTCTGGCTCCTCGAGGAGCTGGTGCGCCACGCCAAGGCCAAGGGCGATGTCTGGTTCGCGACGCATGCCGAGATCGCGGCCTATGTGAAGGCGCAGGCTGGGCTCTGATATCAGCGCGATTTTCGGGCGGTTGCCGCAGGGTCAGCGGGAACCGTGCCCGATTTCGGCCGTTTTCGGTTCATTCGGAATTCAGGGCGCGGGGGCGTTCATCTCCGGAAGAACAACTGGAAACGGATGTCATGATGCGTACGAAAAACCTGCTCCTGATCGGCACTCTCATCCCCGCCATCGTGTTGTCGCAGGGCAGTTTCGCCGCTCCATCGCTCCAGCTTGCGCAGGCGCAGTCCGGCGATGACGACCGGCCGGACCAGCGCCGCCAGCGGCCCGGCGGGCAGGAGCGCCCAGCACCGGGTGGCCAGGAACGTCCCGGCGCCCGCCCTGCACCGGGCCAGCCCCCGGCTCCGGGCCAGCCTCCCGC
>NZ_JBFUKM010000012.1:0-236644 GCF_056400825.1 Allobosea sp. P4_H5 | reverse complement strand
GATCCGTGACCGGGTGCTGCCGTCCTCGAAGCTGAAGGGCGTCGCCAACGTCCTGATCTTCCCCAATCTCGACGCAGCCAACATCGCCTACCAGTTCGCCAAGGTGCTGGCGGACGCGCTCCCGGTCGGCCCGATCCTGATCGGCGCCGCCAAGCCGGTGCATATCCTCACCGGCTCGGTCACGGCACGCGGCGTCGTCAACATGACCGCCGTCGCCGTCGCGGAGGCGCAAGGGCGCGCAGCCGCCGGGGCCGGCGAATAACCCTTGGGAGGCCGAGGCCAGGCAGGAGGAGAGACAAGGCCGGATTGCTCGCATCACCTGCGGGCAGCGAAAGCTTTCCGTAGCCTACGGCTCGAATAGCGAAATAAGATCGCAGGAACTCAGAATAGGCATGACGAGCAGGAGGAAATGCCATGCGTGGCCGGCAAGACGAAGATGCCCTCGAAACCCGAGAGTGGCTGGATGCGCTGGCTGCCCTAGAGGCACATCGTGGCAAGGAGCGGGCGAACTTCGTCGTCAACGCCGTGGTCGACGCCGCCCGGCGCGATCGGCTCTATGTGCCGCAATCCCTGACCACGCCCTATTGCAACACGATTCCGCCGGGCGAACAGCCGCCCCTGCCGGGTGATCGCGCGATCGAGCACAAGCTGCGCTCGATCATCCGCTGGAACGCGCTCGCCATCATCCTGCGTGCCAACAAGACGAGCTCCGAGCTCGGCGGCCATATCGCCAGCTTCCAGTCGGCGGCGACGCTCTACGACATCGGTTTCGGCCATTTCTGGCATGCGCCGACGGAAGAGCATGGCGGCGACCTGATCTTCGTGCAGGGCCACTCCTCGCCCGGCATCTATGCCCGTGCCTACCTCGAAGGGCGCCTGACCGAGGAGCAGTTGCTCAACTACCGGCAGGAGACGCAAGGCAAGGGCATTCCGAGTTATCCGCATCCCTGGCTGATGCCGGATTTCTGGCAGTTCCCCACGGTTTCCATGGGCCTTGGCCCGCTGATGGCGATCTACCAGGCGCGCTTCCTGAAATATCTGGAGAGCCGCGGCTTCGCCAACACCGAGAACCGCAAGGTCTGGGCCTTCATGGGCGACGGCGAGATGGACGAGCCGGAATCGCTCGGCGCCATTTCCCTCGCCGGCCGCGAGAATCTCGACAACCTCGTCTTCGTGATCAACTGCAACCTGCAGCGCCTGGACGGCCCGGTGCGCGGCAACGGCAAGATCGTGCAGGAGCTGGAGAGCGTCTTCCGCGGCGCCGGCTGGAACGTCGTCAAGGTGCTCTGGGGCACGGGCTGGGACCGGCTGCTGGAGAAGGACAAGTCCGGCCTGCTGCTCAAGCGCATGGAGGAGTGCGTCGACGGCGAATATCAGGACTTCAAGAGCAAGAGCGGCGCCTATGTGCGCGAGCACTTCTTCGGCAAATACGCGGAGCTGAAGGAACTCGTCGCCGACATGAGCGACGACGACATCTGGAAGCTGACGCGCGGCGGCCATGACCCCGCGAAGGTTTTCGCGGCCTATACGGCGGCGGTCCAGCACAAGGGCCAGCCGACGCTGATCCTGCCGAAGACGGTCAAGGGTTATGGCATGGGCGAATCCGGCGAAGGCCAGATGATCGCCCACCAGGCCAAGAAGATGACCGCGAGCGCCCTGAAGGGCTTTCGCGATCGTTTCCAGATCCCGGTTTCGGACGAGGATCTCGACAAGGTCCCCTTCATCAAGCTGCCCGAAGACTCACCGGAAATGCAGTATCTGCGCGCCCAGCGCGCAAGGCTTGGCGGCTCGCTGCCGCAGCGCCGCCGCAAGTCGGAGGCGCTGGAAATCCCGCCGCTCTCGACCTTCCAGCGCTTGCTGGAGAACACCGGCGAGCGCGAGATCTCCACGACGATGGCCTTCGTGCAGATGCTCGGCAGCCTGGTGCGCGACAAGGTGATCGGCAAGCGCATCGTGCCGATCGTGCCGGATGAATCGCGCACCTTCGGCATGGAGGGCATGTTCCGCCAGCTCGGCATCTATTCCTCGGTCGGCCAGCTCTACCGGCCGCAGGACGCCGACCAGCTGATGTACTACCGCGAGGACAAGACCGGCCAGGTGCTGCAGGAGGGCATCAACGAAGGCGGCGCGATGTCGAGCTGGATCGTCGCCGCGACCTCCTACAGCACGAACAACGTGCCGATGATCCCGTTCTACATCTTCTACTCGATGTTCGGGCTCCAGCGCGTCGGCGATCTCGCCTGGCTCGCCGGCGACATGCGGGCGCGGGGCTTCCTGCTCGGCGGTACCGCCGGCCGAACCACGCTGAACGGCGAGGGGTTGCAGCACGAGGACGGGCACAGCCACATCATGGCGGGCACGATCCCGAACTGCGTCTCCTACGATCCGACCTTCGCCTATGAGGTCGTGGCGATCATCCGCGACGGGATGCGCCGCATGTATCAGGATCAAGAGGACGTCTACTACTACGTCACCCTGATGAACGAGAACTACGCCCATCCCGGCATGGCCGAGGCGGCGGCCGGCGAGGCGACCGAGGAGGGCATCCTCAAGGGCCTCTATCTGCTCAGGAAGGGCCAGGCGCAGAAGTCGGGCCTGACGGTCCAGCTGATGGGCTCGGGCACGATCCTGCGCGAGGTCATCGCCGCGGCCGATCTGCTCGCCAAGGACTTCGGCGTCGCTGCCGACATCTGGAGCGCCACCAGCTTCAACGAGCTCAGGCGCGACGGCATGGCGGCCGAGCGCTGGAACCTGCTGCATCCGACAGGGGAGCGGCGCAGGAGCTGGGTGGAGGCCCAGCTTGCCGGCCATCAGGGACCGGTCATCGTCTCGACCGACTACATGCGCAACTACGCCGACCAGATCCGCGAATACGTCCAGGCGGCGGGCAAGCGCTACAGCGTGCTCGGCACGGACGGGTTCGGCCGGTCCGACTATCGCGTCAACCTCCGCCGGTTCTTCGAGGTCGATCGCTATTACGTCGCCGTCGCTGCGCTCAAGGCGCTGGCGGACGAGGGGGCGCTGCCCGCTTCGGTCGTCGCCGATGCGATCGCCAAATACGGGCTCGACGGCGAACGCCCGGCGCCGTGGACCGTCTGACAACGCCATTCGAGGACAGAGCGATGAGCCATTCGATCGACATCAAGGTCCCCGATATCGGCGACTTCACCGATGTTCCCGTCATCGAGATCTTCGTGAAGCCCGGCGACCATGTGAAGGCGGAAACGCCGCTGCTGGCGCTGGAATCCGACAAGGCGACGATGGAGGTGCCGGCGCCCCGTGCGGGCGTGGTGAAATCCGTCGCCGTCGCGGTCGGCGACAAGGTGAGCGAGGGCACCGTTATCCTGCAGCTCGAAGAGGCGGGCGGCGAGGCGGCGGAGGCGCGCCCGAGCGTCAGCGCGGCTCCGGCGCCGGTCAGCTCCCCGGCGGGTCTCGCCGAGGTGCGCATTCCCGATATCGGCGACTTCAAGGACGTGCCGGTCATCGAGATCTTCGTGAAGGTCGGCGACAGCGTGAAGGCGGAGGACCCGCTGCTGGCGCTGGAATCCGACAAGGCGACGATGGAAGTGCCGGCGCCGCTCGCCGGCATCATTAGCGAGGTCAAGGTGCAGGTCGGCGACAGGGTGAGCGAGGGAACCATCGTCCTGTCGCTCTCGACTGGCGCTGCCGCGGCGACGTCAGCTGCTATGCCGGCCCAGGCCCCGGCTGCTGCCCCGGCGCCCGCTGCCGCAGCGCCCGGCGCGATCGACGAGAAGGCCTTCGCGCTTGCTTATGCCAGCCCCGCCGTGCGCAAGCTCGCCCGCGAGACCGGAGCCGATCTCGGCAAGGTCAAGGGAACCGGTCAGCACGGCCGCATCACGCGCGAGGATGTCGAGGCCTTCGCCAAGGGCGGCGGCGTGGCGGCGCCCGGGAAGCCGGCGGCCGCGGCACCAGCCGGCGGCGGTGTCGGGGGCATCGACCTCCTGCCCTGGCCGAAGGTGGACTTCGCCAAATACGGCCCGGTCGAGCGCAAGGAGATGGGCCGGATCAAGAAGATCTCGGCCGCCAACCTGCATCGCAACTGGGTCGTCATCCCGCATGTCACGACCCATGACGAGGCGGATATCACCGATCTCGAACAGTTCCGCGTCCAGATGAACAAGGAGCTGGAGAAGAGCGGCGTGAAGCTCTCGCTGCTGCCCTTCATGGTGAAGGCGGCGGTCTCGGCGCTGAAGAGGTTCCCGGAGTTCAACGCCAGCCTCGACGGCGACACGCTGGTCTACAAGAACTACTGGCATATCGGCTTCGCCGCCGACACGCCGAACGGGCTGATGGTCCCGGTCATCCGCGACGCCGACAGGAAGACGATCCCCGAGATCGCCAAGGAGATGAACGAGCTCGCCAAGCTCGCCCGCGACGGCAAGATCAAGCCGGACCAGATGCAGGGCGGCACCTTCTCGATCTCGTCGCTCGGCGGCATCGGCGGCATCTACTTCACGCCGATCATCAACGCGCCGGAAGTCGCGATCATGGGCGTGTGCAAGAGCTACTGGAAGCAGCATTCGCCGGACGGCAAGAGTTCCAGCTTCCGCCTGACGCTGCCGCTGTCGCTCTCCTGGGACCACCGCGTCATCGACGGCGCGGCCGCGGCCCGCTTCAACGTCCACTTCGCCAATGTGCTCGCCGACATGCGGCGCGTGCTGTTCTGAGTCGGGAGCTTCAACATGGCGAACCAGATCGATGTGACAGTTCCCGATATCGGCGACTTCAAGGATGTCGCCGTGATCGAGGTGATGGTGAAGCCGGGCGAGACGATCGCGGTCGATACCGGGCTGATCATGGTCGAATCCGACAAGGCCTCGATGGAGATTCCGTCTTCGGCGGCCGGCGTCGTGAAGGAGATCAAGGTCAAGGTCGACGACAGGGTGAGCGAGGGATCGGTGATCCTGACGCTGGAGGCCACCGGGGCCGCGGCAGCCAAGCCCGCTCCGCAAGCCGCGGCGGCTCCCGCGCCCGTCGCCGCTCCGGCAGCGGCAAGCTACGGCGGCAAGGCCGACATGGACTGCGAGGTGCTGGTGCTCGGCGCCGGGCCGGGCGGCTATTCGGCCGCCTTCCGCGCCGCCGATCTCGGCATGAAGACCGTGCTCGTCGAGCGTTACTCCACGCTCGGCGGCGTCTGCCTGAATGTCGGCTGCATTCCGAGCAAGGCGCTGCTGCACACCGCCGCCGTGGTCGACGAGGTCGCGCATCTCGGGGCGCATGGCGTGACCTACGGCGCGCCGCAGATCGATCTCGACAAGCTCAGGGCCTTCAAGGACGGCGTCATCGGCAAATTGACCGGTGGCCTTTCCGGCATGGCCAAGGCCCGCAAGGTCGAGGTCGTCACCGGGGTCGGCTCCTTCCTCGATCCGCATCATCTCGAAGTCGAGACAGCGTCCGGCAAGAAGACCATCCGCTTCGCCAAGGCGATCATCGCGGCCGGCTCTCAGGCGGTGAAGCTGCCCTTCCTGCCGGAGGACGATCGCATCGTCGATTCCACCGGCGCGCTGCTGCTGCGCTCGATCCCCAAGCGCATGCTGGTCGTCGGCGGCGGCATCATCGGCCTCGAGATGGCGACGGTCTATTCGACGCTCGGCACGCGCGTCGACGTGGTCGAGATGCTCGACGGCCTGATGCCGGGTGCGGACCGCGATCTCGTCAAGGTCTGGGAGAAGAAGAACGCGCCTCGCTTCGACCATGTGATGCTGAAGACCAGGACCGTCGGCGCCAAGGCGACGGAAGCTGGCATCGAGGTCTCCTTCGAGGGTGAGAAGGCTCCAGCCGGTCCGCAGCTCTACGATCTCGTGCTCGTCGCGGTCGGCCGCTCGCCCAACGGCAGCAAGATCGGCGCCGAGAAGGCGGGCGTCGCCGTTGGCGATCGCGGCTTCATCCCGGTCGACAAGCAGATGCGGACCAATGTCTCGCATATCTTCGCGATCGGCGATATCGTCGGCCAGCCGATGCTGGCCCACAAGGCGGTGCACGAGGCCCATGTCGCGGCCGAGGTCGCCAAGGGCGAGGCCTCCTTCTTCGACGCCCGGCAGATCCCCTCGGTCGCCTATACCGACCCGGAGATCGCCTGGGCCGGCAAGACCGAGGAGCAGTGCAAGGCGGAAGGCATCAAATTCGGCAAGGCTGTCTTCCCCTGGGCGGCGTCGGGCCGCGCCATCGCCAATGGCCGCGACGAGGGCTTCACCAAGCTGATCTTCGACGAGGCAACGCACCGGGTCATCGGCGGCGGTATCGTCGGCACCCATGCCGGCGACCTGATCGGCGAGGTCTGCCTCGCCGTCGAGATGGGTTGCGAGCCGGCCGATATCGGCAAGACCATCCATCCGCATCCGACGCTCGGCGAATCCATCGGCATGGCCGCCGAGGTCTTCGAGGGCCATTGCACCGATCTGCCGCCGCAGAAGAAGAAATAGCGGGCGGGTTTTCCGGCGCTGAACCACGAAACCGTATCCAGGCGGGGCGCACGGCCTTGTCTACCCGCGCTTCTGAAAGGCTTGATCATGTCTGAGTGGAGCGACTTCAAGCGGGACATCGTTGGCGTGAACGACGGGCTGGTCACCACCGAGGTCGCGCCCTTCGGCGGAGTCAAGGAATCGGGACTGGGCTCCGAGGGCTCGAAATACGGCCTGCAGGACTATCTCGACATCAAATATACTTGTGTCGGAGGGCTTGCGTCTTTGTCGCGATGAGGTGTCGATGCGATTGTTCGTGGAGTGGTAAATATTTCTCTCGCTTTCGTCAAAAGATCAGCCTAATCGCAGAGTCGTTTGAGCGATTAAGGTAGAATTTTGATCATATCCAATAGTTATTATGTAACTTTCAGTCAGTTGTGAATTGATTCAATAATGTGATATGGTTCACAAGTGGCCTTTCATTATATTGCGGTGTTGACCAGATTCTAGTTGCGCTGCATGATATCATGGTGGCGCGAAGCCTTCGTCGAACGTGAATGCGATGTTGCCTCTAGCACATCGCCACTCGGCGCAGCCCGGTGCTGAAAATTCAGGATTCCCACGAAAATTCGTCTCGAGGTCTCATGCCGAGCTCTGCTTCCGCTCCGTTTGCGCTTCGCCACACGGCAGGCGCGGTCGAATTCCCTGTACACCACATGCGAGGCGGCACCTCGACCGGGCTTGTGCTGTGGGAACCGTTACTGCCTGAGTCGCTGCCCCTGCGTGAGGAACTGCTGCGGCAGCTGATGGGCGTTCCCCTGGAAGGCGAATTGACCGGAAACCGGCAGATCACAGGCCTCGGACGTGGGCCGGCTACCAGCAACAAGGTGTTTCTGGCGCGAGTGGAACAAGCTGGCGGACAGTGCGGTATCGTCAGCACCCTGGCTCAACTGGCGGCCGAGCACGGTCGTATCGACTGGAGCGTAAATTGCGGCAACATGTCGTCCGCCCTCCTGCTGTGGGCACTGGATTCCGGCTTGATCACGGGTCGCGAAACGGGCGCGGTTGAGGCAGAGATCGCCAACACCAACACGGGGGTGGTCACCACCGCTCGCATGCAGCGCCAAGCAGAAGGGCGCTTCGCGGTTGCCGAAATTCCCGGCGTCTCCGGCGCCTATCCGCTCGTCGACCTGTTCCTGCACGATCCTACGGGCAGCAAGACGGGCCGCCTGCTGCCCACCGGCCAAACCTCCGACCAGATCGCGGGCTGCACGGTCTCCTGCGTAGACGTGGCCGTGCCCATGGTCATCGCCGATGCCGCCGATTTCGGCAAAACCGCTCACGAACCGCTCGCTGCGCTTGAGGCCGACGCCGATTTCATGCGCCGCTTCCGACAGGTCTGGGTAGAGGCCGCGCTACGCATGGGCCTGCGCCGTAAGGACGGCAGCGCCATGAGTCGCGCCGATATCGAGCGCAGCGAAACCATTCCCAAGGCCTGCATCGTCGGACAAGCGAACGCCGGTGGGCACTTGGCGGTGCGCTACTTCACCCCGCAGACCGCTCACGCCTCGATGGCCGTCTCGGGAGGCTGCTGTTTGGCAGCCGCCGCGCTCATTCCTGGAACCGTCGCCAACCGGGTTGCCCAAGACCTGCCGACGGTAACTCCACAATACGCGGACCTCGGCGTAGCGATCGAAAACCCGGCCGGCCTGCTCGATACCGTGCTGGATGCTCGCATGATCGATGGCTCGCTCGACGTCCGCCGCGCTGCTTACCGCCGCAGCGCCCAGATCCTGCTGCGCGGCCATGTGCCGCTCTATCGCGCTTCCAGTGCTCTCGTGGAAGCGCTCGATGCTGCCAGCAAGGCTGATGCGAGGGGAGCGGCTCCCGCACACCCGTTGGCCGACTAGGATGTGTGGACTCTTGGGGTCCGCAAGAGTGTTAGGCTGTGATTCAAAGCTGTCTTTTGGAAGGCAGCTATGGGCGTTCTGGACCACCTGATTCTTCGGGACGATCAGTGGGAGCGGATGTCTGCCCACATCATCGGCGACGAGCGCGCGCGGCTCTCGTCTGGCGGTGACAACCGCATGTTCGTCGAGGCGGTGTTGCGGATCGTGCGCGCCGGCTCGCCCTGGCGCGACTTGTCCGGGGCGTTCGGCGGCTGGGACAGTGCCTTCCGCCGCTTCAGCCGCTGGAGCCGCAAGGGCGTCCCTGTCTGGCCTCACGGCAAACCAGTCAGGAGCTTCAATGTCCTCAGTGAACCAATCGCCGAAGAGGCCGAGCAGCCTACCTAGATCAAGGAACAGCTCGCCAGGTTGCCGGTGTTGCATTGGAACACCGGCATCAATGGTACGGTTCTCATGGTGGACAGCAAACGATAAAGCCCGCCGGAGAGGCGGGCTCTAATACGAGCTAAGTCTTTAAAGAAAATGGCGCGCCCGAAAGGATTCGAACCTCTGACCCTCAGATTCGTAGTCTGATGCTCTATCCAGCTGAGCTACGGGCGCGTGGCAGCGAAACGGTCTTGAAGGCCGTCATCGGCTGACGGATGCGGACTTAACGGCTCCCGCTGTGCTTGGCAAGCCCGATTTGCCGACTTCCTTCGCTTTCTTGTCGAACCTTGTGACAAGCGGTGGCGAAGAGACTATCAGCCCCGCTTGCCGCGCAGGAGCAGCGGCTGCAAGGCATCCTGTCTTGCCCCGTCATCGCTCGCCCCGCTGTCCGGCACAGCCAGGTGGCGGCTGCCATGCCGCGATTTCGGCAGTTTCTCGGCGATGCCGTAGAGCTCCTCGCGCCGGTCCATCTCGCGCCAGACCTCGCCGGGCGTGATGCCGAGCTCGCTCCAGAGCACGACGAGATTGTAGATGAGATCGGCGCTTTCGCGGACCACTGCCGGGCGATTGTTCTGCACCGCCTCGATCCCGACCTCGACGGCTTCCTCGCCGAGCTTCTTGGCCATTTTCGGCGCGCCTTCGCGGATCAGCTTGGCGGTTCGCGACAAAGCGGGGTCGCGGCCGCGGGCCGAAAGCACGGCCGCGTAGAGTTTCTGCACCGAATCGGTCATCGATCCAGAATCGGGCCGCCATGTAAGGGTTTCATGACGGTCCAGCCGCTTGCGCCGGGCGCTCATCGCGCGACACCCGCGAACTGGCGGACCACCTCACGGTAGACCTCGCGCTTGAACGGGATGATCAGCTCCGCCGTCTCCGCGAGCGGCACCCAGCGCCAGGCGTCGAATTCCGGCTTGTGGCCGCCGCCGGGGTTGAGGATGTCGATCTCGCTCTCGTCGCCATCGAAGCGGAAGGCGAACCATTTCTGCGACTGGCCGCGATAGCGCCCGCGCCAGGCCTCCCTGCCGATCTCGCGTGGCAGATCGTAGCTCAGCCAGTCCGGCGCTTCGGCGAGCAGCGAGACCGAGGAGACATTAGTCTCCTCGCGAAGCTCGCGATAGGCCGCCTCGATCGGCTGCTCGCCGGCATCGATGCCGCCCTGCGGCATCTGCCATTCATGACCGGGGGCGGTGTGCTCGCGCTGGCTGCGATTGGCCCTGCGGCCGACGAAAACGAGCCCGGCCGGGTTGAACAGGGCAAGGCCGACGCAGGGGCGGTAGCCGGCGGGCGGTTTTGTCATCGCAGCGAACCGGTGGTGGAGGGGTTGCGGAAGCCGCGGGCGGCGCTGACGGGTACGAGGATCAGGTTCTTGCCCTCGAGCGTGCGGGCCCAGCGGGTGATGCGCTCGACCGTGACGGGCAGGGCGCTGGCGGTGGCGACGGCCGTGCCCTGGTCGCGGGCGAGCGTCTCGAGACGCTGCAGCTCTTTGTCGATGGTCTCAGGCCGCGGGACGGTATCGAGCGAAAGATCGGCCTTGAGCGCCGGGATCTGCGCGCGCGTCGCTGCGGAAGCGAGCAGGCTGCGCGGCGAGGAACCGTCGTCGACGACCATCAGCCCGCGCCCGGCGAGCTCGCGCAGCAGCGGCGTCAGGGCCATGTCGTCGGCGGTGAGGCGGCCGCCGAGGAAATTGACGATGCCGACATAACCGGAGAAGCGGCCGAGCACCCATTGCAGCCGGTCGAGGTTGTCGCTGCCCTTCTGGCCGGTGAGGAGGGTATGCGGACCGGGGTCGTTGTCGGGGTAGTCGAACGGCTCCATCGGCACCTGCAGGAAGACCTCGTGGCCTTCACTGCGGGCGCGCTGGACCGTTTTCTCCAGCTCGGCGCCATAGGGGGCGAAGGCGAGCGAGACGGGGCCTGGCAGGCGCGCGATCGCCTCGCTGGTCGAGCTCTGGCTGATGCCGAGCCCGCCGACCAGGATGGCGATCCGGCCGGCCGGCTTGCCGGCGGGGGCAGGGCCGAGCGGGCGGGCATAGACCTGCGCCGGTGTCGCGCCATCCGGGCCGATCTTCGGCAGGAGGCCGTGCCGGGTGCGCTCGACCAGGCGCTTGTCCGGCGCCGGAGCGAGCTTGACCGCGCCATCGTCGGGGACGGTGATGATGATCGCGCCGGGCGCGTCCGAACCCGGGCGGACGACGGTGACGCCGGATTCGGTTTCGAGCTGGCTGGCGCTGGCCGGGCCGCGCCGGTCATCGCGCTGGGCGGGCTCGGGCGGAGCCTTGGCGATGTCGGGTGCGACAGGGCGCTCGCGGATCATCGCAGTCGCGATCGGTTCGCCGCCATTGGGATCGCGTTTCAGCGCCGCGTAGAGGATGAGACCGACGAAGAGAGCCGCCAGCCCGCCGGTCAGGCCACGCCAGAGCCAGCGCCCATAGGGCTTCGACGCGTGCGTGGGCTTCGCCTGCCCGAGCGGCTGGTCGAGTTCGCTGAGCGGCAATCCGGCCAAGAGGCGCCGTCCTCTTCGACGTCACAACATCTGCGAATCAGTTCGCAGCGCTAGAGTCGGATGATTCGAGCCGGAATCAATCGCCAATCGGCCGCAAGGGAAACAATCTCCTGCGGCCGTTGCGCAAGTGCCGAATAGCTGGGCCAGAAAGGGCCTGCGGGCTCAGTCGGACTTCTTTTCTCCGTCGGACTTGCCGGCCTCAGGGGCCGGGGCGGGCGTGGCAGGCGCCGGCGTCGCCGGCAGGGCGACGTCCTTCTTGCCGCGCAGCAGGTTGAGCGCCGCGGCGAGCTGGGTGTCCTTGGCCGGATCGATCGGAACATAGGACGGCGAGCCGGCCTGCTCCTCCTTGCCATCGCCATTGCGCAGATGGCCCTTGAGCGAGGCCTCGCCCTTGTTCTCGACCTTGTCCTTCAGCTCGGCCGGCACGTCCTGGATGATCTCGATGTCGGGCGTGATGCCCTTGGCCTGGATCGAGTTACCGGACGGGGTGTAGTAGCGCGCCGTGGTCAGCCTGAGGCCGCCATTGTCGCCGAGGCGGATCACGGTCTGGACCGAGCCCTTGCCGAAGGAGCGCGAACCCATGACGGTGGCGCGCTTGTGGTCCTGCAGGGCGCCGGCGACGATCTCGGCGGCGGAGGCCGAGGAGCCGTTGATCAGCACGACGACCGGCTTGCCCTTGGTCAGATCACCCGACTTGGCGTTGAAGACCTGGGTCTCCTCGGCGTTGCGGCCGCGGGTCGAGACGATCTTGCCACGCTCGAGGAAGGCATCGGAGACCAGCACCGACTGGTCGAGGCGCCCGCCGCGATTGTTGCGCAGGTCGATGATGTAGCCCTTGATCTTGTCGAAGCCGATCTCGGCGTTGACCTTGTCGAGCGCCTTGCGCAGGCCCTCATAGGTCTGCTCGCTGAAGGTGCCGATGCGGATGTAGCCGACATCGCCCTCGACGCGCTCCTCGACAGCCGGGACGACGATATTCGACCGGGTCAGGGTGAATTCCAGCGGCTCGGTCTTGCCGGTGCGCTCGATCGTCAGCTTGACCTGCGTGTTGATGATGCCGCGCATCTTCTCGACGGCCTGGTTCAGGCTGAGGCCCTTGACCTCGTCATTGTCGATCTTGCGGATGATGTCGCCGGCCAGGATGCCGGCCTTGGCGGCGGGCGTGTCGCGAATCGGCTTGGCGACCTTGAGAACCTCGTTCTCCATCGTCACCTCGATGCCGAGCCCGCCGAACTGGCCGCGCATGTCGATGTCCATGTCGCGGAAGCTCTTGGCATCGAGATAACCCGAGTGCGGATCGAGCGAGGAGACCATGCCGTTGATGGCGGCCTCGATCAGCTTCTGCTCGTCCGGCTTCTCGACATAGTCGGTGCGGATCTTCTCGAAGATGTCGCCGAACAGGTTGAGGCTGCGATAGACCTCGGCCGAGGCCGCGACCGCACTGGTCGAGGAGAGCAGCTTGGTCTGGGTCACCACACCGGTGAGCCCCGCGCCGGCGATGGCGCCGACCAGAACGAGAGAAACCTTGCGCATCATCCGCGAGCCTTTTCGCCTTGCGATTTCGTCCACCACGGCGTCGGATCGATCGAGACGCCGTCTTTCCTGAACTCGATATAGAGGACCGGCTCGCCGGTCCCCGCTCCCACATTCGTCGCGGCCGCTTCCGCAGTCTCGCCCATCACCGCGACCGGCTCTCCGGCCAGCACAAACTGGTTCAACGATACGTCGATGCGCTGCATGCCCGCCAGAAGAACATAGTAACCATTGCCGGCATTGAGGATCAAGAGTTGGCCAAAGGAGCGGAACGGCCCCGCGTAGACCACCCAGCCATCGGAAGGTGACGAAACCACGGCATTGGCGCGTGTGGAAAGCGAAATTCCACGCGTTGCGGCGCCAACTTCGTCCGCCGCACCAAATCCACGCAATTGTGAACCGGCGACCGGCAAGGGCAACATGCCGCGCAATTCCTGGAAGGCCGCCTTGGGCGCGAGCCGGGCCGGGTCGCGGAAGGCGAGCTGGGCCATGCGCTGGCGCTGCTCCTGGGTCTCCGCTTCGAGCGCGCGGCGGGCGGCATCGGCGGCGCGATTGGCGGTGGATATGTCCTTCTCGATGCGCTCGACGAGATCGCGCAGTGTTCTTGCCTGCGCCGCGAGTTCGCCGCCGGCGGCCCGTTGTGCCTCGATGTCCTGGGCAGCGCTCGTCTCGCGGGCGCGCCTCGCTTCGATCAGAGAGGCCAGGCGACGGCGCTCGCCCGCCAGCCCCTCCATCTCGCCGGCGATGCTCTTGCGCTCCTCGGCGATGGCTTCGCGCAGGCGCACCAGCTCGGCGAGATCGGTGCCGAGAATGGTGATCTCCTGGCGCAGATCCGGGACGACGGCGCCGAGCAGCATCGAGGCGCGCACCGCTTCGAGAATGTCCTCCGGGCGGACCAGCACGGCCGGCGGCGGCCGGCGGCCGATGCGCTGGAGTGCCGCCAGCACCTCGCCGATCAGGCCGCGCCGGCTCTCAAGCGAGCGCCTGATCGCGGTCTCGCTGGTCTGCAGCAGCGAAAGGCGCTGCTCGATGCCGGCGATGCGGCCTTCGGCGGCTTGCGTGCGGGCGGTGGTCTCGAGCAGGGCCTGGTTGAGCTTGGTCCGGTCGGCGCGGATGCCGGCGATCTCGGCCTCAAGCTTGGCACGAGCCTCGGCGCTGCCGGCGAGCCGCTCCTCGATCGCCTTGAGCTCGGCCTCGCGGGCGCGCTTTTCCTCGCGCTTCTGCTCGGTGTCGCGGGCGCTCTGGTCGGCTTCAGGGGCGGGGGCGGTTTGAGCCGCTGCATGGCCGGCCGACAGGCAGGCGCATAGCAGCACCGGCCAGAGCCGGAGCGTGCGTGCGATTCGAATCAGCCGGGAACGGCGGGTCATGCGCGATGATAAGGATGTCCGGCCATGATCGTCATCGCTCGATAGAGCTGTTCGAGCACGAGCGCACGCACGATCTGATGTGGCATGGTCAGCGCACCGAAGGAGAGCACCAGCGCGGCACGTTCGCGCAGTTCGGCGTCGAGCCCGTCGGCCCCGCCGATCAGCAGGGTTGCGGCCGGTGTGCCGGCGTCGCGCGCTGCCGCAAGGCGATTGGCGAAAGCGTCGCTGTCGAGGCTCCTGCCGCGCTCGTCCAGGGCGATGACGAGGCCGGAAGGCGGCAGGCGCTCGCCGATCAGCTTCGCCTCCTCGCGGCGGCGTTCCTCGGTGCGCCGGCCACGGCCCTCAGTGAGCTCGACGACCTCGGGGCCGCTCAGGCCGAGCCCGCGGGCCAGGCCTTGCGCGCGTTCCTGATAGCGGGCGCAGAGATCACGTTCCGGCCCATCCTTGAGACGGCCGACCGCGATGACCGACAAGCGCACGCTAGATCGCCACGCGTCCGTTCGGACGCAGATATGGCGATCTAGCATTTTGGCTGGGCATCGGATTATCCCGAAAACCGGATTCCACTTTTCGGTCCGATGCCAAGGTGCTCAGCCGTCGAGGCGCTCGCGGGGCCGGTCGGCGCCCCACATCTTCTCGAGATTGTAGAACTGGCGCACTTCCGGACGGAAGATGTGGATGATCAGGTCGCCGGTGTCGATCAGCACCCAGTCGCAGGCGGGGAAGCCTTCGACCTTCGGCGTCTCATGGCCGGCCTTCTTGAAGGCTTCGACGAGGCTGTCGGAGATCGAGGCGACATGGCGGTTGACCCGGCCGGAGGCGATGATCATGGCGTCGGCCAGCGAGGTCTTGCCGACGAGGTCGATCACGGTGGCGTCCTCGGCCTTCATGTCGTCCAGGACCTGCAAGGCGAGCGCGATGCTGCTCGCGGCGGGGTTCTCGGTCATGGCGGCCGGGGGAAGCGGCTCGGTGCCGGCTTCGCCGATGGATTGACGGTTCAGAGCCGTATCCTCACGTGACGACGCGCTCATGGCGCGACGTCCCAATTTAAGCGTCGGAGGGGGCAAGTTCAATTGGTTTCGGCGAGTTCGCGCAGATAGGTCGAGGATAGATCGGAGCGCCGGCCGTGCAGGAAGATCCAGGCGGGCGGGGTGCGCACCGGCAAGGCGGCGCCCTGATTCTCCGATAAACGCCAGCGCGCCATCCAGTTGGCGGCGGGCGAGGCGATCGAGCGATGGGTCGAGCCGGGGCGGTCGATCACCGCGATCGGCATCATCCTGGCGATGGCGCGCCATTCGTTCCAGCGGTGGAAATTCGCGAGATTGTCCGAACCCATGATCCAGACGAAGCGCACGCCGGGGCAGCGGCGCTTGAGCTGGCGCAGCGTGTCGGCGGTGTAGCGGGTGCGCAGGGTCGCCTCGATGCCGGTGACGTTGATGTGGCCATGGTTGGCGAGCGCACGGGCCGTTGCGATGCGCTGCGTCAGCGGCGGCAAGGCGTGATTGTCCTTCAGCGGGTTGCCGGGCGTGACCAGCCACCAGACGCGGTCGAGCTGGAGCCGGCGCAGTGCCGTCAGGCTCGCCATGCGGTGGCCGTCATGGGCGGGGTTGAAGGTGCCGCCAAACAACCCGATGCGCAGACCGGGGGCGTGCGGCGGCAGGCGCAGCTCCTCGGCGCTCACGGGCGGACCTGACCCTGGCCATGGACCCGGTATTTGAAGGAGCAGAGCTGCTCGACGCCGACCGGGCCGCGCGCATGCATGCGCCCGGTGGCGATGCCGATCTCGGCGCCGAAGCCGAACTCGCCGCCATCGGCGAACTGGGTCGAGGCGTTGTGCAGGACGATCGCCGAATCGACTTCGGCGAGGAAGCGGGTCGCAGCCGCCTCGTCCGCGGTCACGATCGCGTCGGTGTGGTGCGAGCCATAGGTCTCGATATGCGCGATCGCGGCGTCGAGGCCGGGCACGAGCTTCACCGCGATGATGCGGTCGAGATATTCGGTGCGCCAATCCTCTTCGTTCGCCGGCGTTACACGCGGGTCGACGGCGAGCGTCGCCGCGTCGCCGCGCACGACGCAGCCCTCGTCGAGCAAGGCGGTGACCAGCAGCTTCAGATGCGTCGCCGCGCAGGCTTCGTCGACCAGCAGCGTCTCGGCGGCGCCGCAGACGCCGGTGCGGCGCAGCTTGGCGTTGATGAGGATCGCGCGAGCCATGGCGAGATCGGCTGCGCCATGGACATAGACATGGTTGTTGCCGTCGAGATGGGCGAAGACCGGCACGCGCGCCTCTTGCTGAACACGCGCCACCAGGCTCTTGCCGCCGCGGGGCACGACGACGTCGACAGTGCCGCCCAGCCCTTTCAGGATCTCGCCGACGGCGGCGCGGTCGCGGCTGGGCACGAGCTGGATCGCCTCGCGCGGCAGGCCGGCGGCCGCGAGGCCATCCTGCATGGCGGCAGCGATCTCGGTGGAGCTGCGGAAGCTGTCGGAGCCGGCGCGCAGGATCGCGACATTGCCGCTCTTCAGGCAGAGCGCGCCGGCGTCCGCCGTGACATTGGGGCGACTCTCGAAGATCACCGCGACGACGCCGAGCGGAGTGGCGACGCGCTCGAAGACAAGGCCGTTGGGCTGGGTCCAGTTCGCCAGCACCTTGCCGACCGGGTCGGGCAAGGCAGCGATATCGGCGACGGCCTGGGCGATCGCTTCGAGGCGAGCATCGTCCAAGGCGAGGCGGTCGATGAAGGAGGCGGCGAGGCCGGCAGCGCGCGCATCGGCGAGATCCTGCCGGTTGGCGGCGAGGACCGCCGGAGCGCGCTCACGCAGGGCCTCGGCCATCGCGGCGAGGGCGCGGTTGCGCTGCTCGGCCGATGCTGTGCCGACGCGGCGCGCCGCAGCGCGGGCACCCCGGCCGAGCCCGTGCATCAGCGCGGCGACATCGCCGTTCTCATTATCGGGCGCGGGGACGCGCTTGGCGTTCTGCCGTGCGTTCTCTTGGGTCATCGCCACCCTGAACTCTGCTTAGGCATCGGGATCGTAGCCGAGGCGCAGCGCCATGTCGTCCCGGTGAATCATCTCGGCGCGACCGGGATAGCCGAGCACGGCCTCGATATCGCGGGAGGCCTTGCCGAGCACGCGCACCGCCTCGTCCGCATCATAGGCGACGAGGCCGCGGCCAAGCTCGCTGCCGTCACTGGTTCGGATCATCACCGCGTCGCCGCGGCTGAATGAGCCCTCGATCCGGGTGACGCCGACTGGCAGCAGGCTGGCGCCGCCACGCAGGGCGCGAGCGGCGCCGTCGTCGACATGCAGCGTACCGCGTGGTTCGAGCGAGCCGGCGATCCAGGTCTTGCGGGCGGTGGCGGGCGTCGAGGCGCTGAGGAACCAGGAGCAGCGCGCGCCCTGCGCGACCGCGCGCAGCGGATTCTTGGCCCGGCCGTCGGCGATCAGCATATGGGCGCCGCCGGCGGTGGCGATCTTGCCGGCCTCGATCTTGGTGCGCATGCCGCCGCGCGAGAGCTCGGAGGCGGCGCCGCCGGCCATCGCTTCGATCGCGGGCGTGATTGCCGCGATGACCGGGATATGCCTGGCATCCGGGCTGGAGAGGGGCGGGGCGGTGTAGAGCCCGTCGATGTCGGAGAACAGCACCAGCAGGTCGGCGCCGGCCATGGTGGCGACGCGGGCGGCGAGCCGGTCATTGTCGCCATAGCGGATCTCGGAGGTGGCGACGGTGTCGTTCTCGTTGATCACCGGGACGGCGCGCAGGTCGAGCAGGCGCCCCAGCGTCGCGCGGGCGTTGAGATAGCGCCGGCGCTCCTCGGTGTCGGCGAGGGTGAGCAGGATCTGGCCGGCATTGAGCCCGTGATGGCCGAGCGCTTCCGACCAGTTGCGGGCGAGCGCGATCTGGCCGACCGCTGCCGAAGCCTGGCTTTCCTCGAGCCGGAGCGGGCCGGCCGGCAGCTTCAGCACGGTGCGGCCGAGCGCGATCGCGCCGGAGGAGACGACGAGCACGTCGGCGCCGCGGCCATGCAATTCGGCGAGATCCTCGGCGAGCGCCGCGAGCCAGGCATGGCGCAGGCGACCCTGCGCCCGGTCGACGAGCAGGGAGGAGCCGACCTTGACGACGATGCGGCGGAACTGATCGAGGGCAGGCAGGTTCACGGGCGGACCGGGCTTCGGATGGGCAGGACAACGCCCGCCGCCGTTCCTTGGCCAAATTGCTGGCGTTGTAAAGCAGCGCGGGCGCAATGCTGTTGTGCCGGGCGCGGCGTCCTCTACAGCGGCGCGGTAACCACGCGTGCTGTCCAGTAGAGCTGATAGGCGATGTGCAGCAGGGCCATTGCGAGCTGCAGGCGCTTGTTGGCGTAGAGCGAGGCGAGCAGGCAGAGTCCGAGGCCGAGCGGAACCTGAATGAGATAATCGGCGCTGTAGTGACTCCACCGTGCCGGCCCCTTGAGGGCGGTGTCGACGAGGTCGAGGACGAAGATCAGCGCGAAGAGCCCGAAGAACCAGCGCCGCCGGTTGAGGAAGTAGTCCTCGTAGTCGGCGTATTCGTCGAGATCCTCGGGAAACAGCAAGGCGCAGAGCAGGAAGAGCGTCAGCGCGTAGACGATCAGGAAGATGAAGGTGCCGAAGCTCAGGCTCGGCAGCCGGGACAGCGCGAACTCCCACCACCAGAACAAGGCGAGCTCCGCCAATAGGGAGAACACCCAAAGCAGGTGGATGACCGAGAGACGGTGGCGCTTGGGATGCTGGATCAACCGGGCGATGCCGGTGAGCAGGCGGGTGATGCCGAGGCCGATCACCATGCCGATGACGATGCGGATATGGGGGAAGAGCTCGTTGGCGGCTTGCGAATCCATGATGCCCGGCGCGATCGAATGATGACTCGAGGGTGCATGGCGGGTCGTTCCATGCCAAGAGGCCGACCTGCCGCGGGTTCGCTATGCGCCGAGCGGGACACAATTAGGGGTGGCGCTGGTCTGGGATTTCTGCTACCGCGGCGCACAAATCCTAAGGGTCGGGCGTTGCCTGACCCTTTTTCCTTCCATCCTGCAAAGCTGGAGACACGGATGCAGGTTCTCGTGCGCGACAACAATGTCGATCAGGCCATTCGCGTTCTGAAGAAGAAATTGCAGCGCGAAGGCGTGTTCCGCGAGATGAAGCGTCGCGCTTCCTATGAGAAGCCGTCTGAGCAGCGCGCTCGCGAGAAGGCTGAGGCCGTCCGCCGCGCCCGCAAGCTCGCCCGCAAGCAGGCTCAGCGCGAAGGCTTGATCGCCGCGCCGAAGCCGAAGGTGCTCAAGCCCCGCGCTGCCAGCGCAGCGGCCCCGCGCTGAGTTCAGTACCAAAAACCCGCGAGTTGCCGTAAGCGCAGCGCGCGGGCGGCATCTTCGCCCATGTAAACCCCGAGAAGGCCCACCTTGAAGAACCCGAACGACCGCCATTTCACTGATCGCCAGGCCAATTCCGCGAATGCGAAGAAGGCCCTGCTGGAGCGCTTCAAGAAGCGTCCCGGACCAGACGATCCGGTGATGGTGCAGCGTCGGGCCGAGCGCGAGGCGATTGCCGCCGCGCGGGCCGAGCGCGATGCCAAGAAGGAAGCCGAGCGCCTGGAGGCCGAGCGTATCGCCGCCATCGAGCAGGCTGCGCGCGAGGAGGCCGAACGCCTGGCCGAGATCGAGCGCGAGGTGCAGCGCAAGGCCGAGCAGGCCAAGCGCGACGCCGAGCGGCCGCGCCGCGTCCTGCTCGAAGCCGTGCAGTACATGGAGATGCGGGTCGCCGGTAAGCGCCGCTGACTTCGACGTTCCGATCGATTTCTGATTGCTGACGGCGCTGCACCTCGTGCGGCGCCGTTGCTTTTTTTATGGCTGAGACCTGCGTTCGTTCGAAAACAATCAGCCCTCATCCTGAGGAGCCGCGCAGCGGCGTCTCGAAGGATGGTCCAGTTGGTTCCGGAGGCTCTTGAGCATCCTTCGAGACGCGATCCTTTGGATCGCTCCTCAGGATGAGGGCTTCAGGGAGGTCCAACGGGCCTACTGCTCGGAGCGGATGTCCTGGCCGCAGCGGAAGCCCGGCGCCTTCTCGTCGGCGAGGCGGCGGGCGGCGGCATTCGCACCTGGCTTGCGGGCGTCGACGCTGCCGATGATGCAGGAGGAGGCGCCATCCGCAGCGAGCCGATGGACGACGAGCCGGCTGCCATCGAGCTTGCCGACGCTCGCGCCGGTGGCGTAGCGCAGGATCGCCGCCTGCGGCCGGCCGCCTTTGGGGCCGCGCCATTCGATCGTCCGGCCGGCCTCGAAGAAGGCGGCCTTGTCGGAGATCGTTTCCTGCAGCGCCTTCGTGCCGAACTCGACCGCCGATGAATCGTCGCCGGCGGTCCAGATGACGCTGATCCCGGCCTTGCCGGGGCAGCGATGCACTGAAACCGGATCGCCATTGCCCTTGTCCTTGCGGCATTTCGCGTAGTCATGAGTCGTATAGCTGCTCGCCCATTGCTCGGCGTGCAGTGGCGCTGTCAGCACGGTTGAAAAGCCGATGGCGAGAGCGATGTGTGCGATCGTCATGGCGAATTTTCTCCGGTCGGCGATGGCTGATCCGACGATATCCAGCGCCCGCCGGCAAGCCGTGGCGCGCAAGCGCGAAGCGGAACCCGACGGCGATTCGGGAATTTTTTATGCGACCCGCGCGATTCCGGTCCTGCGACCGACAAGTCTCGTGCATGGCGAACAGTTCGCCACCCGGCTATCCATTCGGAGAATGAACATGACCCGCACCAAGAAGAGCTTCGCCGCCGCCGTCGCCGCCCTGGCGCTGGGCGCTTCCGTCTTCGCTGCCGATGCCGAAGCGCGCCCGCGCTACTATCGTGGCGCCGCGATCGGTGCCGGCGTCGTCGGGGCCTTGGCCCTCGGTGCCCTCGCCGCCGGTGCGGCCAGCGGCCCGGCCTATGGCTACTATGACGACGGCTATGCCCCGGCCTACGCTCCGGTCCGCCGCTGCCATTTCGTCGATCGCGTCAACTACTATGGCGAGGTCATCGGCACCCGCCGCGTCTGCCGCACCTACGACTGAGTTTCTCCCAGGGCCTCCTCCCCGGCCCGACATCCTGGCCCGCCGGTTCGCCCGGCGGGCCTTTTTCATGTCCGAAGGCGCCTCAGCCGCCGGTCGACATCGTCAGCGGCGGCTTCACCTCGGCGGGAACCGGCGAGGTATAGCCGCCATCGGCCGCGACGCGCTTCTGGAAGTCGGCCTTGGCGGCGGCCATCAGCGCCGGATCGGTCAGCACGGCGGCGCCGGTCGCGGCCATCGCCTTGGCGACCTGGATCATCGCCTTGTGCGCCGCCGGCATCTTGCCCTGCGCCACCACCTGCCAGGTGTGGAAGGGCGTGCCGATCGCGACGGTCGGCGCATGCGCCTGCACGGTCGGGACGACCCAGCTGACGTCGCCGACATCGGTCGAGCCGATCGCCGGGTTGCGCGGGGAATCGAGCGGCACCGTGAAATCGGCGAGCTCGGCATCGGTCTTCTGCACGCCGATCGCGCGCCAGACGGCGGCGATATCCTTCTGCGACAGGGTCGCGCGGATCTGGCGGGCGAACTCCTTGTCGGCGTCGTCGAAATGCGGCGGGCCGAGATCTTCCATGATGCCCTGCAGCGCCTGTTCCAGCGGGCCGTTGCCGACGACGTTGGAGACGGCGCTGACGATCTTCATCTCCATCGTCGTCTCGGTCATCAGCGCCGCGCCCTCGGCGATCTTCTTGACCCGGCCGACCAGCTCGAGCATCCCCGGCAGATCGCGGGCGCGGATCGAATAGCGCACGCGGGCATGGGCCTGGACGACGTTGGGGGCGATGCCGCCGGTGTCGAGCAAGGCGTAATGGACGCGCGCATCGCTCGGCATGTGCTCGCGCATATAGTTGACGCCGACGCTCATCAATTCGACGGCGTCGAGCGCGCTGCGGCCGAGCTCGGGCGAGGCTGCGGCATGCGAGGCGCGGCCGGTGAAGATGAAATCGGCGCGGGTATTGGCCAGCGAGAGCGGCGGGGTGACTTCCCAGAAGCTGCTCGGGTGCCAGGAAATGGCGATGTCGGCATCCTTGAAGGCGCCGGCGCGGACCATGAAGGCCTTGGCGGCGCCGCCTTCCTCGGCCGGGCAGCCGTAATAGCGGACGCGGCCGGGCAGCTTGTTCTCGGCGAGCCAGTTCTTCATCGCGGTCGCGGCCAGAAGGGCGGCCGAGCCGAGCAGGTTGTGGCCACAGCCATGGCCGTGGCCGCCGGTCTCGATCTCGCTGTGCTTGGCGACGCCGGATTCCTGGCTGAGGCCGGGCAGGGCGTCATATTCGCCGAGGAAGGCGATGACCGGGCCGCCTTCGCCGGCCTCGCCGATCACTGCGGTCGGGATATCGGCGACGTTTTCGGTGATCCGGAAGCCCTGGTGCTGGAGCTCCGCGACATGCTCGGCGACCGAGCGCTTCTCGGTGTAGCAGACCTCGGGAATGGCCCAGACCCGGTCGCTGAGTTCGATGAAGCGCTCTTTGCTGGCGTCGACGTGACGCCAGAGGTCGTTGCGATTGTCCATGACTTGTCTCTCTGGAGGAGGAAGACTCGTCTCCTTTTCGCAAGCCGGGGCTCATGCGTCCAGCAACCGTGGGGCATGGCGGGGCTGCCCCGTGGCATTCTTATGCGCTTGCTTTTCGGCGCCGCATCGGCCTGATGCGCGCCATGGCCCGCCAGAAGCTGTTGTTCGTCGCCACCGAGGACTGGTTCTTCGCCTCGCATTTCCTGCCGATGGCTCGCGCTGCGGCAGAGATGGGGCTCGACGTCGCCGTGATCGCGCGGGAGCGCAATCACCGCAAGGCGATCGAGGCGACAGGCGCAAGGCTGATCGCGCTCGAGGCCGAGCGGCGCTCGCTCTCGCCGGTGGCGCTGGTCAAGCAGGTCATGGCGCTGAAGCGCCTGATCGAGCACGAGAAGCCTGATATCCTGCACTGCATCGCGCTGAAGCCGATCGCGCTTGCCGGCCTCGCCGGACGGCTTGCCGGGGTCGAGCGGCGGGTCTACGCCCTGACCGGGCTCGGCTTCCTCGGTGCGCGCGAGGGCGCAGCCGCCGATGCGGCGCGGCTGGCGGCGAAATTCTGGCTGCGCGAGGCGGTCGACGGGCCGCTGGTGCGCTTCCTGTTCGAGAACCCCGATGACCCGGTGACGCTCGGGCTCGATCCGGCCGATGCCGGCAAGGTCGCGATCGTCGGTGGCGCCGGGGTCGATCCGCTGGTCCTGATGCCGGAACCGATGCCGCCGCAGCCGCCGCTGAAGGTCGCGCTGGTTGCGCGCATGCTCTGGTCGAAGGGCGTCGACCTCGCGGTCGAGGCGGTGACGTTGGCGCGCAAGCAGGGCGCGCGGGTGGAGCTGACGTTGCATGGGGCGCCCGACCCGTCCAACCCCAAGGCGGTGCCGGAGGCGACCCTGCGCGAATGGTCGGCGCGGCCGGGGATCACCTGGGCCGGGCCGACGCGCGATATCGAGGGCGTCTGGCGGGGGCACCATGTCTGCTGTTTGCCCTCGCGCGGCGGCGAGGGCCTGCCGCGGACCTTGCTGGAGGGCGCCGCCTGCGGGCGGGCGCTGCTGACGACGGACGTGCCGGGCTGCCGCTCCTTCGTCCGCACCGGCCAGGATGGCTTCGTCGTGCCGGCCAACGACATCGCCGCTCTGGCGCAGGCGCTGGTGACGCTCGCTGCTTCGCCCTCCCAGGTGGAGCGCATGGGCGTGAGCGCGCGCGAGCGCCTGCTCGCCGGCTATACCGAGCGCGACGTGATGGACGGGGTTAAGGGCCTCTATCGCGCCCTGCTCGGGCAACATCAGGCGGATCTGGTCGCGTGAGTGTGGTCGATGCCACGCTGGACCGGCTCGCCTTCATCCGGGCCCATACGCGGCTGCTGCCGGTGCCGCATGCGCCGGAGATCTCGCTGCATGTCGCCGAGGAAGCGACTGAGCTTTGGCAGAAGACCGAGGACGAGCTGGCGACGATCGGCCTGCCGCCGCCGTTCTGGGCCTTCGCCTGGGCCGGCGGGCAGGCGCTGGCGCGCTATATCCTCGACCATCCCGAGACCGTGCGCGGCTGGCGCGTGCTCGATTTCGCCAGCGGCTCCGGCCTCGTCGCCATTGCTGCGGCGAAAGCGGGTGCGGCTGAGGTGATCGCCGCCGATATCGACGCCTTTGCCGCCGCTGCGATCGGGCTCAATGCCCAAGCGAACGGCGTCTCGATCGAGGCTCGCCTCGACGATCTCATCGGTCTCGACCAGAGCTGGGACGTCATCCTCGCCGGCGACATCTGCTATGAGCGCGAGCTGGCGGCGCAGGTGATAGACTGGCTCTCTAGCCTGTCGCAGCGCGGCGCGACCGTGCTGATCGGCGATCCCGGCCGCAGCTATCTGCCCAAGGACAGGCTCGCCGAGGTCGCGACTTATCAGGTGCCGGTGACGCGCGCGCTGGAGGACACCGAGATCAAGAAGAGCTCGGTGTGGCGGCTGGCGGGCGAGGGGCGGTAGAGGTCGGACGCTCCCGGTCAGGCGGCCCGGCTCGGGGCTTTCTCCGGGGGAACGCCGTCCTTGATGACGCTCCTGAGCATACCGCGCAATTCGGGCGTATCCTGATGCCCGTGAACCTTGACGGCATGCTGGACGGCGGCTTCCAGCAGTTCGCCTTCGGTATCGGCGCCGATCGCGATTGAGCAGTTCATCTCGCTCGGGAATTCACGGCAGTCGATGAATTTGCGTCCCATGGCGTCCTCCTCGATTGGAAGATCCGGCACCCTTCAAGTCGAAGGGCTGCTTGGTCCACAGTACGCCCAGGCGCGATTGCCGCGAAAGCGATATGCAGGCCCATGATGGCGGGAAGCGCGACTATTCAGTCTACTGCGCCATTGATGATTGGGCTCACTGCACATGAAAAAAGGGCGCCGCCGACACCGGCAGCGCCCTTATCGAAAGCGCGATGGCGCTGCCTCAGGCCGCCAGCACGACGACCTTCGTCTTGACCGGCGTGTTGTTGTAGAGGTGGATCATGTCCTGCGTGAGCAGGCCGATGCAGCCGCTGGTGATGCCGTTTCCGATCGATTCTGCGTCGAGCGACGCGTAGATCGTATAGAGCGTGTAGGCGCCGTTCTGGTAGAGATGCAGCGTGCGCGCGCCGAGCGGGTTGTCGAGGCCGCCGGGCATGCCGCGGGCGTATTTGGCGGCTTCCGGCTGGCGCTTGATCATCTCCTTGGGCGGCGTCCAGGTCGCCCATTCGGATTTGCGCCCGACATAGGCGTCGCCGTTCCAGCGGAAGCCGTCGCGGCCGACATTGGCGCCATAACGGGTCGCGTTTCCGCCGTCCTCGACGCGGTAGACGTAGTAGTTGCCGGGATCGACGATGATCGTGCCCGGCGCTTCCTTGGTGTTGTAGGCGACCGTCTTGCGGAAATATTTCGGATCGACATGGGTGACGTCGATCGCCGGGATCGGGAACTTTTCCTCCGGCACCGGCCCGTAGAGCTTCTGCGCCTCGGCGAGGCTCATGCCGTCGGTGGTGCAGCCGCCAAGCGCGAGCGCGCCGAGGCCGGCGGCCGAGCCGGCCAGGAAGGAGCGGCGGCCAAGGAGGCCCACCGGGCGCCCGAGCAGGGCGATCTCATGCATCTTGCGGGCATCGGCCTTGCTATCGTCGATGATCATGTTCCTGGACTTCCCATGTCCTGCTGCCCGACGAGAGAATACTCCGGCATACATCTGCTGAACGTCTTGGCGCGGCGGAGATTGCCGGCACATGGCACGGCTGGCAAGCTCCGGCCTCGCTGTATTTTCGGCTTCACGTCTTACGAAATCGCTTCCTTCAGATCCAATGTCCCCTGCACGCCGATGGCGGCGTAGTTGCGTTTCAGCCAGCGCTTGGCCGCGGTGCGGCCGAGATCGCGCAGGCTGAGCAGGAAATTCCATTCCGAATTGAGCCGCGAGGATGAGGTGAGCTGCGACAGCGGCAGGCCGCCATCGATGCGATGCATCAGCACGCGCTTGTAGTCGCCGGTCGAGAGCTTGCCGTCGTCGACCAAGCGGTTGACGAAGTCGATGGCGCGCAGTTCGCGTAAGAGCGAGGCGTTGAAGGTGATCTCGTTGAGCCGGTCCTGGATCGCCCGCGCATTGATCGGCAATTCCCGGCGTTCGAGCGGGTTGATCTGGACCAGCAGGATGTCGTCGCCGGCGGCCTCGTAGAACAGCGGGAACAGCGGCGGATTGCCCATATAGCCGCCGTCCCAATAGGGCTCGCCGTCGATCTCGACCGCCTGGAACAGCATCGGCAGGCAGGCGGAGGCCATCAGATGGTCGGCGGTCAATTCCTCGCGCGTGAAGATCTTGATCTTGCCGGTGCGGACATTGGTCGCCGAGATGAACAGGTTGACGTCGGCGCAGCCATTGACCTTGCTGAAGTCGATCAGGTCGGAAATGACCCCGCGAAGGGGATTGATGTTGAGCGGATTGACGTCATAGGGGCTCGCCACCTTCGACAGGAGCTCGAACCAGATCAGCCCCGGCGGGCGCCCATCGGTCCAGGCGCCGAGCATGGTGTCGAGCAGCGAGCGTTCCGAGCCGCCATATTTGCCGTCGACGCTGATCCGGCGCCAGAAATTCTCCAGCGCCGTGCGGGCGCCGTCGATGCCGCCGTCGAGCCAGCCCTCGGTCAGCACCACCGCGTTCATCGCGCCGGCGCTGGCGCCGGTGATCGCCTCGATGGCGATGCGGCCATCGGCGAGGATCTCGTCGAGCACGCCCCAGGTGAAGGCGCCGTGCGCGCCTCCGCCCTGGAGTGCGAGGTTGACCGATTTCTCGGCCTTCGGCCCCGCCAGGCCCTTGACCTGCGGGACGCGGCTGCGCTTGCGGCCGGTCACGCGGCGGTCCAGCCGCCATCCATCGGCAAGGTGGTGCCGGTGATCGACTTGGCCGCATCGGTGCAGAGGAAGACGGCGAGTGCCGCGACCTGCTCGACGGTGACGAATTCCTTGGTCGGCTGAGCCAGCAGGAGCACGTCGTTGATGACCTGCTCCTTGGTTAGGCCACGGGCCTTCATCGTGTCGGGGATCTGCTTCTCGACCAAAGGCGTCCAGACATAGCCCGGCGCGATCGCGTTGACGGTGATGCCCTTGGTCGCGACTTCCAGCGCTACCGTCTTGGTGAAGCCGGCGATGCCGTGCTTGGCGGCGACATAGGCCGATTTGAACGGCGAGGCGACGAAGGCGTGGGCGCTGGCCGTGTTGATGATCCGGCCCCAGCCCTTTTCCTTCATCTTCGGCAAAGCGGCGCGCGTGGTGTGGAAGGCCGAGGACAGGTTGATCGCGATGATCTGGTCCCATTTCTCGATGGGGAACTCGTCGACCGGGGCGACATGCTGGATGCCGGCATTGTTGACGAGGATGTCGATCGCGCCGAACTCCTTCTCGGCCTCGGCGACCATGGCGGCGATCTCGTCCGGCTTCATCATGTTGGCGGCCGAGTAGCGCGCCTTGACCTTGAAGTCGGCCTCGATCGCGCTGCGTTCCTTCTCGATCGCGTCGGCATCACCGAAGCCGTTGATCACGACATTGGCACCTTCGGCAGCAAGTGCGCGGGCGTAGGCGAGGCCGATGCCGGAGGTGGAGCCGGTGACGAGGGCGGTGCGATCTTTGAGGAACATAGGGCGGCTCCTGACATTTGGCCTGAGAACGCTTAACTTACCGGCGGAGGCTGGCATTGCGCCAGCGAGGGAGCGTCGGTCACCAGGACGGTGCCCGATGTGCTATTGCAACGCAACATGACGAAAATGCAGCCTGCAAGTGACGCCCATCACCACGATCACGCCCATGATCATGAGCATGGTCTATGTCAGCATGCGCACGACCATTCGCGCCACGCCGCCACCGGGCTGGCGCGGGCCGAGAAGGTCTGCCGCGAGCGCGGCGTGCGCCTGACGCCGATCCGGCGCAAGGCGCTGGAGGCGCTTTATTCCGATCACAAGCCGGTCGGCGCCTATGATCTCGCCGACCGGATCTCGCCGCCGGGCGGACGCCGGCTGGCGCCGATCTCGATCTACCGGGCGCTCGACTTCCTGGTCGAGCAAGGTTTCGTGCACCGTTTGAGTTCGCGCAACGCCTTCATCGCCTGCCCGCATGGCCATGGCGCCAACGAGGCGGTCGCCTTCCTGATCTGCGAGGTCTGCGGCGGCGTCGACGAGGACGCCTCACCGGCGATGCGCCAGGCGATCAGGGGCATGGCCGAAGGCCGGCACTTCCAGACCTCCTATCAGGTGGTCGAGATCGTCGGCCGCTGCGAGCATTGTCGCGACGCTGGAGCCCGTTCCGATCAGCTTGCGTTGCAAGCATGATCGGCAAAACGGTCTCCATCTAAAAGCGGGAGACGGATTCACCGATCAGGTTTATTCAACCTGATCGGATCCGGCTCCGGGCGGCTTGACGATCATCCTGCAAGGGCGCAGTGCAGCCGCGACGAGCCGCTGCCGGCCAAGGATCCGGACCATTCCATGAGTGAACAGCCGCTGACATGCCTGCCCGAGGGGCCTGACGCTGCGCCGGCGCCGCGCAAGCGCACCGTGCCGGTGATGGTCGGCCATGTGCAGGTCGGCGGTGGCGCGCCGATCGTCGTGCAGTCGATGACCAATACCGACACTGCCGACATCCCGGCCACGGTTGGGCAGGTCGCGGCATTGGCGCGGGCCGGCTCGGAGCTGGTGCGCATCACCGTCGATCGCGACGAGGCAGCGGCGGCGGTGCCGCATATCCGCGAGCGGCTCGACATCCTCGGCATCGACGTGCCGCTGATCGGCGATTTCCATTATATCGGCCACAAGCTTCTGAGCGACCATCCGGCTTGTGCGCAGGCGCTGGCGAAATACCGGATCAATCCCGGCAATGTCGGCTTCAAGGACAAGAAGGACAGGCAGTTCGGCCAGATCGTCGAACTCGCGATCAAGCATGGCAAGAGCGTGCGGATCGGCGCCAACTGGGGCTCGCTCGACCAGGAATTGCTGACGGCGCTGATGGACATCAACGCTGCTGCGCCAAAGCCGCTCGATGCGCGTGCGGTGATGCGCGAGGCCATGGTGCAGTCGGCCCTGCTCTCTGCCGAGCGCGCCGAAGAGATCGGCTTGGCCAAGGACAAGATCATCCTCTCGGCCAAGGTCTCGGGCGTGCAAGATCTGATTGCCGTCTACCGCATGCTGGCGGAGCGCGGCGACTATGCCATCCATCTCGGCCTGACCGAGGCCGGGATGGGCTCGAAGGGACTCGTTGCCTCCTCGGCGGCGCTCGGCGTGCTGCTGCAGGACGGGATCGGCGACACGATCCGCTTCTCGCTGACGCCGGAGCCGGGTGGCGACCGCACGCTGGAGGTGAAGGCCTCGCAGGAACTGCTGCAGACCATGGGCTTCAGGGCTTTCGTGCCGCTGGTCGCGGCCTGCCCGGGCTGCGGGCGGACGACCTCGACGGTGTTCCAGGAGCTGGCGATGGACATCCAGAGCTGGATCTCCACCTCCATGCCCGAATGGAAGACGCGCTATCCCGGCATCGAGGCGCTCAACGTCGCGGTGATGGGCTGCATCGTCAACGGCCCGGGCGAGTCCAAGCACGCCGATATCGGCATCTCGCTGCCGGGCACGGGCGAGACGCCGACCGCGCCGGTCTTCGTCGACGGCAAGAAGGTCGCGACCCTGCGCGGACCGTCGATCGCCGCCGAGTTCAAGACGATGGTCGAGGATTACGTCGAGCGGCGCTACGGCGCCCGCGCTGCCGCGGCCGAATAGGCGCAGGCGACTATTCAATCGTTTGAAGCGATTCACGGCACGCATGGCGCGAAAGTGGCTGCCGCCAGTGTGGAACATGCCCGCGCGCTTTTCGTTCGGCCGGAAACGGCCGAACGAAGAGAATTCGCGCGACTAAAAAAAGCTGAGCATGTTCTTGTCCCAAAAGTGGTTCCCACTTTTGGGGAACATGCTCTAGCGTCTTTGCCTGGACAGACATGCCGTGCTAGAGGCCCCGGCCTTTCGCTGCATTGCAGCACCCGCGGAGCGCCCTGATGGGTCATGACCAGCAGCACCCGCCGGCCTCCAAGCCGGATGGGGATCGCTTCGGGCTCGAAGAGCCGGCCGGCAACGGCCACTCCACGCAGAGTTACGCCGCATTGGCGCTCGGGGCGCTCGGCGTCGTCTATGGCGACATCGGCACCAGCCCGCTCTACGCGCTGCGCGAGACGATCCTGGCCGCGACCGGCGCAGCCTCCGGCGGGCATGGCGGCGGCGCCGAAGTCGTCCTGACGGGCCCGCTGCCGCGCGCTGCGGTGATCGGCGTGCTCTCGCTGATCCTGTGGTCGCTCGTCGTCGTGGTGACGCTGAAATATGTCGTGCTGCTGCTGCGCGCCGACAACAACGGCGAAGGCGGCACGCTGACCCTGGTGGCACTGGCGCAGCGCGCGCTCGGGCGCACGCGCGGCGGCATCGTGCTCTTCCTCGGCATGGCCGGCGCGGCGCTGTTCTATGGCGATGCGGTGATCACGCCGGCGATCTCGGTGCTTTCGGCGGTCGAGGGCCTGAAGCTGGTGACGCCGGTGCTCGACGACTACGTCATCACGATCGCGTCGGTGATCCTGATCGCGCTGTTCCTGGTGCAGAGCCGCGGGACCGGCAAGGTCGCCAACTTCTTCGGCCCGATCATGACGATCTGGTTCCTGACGCTGGCCGGCCTCGGCATCTATCACATCTCCGACGACCTCGGCGTCTTCGCCTCGATCAATCCCTATCACGGCGTGCGCTTCTTCTTCGACCATCCCGGGCTGTCGCTCGCGGTGCTCGGCAGCGTCTGCCTGGCCGTGACCGGGGCCGAGGCGCTCTATGCCGATATGGGCCATTTCGGCCGCGGCCCGATCCGCAGCGCCTGGATCTACCTGGTCTTCCCGGCCTTGTGGCTGAACTATCTCGGCCAGGGTGCGCTGATCCTGTCCGACCCGACGGCGATCGATAATCCGTTCTACAAGCTCGCCCCGCCGGCGCTGATCCTGCCGCTGGTGATCATGGCGACGCTCGCCACCATCATCGCGAGCCAGGCGGTGATCACCGGTGCCTATTCGCTGACCCGGCAGGCGATCCAGCTCGGCCTGCTGCCGCGCCTCGAGATCCGCCACACTTCCGAGCACACCTCCGGGCAGATCTACATCCCGCGTATCAACATACTGCTGCTCTTCACGGTGCTGCTGCTGGTCTGGACCTTCAAGACCTCGTCCAACCTCTCACATGCCTATGGCATCTCGGTATTCGGGGCGATGCTGGTCGACTCGTTGCTCGCCTTCATCGTGATCTGGCGGGGCTGGCGCTGGGGCCTGGCGGCCGCTGTGGCTGTGATCCTGCCTTTCCTCATCATCGATGTCGCCTTCTTCTCGGCAAACCTGCTGAAGCTGCTCAGCGGTGGCTATGTGCCGGTGCTGTTCGCCATGGCGCTCGTCCTCCTGATGTGGACCTGGGTGCGCGGCACCAAGATCCTGTTCGACAAGACCCGCAAGACCGACGTGCCGCTGCTCGAGCTGGTCGGGATGCTGACCAAGAGTCCGCCCTACCGGGTCAAGGGCATGGCGGTGTTCCTGACCAGCGATCCGGAGACGGCGCCGGCCTCGCTGCTGCACAACCTCAAGCACAACAAGGTGCTGCATGAGCGCAACGTCATCCTGACCGTGCGCTCGGCCGATACCCCGCGCGTTGCCGAGAGCGAGCGCGTCAGGCTTTCGCGGATCACCGACGATTTCTGGCGCGTCGAGATGGTCTACGGCTACATGGAAAGCCCGAACGTGCCGAAGGGGCTGGCCATCCTGCGCAAGCAGGGCTTCAAGTTCGACATCATGTCGACCTCGTTCTTCCTGTCGCGCCGCTCGATCAAGGCCTCGCCGCAATCGGGCATGCCGATCTGGCAAGACAACCTCTATATCGGCCTGACCAAGAGTGCGACCGACGCCACCAACTTCTTCCAGATCCCGACCGGCCGCGTCGTCGAGGTCGGCACGCAGGTCACGGTCTGACGTATCAGCTCTTGCGCTGGGCGGTGAACTGCGCCGCCGCGCGCAGCATCGCAGCTTCCGGCCCGAAGCCGGCGATCGCCGCGATCGCCTCGTCGCTCAGCCGGTCGCGCTCGCGCTTGGCCGCGTCGAGCCCGAGCGCGGTGACCAGCGTCGCCTTGCCCCTGGCGTCGTCCTTGGCCGTCGCCTTGCCCATCTGCTCCGGGCTCGCTTCGATATCGAGGATGTCGTCGGCGACCTGGAAGGCTGCGCCCAGCGCCTTGCCGTAGCGCTCCAGCGCCGCCATCCGCGTCGGATCGGCCTGGCCGAGGCGAGCGCCGATCAGGACGCTGCCGGCGAGCAGCGCGCCGGTCTTCATCGCCTGCATCCGCCGGATCTCGGTCTGGCCGAGCTTCTCTGCCGCGCCGTCGTCGCCAAAGCGCCTTTCGGCGGCAAGATCAAGCATCTGGCCGCCGACCATGCCGCCAAGCCCGAGCGCGCGGGAAAAAAGCAGGATGATCGCGGCGCGGGTCTCGCCGTCCGGATGGGTCCTGGGATCGGCGATGACGTCGAAGGCGAGGGTCAGCAGGCCGTCGCCGGCGAGGATCGCGGTCGCCTCGTCATAGGCCTTGTGCACGGTCGGGCGGCCGCGGCGGGTGTCGTCGTCATCCATGGCCGGCAGGTCGTCATGGACGAGCGAATAGCAATGGGCGAGCTCGACGGCGGCGCCGGCACGCAGCGCCTGCTCGGCGGGAACGCCGAAAAGCTTGGCCGTCTCGACCACGAGGAAGGGCCGTAGGCGCTTGCCGCCGCCGAGCGCACCATGGCGCATCGCGGCGAGGAGCCGGGCAGGGCGATGGATCTCGCCAGCCTCGAGCTCCTCCCGCAGCAGCGCATCGAGCAGGGTTTCGATGGCCGCTGCCGTCTTCGACAAGGCGCTGGCCAGGGCCGCGGCGGGGGCAGTCCGTTCCACGGAACTCATCATCATCTCTCGCGTTTGGCAGCCTGATCTGGCGCTGACCTGGCGCGCGGGGCTTGCCGGAGGCAGCCGTAATCGTCAAGCGTGGGGGCATGACGCAGATGGCAGACAACCCAGCTCCACGACGCGGGGGCCTCGTGGGACGGATCGTCCGTGCCCTGGTCCGGCTCGCGCTGGTGCTGGCGATCGTCTTCGCCGCCCTGCTGCTGCTCTATCGTTTCGTGCCGCCGCCTTCGACGCTGATGCTCGGCCGCTGGCTGACCTTCCGCACGGTGGAGCGTGACTGGGTGCCGCTGTCGCAGATCTCGCCCTATCTGATCCGCGCGGTGATCGCCTCCGAGGACCAGCGCTTCTGCTCGCATAAGGGCGTCGACTGGGGCGAGCTCAACGCCGTGCTGCAGGACGAGGACGGACCCAGCCGCGGCGCCTCGACGCTGACGATGCAGACCGCCAAGAACCTCTTCCTCTGGCCGAGCCGCTCCTATCTGCGCAAGGGGCTGGAGCTGCCGATGGCCCTGGCGATCGACCTCGCCTGGCCGAAGCGGCGGGTGATCGAGGTCTATCTCAACATCGCCGAATGGGGCGAGGGCGTCTTCGGGGCGGAAGCGGCGGCCCAGCGCCATTTCGGCAAGCCCGCCTCGCGCCTGACGCCGGCAGAGGCCGCCAGGCTCGCCGGAGCCCTGCCGAACCCGATCCTGCGCAACCCGTCGCGGCCGAGCCGAGCCTTGCTGGCGGCCGCCGGCCGGGTGCAAAGGCGGATGAACCAGCTCGGGCCGCTTGGAAACTGTGCGCTTCCGGCCGGCGCCAGCGCGCAGGCACCACTTTTTCCGCAGCATGGTCTAGCCAGAGCCCGCGCGAGCGTGTAAAGGCCAGCCCTCATCACGAATGTGACGTCGTCGCGACAGTGGTGCGGGTGAAATGCCCCGCCTCGCGCGAAGGCATGATGGAGAGTACCGATGGCCGTTCCGAAGAGAAAGACTTCGCCGTCGAAGCGCGGCATGCGCCGCTCGGCCGACGCGCTGAAGCAGCCCACCTATATCGAAGACAAGAACTCGGGCGAGCTGCGCCGTCCGCATCATATCGACCTGAAGTCCGGCATGTACCGCGGCCGTCAGGTTCTGAAGGCCAAGACCGAGGCCTGATATGGCGGGGCCCTGCGGCCCCAGTCTTCGAGACCGAAGAGCGCCGGCCGAAAGGCCGGCCTTTTTGCGTTTGTGCTTCAGGCCGAGCGCAGAAGCTTGAGAGGGGGCTGGCGACGCGCCATTCCTTCATAATAGCGGCGGGCGCCGATGAAGGGCGTCTCGCGGTCGCGGCCGGCGAAGGGGCCGATCCCAGCCTGGCTCGCGGCGACCTGGACGAGGAAAGCGGCGGGAACCCTCGGCGTGGGTTCCTCTTGCTCCGTGAAGGAGGCCGCTTYGGGCTGTCCTGTCTCAATCATCGTGCCGCTCCGGAACATCTGGGGGGTCGGGAGCGAATCCTTGCAATCCGGACGCCGGCCTTAACCGGCCGTTAACGCCGCCTCCTGCATCGTTTCGGCACAGTTTCCCGCCATTCCGCAATCAGGACGGGGCGGCTCTCCAACCCGTCGTCCGAGGCAGCCGCATCATGTCTGCGCCGTCCCTGTTCGGTTCCCGCGACGAGAGGATCGTCGAGCCGCGCAGCCTGCTCTCATCGATCGGCGAAGTGGCTTACAGTTGGGATATCGGTAGCGACACGCTGAGCTGGGGTCCGAATGCGGCCGAGGTGCTCGGTCCTGTTCCATTAGCCGTGCTGCAGCGCGGCCTATCCTTCGCCGGACTGGTCGAACCCGGGAGCGGACGCAGCCGCTACGATGCGATCTTCTCCTCGGGCGGGCATGATCTCGGCGACGGTGCGGTCTATCGCACGCGCTATGCCGCCGATCTCGCTGGTCGCAAGATGTGGATCGAGGATGCCGGGCGCTGGTTCGTCGGGATCGACGGCCGCCCCAGCCGCGCACGCGGCGTGCTCAGGCTGGAGCGGGCAGTGCGGCCGGAGGAACTGACCGCAACCGACGCCGATCTCTGTGACCGCGATGTGCTGGTCGAGCGTGTCGACGAGGCCCTGGCCGAGCATCTGCCGGCGGAACGCTCCGTCGTCGTGCTGGTCGCGGCGATCGGCGAACTCGCACGCCTCAATGGTGAGTTCGGCCATGAGGGCACCGAGGAGATCATCGAAGAGGTGCGTCAGCGCCTGCATTCGGTGATGCGCCGACGCGACCAGCTCATGCACTATTCCGGCAATCGCTTCGCCATCCTGCTCAGCAGCTGCCCGGCAAACCAGATCGAGGCGGCCGCGGAGCGCTTCATCAAGGCTGTTGCCCGCTCGGCGGTCGAAAGCTCACGCGGGATCGCGCTGGTCAGGCTGCGCGTCGGTGCAGCGATCGCCCCGGACCTGACCCGTGAAGGTGCGACGCTGGTCAAGGCGGCCGAAAGTGCACTCTCAGGCGCCGAGGCGGCGGGGCTCGACAATGCCGTGATCGCGCGCCGGCCGGTTGCGGCCGAGACCGGTGGTGCTGCCGCGCCGCGGCTCGATCTCGAAGCTGTCGTCGCGCTGAACGAGCGTAGGGTGCGGCTGGCCTTTCAGCCGGTGGTGACGGCGAAGGGCCGCACTCTGGCCTTCAACGAGGCGCTGCTACGGGTCGAGCGTCCGCAGGGCGGCTTCCTCGCCGCGGCCGAGCTGGTGCCCCTGCTCGAAAGGCGGGGCCTGGTAAATCTGTTCGACCATCGCGTGCTCGAACTCGCCATGACGCATCTGGCGGAACGGCAAGACGCGGTGCTGTCGATCAACGTCTCGCCGCGCACCCTGGCGGAGGCCGACTGGATCGAGGGGTTCGAGGCGAGCGCCGGGGCGAACCCGATCGTGGCGAAGCGCCTGATCGTCGAGGTCACGGAGACGGCGACGATCGAGGATCCCGAGCGGATGGCCAAGCTCTTGACCAGGATCAAGCAGCGCGGCGCCCGGGTGGCGATCGACGATTTCGGCGCAGGCCACACGTCGCTGCGGCATCTGCGCGCCTTTCCGATCGACATCCTCAAGCTCGACGGCGCCTTTACGCAGAACCTGCGGCGTTCGACCGATGATCGCTTCTTCGTGCGCACTTTGCTGGAGCTGGCGCATCATCTCGGCGTCGAGACCGTCGCCGAATGGGTCGACGACGAGCTGCAGGCTTCGATGCTGTGCGATTGGGGCGTCACCTATCTGCAGGGACACCTGGTCGGCAAGGCCGAGCTGAGCCTGCCGGACGAAACGTATGACGGCCCGCCGCTGCGCGCGGCGGGCTGATATCGCGGGCGATCAGCTCCAGGCGGAACTGCCGCTCACTTGTCCTTGGCGAGCTTGTCGAGCCGCTCGCGCATCTCGTTGAGCTCGCGCTTGAGATCGCCGAGTTCGCCGTTCTCGCCCTGGGCCGGCGCTTCGCCTCGGCCCTTTGCGGCGGCCGCCGCCGCGAACGGGTTGAACAGGCGGAAAGCCTCGGTGAACATCTGCATATTGGCGCGCGTCTGGGCCTGGAGCGCATCCATCGCGCCAGTGCCGAAGGCCTTGCCCATCTGCTCGCGGATCTTGTTCTGGTCTTGCGTCAGATTATCCATCGAGAATTCGAGATAGCGCGGCACCAACGCCTGCATGCTGTCGCCATAGAAACGGATCAGCTGGCGCAGGAAGGTGATAGGCAAGAGATTCTGCCCGTCCTTGCTCTCTTCGTCGAAGATGATCTGGGCCAGCACCGAGCGGGTGATATCCTCGCCGCTCTTGGCGTCGTAGACGACGAAATCCTCGCCCTTGCGCACCAGCCCGGCCAGATCCTCCAGCGTCACGTAGGAGCTCGTACCTGTGTGGTATAGCCGACGATTGGCGTATTTCTTGATGACAGTCGGTTCTTTGTCGCTGGCCATCGACCCCACGCGGTGAGTTGCGGCCAAGCCCGAGGGATCGGGCAGGCCGGAGAACGGTCCCGGTAGGAACGATAACTCTTCGGCTGCCTGCTGCAAGTTTTTTGAGCGCGTGGCGAGATCGAGCCGAGTCTGCCTCGAAGATAAGCTTGGCTGCTCAGCCCGCTTGACGGCGTCGTTTCACCCTTCGAAGGTGGGCAAGACAAGCCGCCGTGCCGCGTGGCCGGCGAGCGAACCGGAGGAAGAGCCCCATGGCTGAGAATGACATCGTGATCGTCGGCGCAGCGCGCACGGCGGTCGGCTCCTTCAACGGCGCCTTCGCCAATACGCCGGCTCACGATCTCGGCTCGGCGGTGATCAAGGAGGTTCTGAAGCGCGCCAGGGTCGATGCCGGCGAGGTCGACGAGGTCATCCTCGGCCAGGTGCTGACGGCGGCGCAGGGCCAGAACCCGGCTCGCAAGGCAGCGGTCGACGCCGGCGTGCCGCAGGGCTCGACGGCCTGGGGCCTCAATCAGGTCTGCGGGTCGGGCCTGCGGGCAGTGGCGATCGGCATGCAGCAGATCGCCAATGGCGATGCCAGCATCATCGTCGCCGGCGGCCAGGAATCGATGTCGCTTTCGGCTCACGCCTCGCATATGCGTGCCGGCACCAAGATGGGCGACGTCAAGTTCATCGACACGATGATCAAGGACGGCCTCTGGGACATCTTCCACGGCTATCACATGGGCACCACGGCGGAGAACGTCGCGTCCAAATGGCAAATCAGCCGCGAGGAGCAGGACCGCTTCGCCGTCGGCTCGCAGAACAAGGCCGAAGCCGCCCGGAAGGCCGGCCGCTTCAAGGACGAGATCGCGCCGATCACGATCTCGACGCGCAAGGGCGACATCGTCGTCGACACCGACGAATACATCCGCGACGGCGCGACGCTGGAGGCTATGGCCAAGCTGAAGCCTGCCTTCTCGAAGGACGGCACGGTGACTGCCGGCAACGCCTCGGGCCTCAATGACGGCGCCGCCGCGCTGGTGCTGATGACGGCGAAGGAAGCGAGCAAGCGCGGCTTGACCCCGCTGGCCCGCATCGCCTCCTGGGCGACGGCCGGCGTCGATCCGGCGATCATGGGCTCGGGCCCGATCCCGGCGACGCGCAAGGCGCTGGAGAAGGCCGGCTGGAAGGTCGGCGATCTCGATCTGGTCGAGGCCAACGAGGCCTTCGCGGCGCAGGCGCTGGCGGTGAACAAGGATCTCGGCTGGGATCCCTCGATCGTCAACGTCAATGGCGGCGCGATCGCGATCGGCCATCCGATCGGCGCGTCCGGCGCGCGCGTGCTGGTGACGCTGCTCCACGAAATGGCCAAGCGCGACGCCAAGAAGGGCCTCGCCACGCTGTGCATCGGCGGTGGCATGGGTATCGCCCTGGCGGTGGAGCGCTGAGCAGCTCTCCGCCATGCCGAAGCAGACCACGCTCTATCGCTATCTAACCGGTCCCGATGACGCCTCGTTTTGTCATCGGGTCTCGGATGCGCTGAGCCGTGGCTGGATGCTCTATGGCCACCCGACCCTGACCTATGACGAGAAGACGGGGCGGGTGATCTGCGGGCAGGCGATCATCAAGGATATCGACCGGGCCTACGAGCCCGGTCTCGATCTCAGCAAAGAATAACGCGGCCTTCATAGCCGCGTCTAAGAGGGAGAAGACGACGATGGCTAAGGTTGCACTGGTGACGGGCGGGTCCCGTGGCATCGGGGAGGCGATTTCGAAGGGCTTGAAAGCGGCCGGCTACACCGTGGCGGCGAGCTATGCCGGCAATGACGAGGCCGCGGCCAAGTTCACCGCCGAGACCGGTATCAAGACCTATAAATGGGACGTCTCGGGCTATGAATCCTGCGTCGCCGGGATCGCCAAGGTCGAGGCCGAGCTCGGGCCGGTCGACGTGCTCGTCAACAATGCCGGCATCACCCGCGATGGTATGTTCCACAAGATGACCAAGGAGCAGTGGGACGCGGTCATCAACACCAACCTCAACTCGCTCTTCAACATGACCCGCCCGGTCTGGGAGGGCATGCGCACCCGCAAGTTCGGCCGCGTCATCTGCATCTCGTCGATCAACGGCCAGAAGGGCCAGATGGGCCAGGTCAACTACTCCGCCGCCAAGGCCGGCGACATCGGCTTCGTCAAGGCGTTGGCGCAGGAGGGGGCGCGGGCCGGGATCACGGTGAATGCGATCTGCCCCGGCTATATCGGGACCGAGATGGTCAAGGCGATCGATCCGGCCGTGATCGAGAAGTCGATCCTGCCGCATATCCCGGTCGGGCGCCTCGGCGAGCCCGCAGAGATCGCGCGGGCGGTCGTCTTCCTCGCCAGCGACGAGGCCGGCTTCATCACCGGATCGACGCTCTCCGCCAATGGCGGCCAGTATATGGCGTGAGTCCCTTCAGGTCGCCGCATCGCACGCTTCGGCATGCGAAGCGGCGGCCTGGATCTTCCGTGTGGTCAGCGCAATCTGGCCGCGCTTTTCTGGTTTCTTATTTCAGATGCGTGCAATTCGGCCATGTGCCGAGCGCAGCTCGAATTGGGCAGAGCTAGGGTTGAGACAGGCTTAAAAATTTAAATATTCCAGTGCCTTATCGTATTCTCAACTCTCTCCCAGGCCAAATTCCGTTAATTCTCCCTTAATCATCCCGCCGAAACTTCGCTGGACCCCGAGTTTGGAATCGCTTCGACTATCGAGAGGCGATCGATGGTCGTCTTTCGTTTTCTGCAAGCGAGGTCCAGTAGGCCGCTCGAAGTTATAGGCCGGAAAAAAGGGGAAGCCGTTGAAGTCTGCAAGGGCTCGCTGTCTCGCATTGCTGTCGACCTCGTTACTGGTCGCCTACGCACTCCACGCAGACGCTGCCTTGGCAGGCTGTGGTGCGACCACCGCCGGTGACGACATCGTCATCTGCAATGCCGGCTCCGCTCCCGATCCGACCGCTGCGCCGGTTGATCTCCAGGCTGGCAACGACACACTCACTGTCGATAGCGGGACCTATAATGGCGGCGTCACCGGCGGGGCCGGAACCAAGACGATCACCTTCAATGGCGGGACCATTGCGAACTACACGAATACCGTCGGCACCAGCCTGATCACGCTGCCCGGGGGCAGCACTCTCACCGTGACCGGAGGCGTCACCACCGGAGCGGGCGCCGACAGCTTCGAGATCAATGCCGGAACCGTCAACGGCGCCGTCAACCAGGGAAGCGGCATCGACAGCTTCATCATGACTGGCGGCACCATCGGCTCGCTGGCGCAGGGCGACCAACGCGACACGTTCCTGATGACGGGTGGGACGATCGTCGGCGCGTTCGAGGATGGCGACGTGGCGACGATGACGGGCGGCACGATTGGCCGTGTCGACATGAAGCTCGACAACAACATCTTCGACATGTCGGGCGGCCGGATCATCGGCAATCTGGTCACCGGCTTCGGCAACGACACGGTCACGATCTCGGGCGGCTCGATCGGCGGCAATATCAGCGTCAGCGGCGGCACCGACAGCGTCACCGTGACCGGTGGTGCGATCGGCGGCGAGATCCGGATGAGCGCCGGCAACGACACTTTCCTCTGGCAGGGCGGCGGCACGATTGGCGGCCTGATCGACATGGGCGATGGCGACGATACTGCCACATTGCGCAATCTTGGGGACGCCCACGTCTCGGCGACGCAGACGATCACGGGCGGCAGCGGAACCGACCTCCTGGTGCTCGCCGGATCAGGCCCCTCGGCGATGAACGCCAGCCTCGTCACCGGCTTCGAGCGTCTGGACAAGATCGAGGCGGGTACCTGGACCCTGAGTGGTTCCCTGACCGATTTCCAGCTTGTCACCGTGCAGCAGGGCACGCTGCGATTGACCGGCGACAATTCCGCCTTCGCGGGCCGGACGATCGTCGATCCGGCAGGCATCCTCGAAGGTCCGGCCCTCGGTATCACGCCGGCCGTCACCAATAACGGCCTGGTCCGTTTCACCCAGCCGGATGTGGGCACCTATGCCGGCACCATCAGCGGCACGGGCGCGGTCGAGAAGACCGGAGCGGGCACCACGATCCTGACGGGCAGCAATACCTATACCGGTGGCACCACCATCACGCAGGGCACGCTGCAGCTTGGTGCTGGCGGGACAAGTGGCAGCATCGTCGGGAACGTCACCAACAATGGCAGGCTCGCCTTCAACCGTTCCGATCTGGTGACGTTTGCCGGCACCATCTCCGGGACCGGTGCGCTCACTCAGGACGGGTCCGGCACGACGGTGCTGACGAGCGTCAACACCTATACGGGTGCGACGAGCGTCACAGCTGGAACACTGGCGATCGGCGATGCCGCCAACCGCGGCGCGGCGCTCGCTGGAGGCGGCCCGGTTTCGGTCGCGGCCGGCGCGACCTTCGGCGGCTATGGCCGCGTCGCCGGCTCGGTGACGAACAGCGGCAGCCTTGCGGTAGCCGATGCGCTGGCGGCCTTTGCCAGCGCTGGCAAGGGCAATTTCACGATCGGCGGCACGTTGACCAATGCCGGCAGGGCGCAGGTCGGCGGTAGCGGCATCGGCAACACCCTCACCGTGTCCAGCTATGTCGGCCAGGGCGGCACCGTCGCGCTCAACACCTATCTCGGCAGCGACGGTTCGCCGTCGGACCTGCTGGTGATCAATGGCGGGACGGCGAGCGGAACCTCGCAGCTCGCGATCACCAATGTCGGAGGATCCGGCGGCGCAACCAGCGGCGACGGCATCCTGGTGATCGAGGCGACCAACGGCGCGACGACGAATCCGACCGCCTTCTCGTTGGCAGGGCCGGTTGCGGCCGGCGCCTATGAGTACATCCTCTTCCACGGCAGCACCACCGGCGGATCTAGCCAGAACTGGTACCTGCGCAACACGGTCGTCGCGGAAACGGGTGGCTCGGATACGCAAGCCGCGCCCGGCTCGCCGAATTTGCCCGATGTGCCCGCAGGCTCGGATCCGATTCCGCTGTATCGTCCGGAGGTCGCCGCCTATGCCGCGGCTCCGGCGATGGCGCGACGCCTCGGCGTCGCGACGCTGGGCACCTTCCATCAACGCCGTGGCGAGCAGGGTCTGCTGAACGCACAAGGCAGCTTCGCTGCCGGCTGGGGGCGCGTCTTCGGCGAACGGACCGAGCAGCGTTGGCGCGGGGCCGTCGATCCGGAATTCGACGGCCGTATCTGGGGGCTCCAGACCGGTCTCGACCTGTACGGGGTCGATGGTCCCAGCGGCCATCGCGACCGGTTCGGCCTGTTCTTCGGCTATGGGCGCGCCGAGGGTGACATTCGCGGCTTCGCCATCGGGCAGCGGCGCAGCCCGGTCGGCAAGCTCACCCTCGATGCGAAGAGCCTCGGCGCCTACTGGACGCATCTGGGGCCGACGGGATGGTATGTCGACGCCGTGCTGATGCACAGCTGGCACGATGGCGATGCGCGCTCCAACCGTGGCGTCCGTGGCGACATCGGAGGCAGCTCGGTGACGGCCTCGTTGGAGGGCGGCTATCCGATCGCGCTCGGGGCAGGCTTCACCCTCGAGCCGCAGGCGCAACTGATCTGGCAGCATCTGTCGTTGGACCGGACCCGTGACAGGTTCTCGGCGGTGAGCTTCGACAATGGCGACAGTCTCACGGGGCGGATCGGCGCTCGTCTGCATACCAGCGTCCTGCTGGGCGGGGCCGAGCTTCAGCCCTATCTGACCGCGAATCTCTGGCACAATTTCAGCCGCACCGACAAAGTCCTGTTCGACGCGACCGATGTGATCCCGACGCGTTTCAGGGGGACTTCGCTTGAGGTCGGCGGCGGCGTGATCGCCAAGCTCACCGCCAATGTCAGCCTCTATGCGACGGGCGGCTATGTGACGCCGCTCGGCGACGACAAGGGCCACAGCGTGCGTGGCAATCTCGGGCTGCGCGTCATCTGGTGAGGTACGCCATGTGCTGCGGGCGACGCGAGCTTTTCAGCTGCGCGCAGCCTTCGGCAGCAGGAAGGTGAGCAAACCGAAGGCCGGCAGCCAGGCGCAGAGCCAGAAGACCTGGATGATGCCGATCTTGTCGGCGAGGGCGCCGAGCCCGGCCGCGGCCAGGCCGCCGAGGCCGAAGGCGAGGCCATAGAACAGCCCGCCGACCAGCCCGACGCGATGTGGCACCAGATCGATCGCGTAGATCAGGATCGCCGAGAAGGCGCTCGCCATGATGAAGCTGATGATCACGCTGAGGATCGCGGTCCACATGAGGTCGGCATAGGGCAAGGCGAGCGTGAAGGGCAGGCAGCCGAGGATCGAGAGCCAGATCACGCGGTGGCGGCCGATCCGGTCGCCGATCATGCCGCCGATGATCACGCCGAATGCGCCGACGACGAGATAGAGGAAGAGCAGGATCTGCGAGAACTGCAGCGAGACCTGGAAACGCTCGATCAGATAGAAGGTGTAGTAGGAGGTGAAGGCCGCCGAATAGGCGTTCTTCGAGAACAGGATGACGATCAGCACTGCCATGGCGAGCAGCACCTTGCCGCGCGACATGCCATGCGAAGCGACGTCGTCGGCATGCGCCTTGGAGGCGACCTGCTCCTTGCGGAAGGCGGAATAGCGCGAGCCGATCCAGGCCATCAGCAGCATGGCGACCAGCACGATGCCGGAGAACCAGGACAGGCTCTGCTGGCCGTTGGGCACGACCACGGCGGCCGCTAGCAGCGGGCCGATCGCATAGCCGGCATGGCCGCCGACCTGAAAGACGCCCTGCGCCAGTCCCTGCCGCCCTGCCGCTGCATGGCGGGCCATGCGGGTCGCCTCGGGATGGAAGACGGCCGAACCGGTGCCGACCAGGGCGGCGGCGACCAGCACCATGCCGTAGCTGTGGGCGAAGGCGAGCGAGAGCAGCCCGGCCAGCGTCGCGCCCATGCCGGCGACCATGGCATAGGGCCAGGGCTTCTTGTCGGTGACATAGCCGAGGAGCGGCTGCAGCAGCGAGGACGTGACCTGGAAGGCCAGCGTGATCAGGCCGATCTGCACGAAGTCGAGCCGATAGGTCTCCTTGATCAGCGGGTAGACCGCCGGGATCATCGACTGGATGAGGTCGTTGAGCAGATGGGCGACGCTGAGAGCCGCCAGGACCGGCATCAGCGGGCGGGCGGTGGTCGGCAAGGGGAGCGTGGTCATGGCGCACGCATGCGCCTGCGCGCGAGCGTGGTCAATCGCCGCACGGCGCGCAGGTTGCATGGCGGCTATCGCACACGCGCGCGCCGAAGGCGCGTCAGGGCGATACCAGCAGCTTTGCCGCCAGCGCTTCGCCGGCTGCAAGGATATGGGCTTCGAGCGCCTGGGCGGCGGGCTCGATCCGCCTTGCCGTCAATTCGGCGAGGATGTGCCGATGCTCGGCCTCCGAGCGTGGCTGCCAGTCGAGGCCCTGCCAGGTCGCGAACAGGAAGCGCGCGCTCGTCCGTTGCAGGTCCTCGATCGTCGCCAGCAGGCGTGGCAGGCCGCAAGGCGTAGTGATGGCGTGATGGAAGCGCCGATTGGCTGCCTCCCAGATCAGGGCCGCATCGCTCGCCTCTGCTTCGGCAATGGCCGCCGCGGCCGCTTCCAGATCGGCTGCGGCGAGCTTCGGGAAACCGCGGCGTAGCGCGAGAGCCTCGAGTGCGGCGCGCATCGCCGTCACCTCCAGCACCAGCCCCGGCTCCAGTGGAGCGACGCGCACGCCGCGCCGCGGTTCGCTGACGAGCAGGCCCTGTGCCTCCAGCGTGCGAAAGGCCTCGCGCACCGGCACATGGCTGGCGCCGAACTCGGCCGCGATGTGGTCCTGCCGCACGGCAGCTCCCGGCACCAGCGCCCCGGTGAGGATGCGCTGCGACAGGCTCCTGGCGATGCGGCTGGTCAGCGAGGCGCCTGCCTCGCTTTCGTCTTGAAAGTTCATGGCTCGCATGTTTTCATAGATAATATATGAAATTAGGTTTCACGATGACACGCTCTCGTCCAGACCGCCTGCGCCATATCGCCGGAATCGGCGTCGACCGCATGGGATCAATCGCCGATGCTTCGGGCAAGGATTTCCTGCGGCTGGAGAATCTCGACACCGACATCCCTCCCGATCCCGCAGCGATCGCGCGCACGGTCTGGGCCGCCAGCGAGGATGCCGACAACAGTTATCTGCCTTTCGTCGGCCAGGCGCGCCTGCGCGATATCGCGACCCGCCATGTCTCGGCGATCTCCGGGGTGAGCTATAGTGGCGCGCGCAACTGCGTGATCTCGGCGGGTGGCCTCTCCGGCATTCTCAATGTCCTGCTGGCGGCGATCGAGGTCGGCGACGAGGTGATCGTCACCGATCCGACCTATGCCGGGCTGATCAACCGCGTGCGGCTCGCAGGCGGGGTGCCGCGCTTTACGCCTTTCGGCTTCGAGCCGAGCGGCGAATGGCGTCTCGATCGCGAGGCGCTGCGCGCCAGCATCGGGCCGAAGACGACCGCGATGCTGCTGATGTCGCCCTCGATGCCCTCGGGCGGCTGCCTGAATGCCGGCGACTGGGCGCTCGTCGCAGAGCTCTGCGTCGCGCATGACCTGTTGCTGATCGTCGACACGGCGATGGAGCGGCTGCTCTTCGACGACCGGCCGGTGCTGCATCCGGCGGGGCTGCCCGGCATGGCGGAACGGACGATCACCGTTGGTTCCTCGGCCAAGGAGCTGCGGATGATCGGCTGGCGCGTCGGCTGGATCGTGGCGCCTGAGGCGTTCATGCCCGATCTCGTCGCCGTCTCGCTCGCCAATGTCGTGGTGCCGGTCGGCATCGGGCAGGATGCGGTCGCGACCGCGCTGGAGAATTCCGCGACGGCGCTCGCACCTTACGTCGACGAATTGCAGGCGCGGCGCGATTGCGTGCTCGAGGAGTTGCGCGGCCTGCCGGTCGGCGTTCCCGGTGGCGGCTGGTCGCTGCTGCTGCGGGTGTCGGATTTCGGGCTCGACGGCCCGGCGATGTCGGAGCGGCTGCTGGAACAGGGCGTCTGCGCCACCGCCATGGCGGGCTGGGGCGAGACGCATGGTGCGCAATATATCCGTTTCGTCTACGCCAATGAGCCGGTCGAGCGCCTGCGCAGGCTTGGTGTTCGCGTTCGCGCGGCACTTCGCCTGTAGCTGCCTGTTCAGGCGACGGCCACTCCGAAGCGGCGGCGATAGTCGGCCGGGGCGAGCCCGGTGATGCGCTGGAACAGCTTGCGGAAGGCTGAGGCGTCCTCATAGCCGACATCCCAGGCGATCTGCGCGACCGGGCGGCGGCTCAGCTCCAGCGCTTCGCGCGCCTTGGCGATGCGGATCTGCTGGGCGTATTCGGTTGGCCGCAGGCCCGTCGCCTTGCGGAAGCGACGCAGGAAGGTACGCTCCTCCAGACCGGCCCGCTTCGCCAGTGCCGGCACGTCGTGATCCCTCGCCCCACTCGCCTGCAGCCAGTGCTGCACTTTGAGGATCGCGGCGTCGCCATGGTCGAGCCGCGGCACGAAATGGCCATAGGGCTGCTGCGTGCGCCCGGGCGGGTCGATCAGCAGGAAGCGCGCGGTCTCCAGCATGACGCTCGGTCCGAGCAGGCGCTCGACCAGCGTCAGGCCGAGATCGGTCCAGGCCAGGATGCCGCCGGCGGTGATGATGTCGCCATCGTCGATCACCATGCGGTCGGTATCGACCTTCGCGGCCGGAAAGCGCGCCGCCAGCTCCTTGGCGAAGGCCCAATGCGTCGTCGCCTCGCGGCCCTCCAGCAACCCGGCCTCGCCGAGCAGGAAGGCGCCGGCGCAGACCGAGCACAATGTCGCGCCCTCGCCATGGCGCTCGGCCAGCCAATTGGCGAGACCGTTCATCGGCTGCATCCTCGCCGGCATGATAAGGCTCGGCGGCGCGATGAGGTGGCTTGGATCGTGCAGGGGGCCGGGATGGCTGTCGAAGACGCAGTCCACGCCCGCGCCGTCCGCCGCCTGCCGCCAATGGCTGACGCGGATCACGGGCGCCTCCGGGCCACCGCGCTCCCGGCTCATCTCGCCGGCGATCCGGAACAGGTCGGTCAGGCCGTAGACGGCCGCGAGCTGCACATCCGGATAGAGCAGGAGCCCGATCTCTGCGACAATCTGCTTGCCTGTCGTCATGTTGTCAGTTTTGCCTCGTTGATTGTCGGTTCCGCCAAGCGGCAGCATGCAACGCCCCGCCTATAACCGTCCACATCGAAGGGCGACGATCCGGCCGCCCGGAAAGCCGAAGGAGCAGGAAGATGAGCACGATCACCACCAGGGACGGCACCGAGATCTTCTACAAGGACTGGGGCCCGAAGGAGGCGCAGCCGATCGTCTTCCACCATGGCTGGCCGCTCAGCGCCGACGACTGGGACAACCAGATGCTGTTCTTCCTGCATCAGGGTTTCCGGGTGATCGCGCATGACCGCCGCGGCCATGGCCGCTCCAGCCAGACCGCGACCGGCAACGAGATGGACACCTACGCCGCCGATGTCGCCGAACTTGCCGCCCATCTGAACCTCAAGAACGCCGTCCATATCGGCCATTCCACCGGCGGCGGCGAGGTCGCTCACTATGTCGCCCGCGCCGAGCCCGGCCGCGTCGCCAAGGCGGTGCTGATCGGCGCGGTGCCGCCGGTCATGGTCAAGTCCGACAAGAATCCCGGCGGCCTGCCGATCGAGGTCTTCGACGGTTTTCGTGCCGCGCTCGTCGCCAACCGCGCCCAGTTCTATGTCGATATCCCGACCGGCCCGTTCTACGGCTTCAACCGCGAGGGCGCCAAGGTTTCGCAGGGCGTCATCGACAACTGGTGGCGGCAGGGCATGATGGGCGGCGCCAAGGCGCATTACGACTGCATCAAGGCCTTCTCCGAGACCGACTTCACCGAGGATCTCAAGACAATCGAAGTGCCGGTGCTGGTGATGCATGGCGACGACGACCAGATCGTCCCCTATGCCGACTCCGCCCCGCTCTCGGTCAAGCTGCTCAGGAACGGCACGCTGAAGACCTATGCCGGCCTGCCGCACGGCATGTGCACCACCCATCCCGAGGTGATCAACGCCGACCTGCTCGCCTTCATCAAGGGCTGAGGCGAGACGGAGGCTGAGCTTTCGGTCTCCACTCGTTCCGACAGGATTGCCGGCAGGGCCGCTATATTGGCCCTGCCGGCACTTTTTTGCGTACATGCCGGCCGCTGGCGGCGAACGGGCTGGCGATGACTCGGCATAGCGCTTAACGGGTCTTGCGTCGCAGCTCTGAACTCGTTCCCATGACCTCCCGTACCGCCACCGCAACCGGCGCCATCGCGATCCTGCTCTGGTCGACGCTGGCGCTGTTCACCGCCATGTCCGGGCGGGTGCCGCCATTCCAGCTCGTCGGCATGACCTTCGTCATCGGCGGCGTGCTGGTGCTGGCGATCGCGGCGATGCGGGGCCGCCTGCATCTGGCGCGGCCGACGCCGGCCTCCTTCTTGCTCGGGCTCTACGGGCCGTTCGGCGACACCGCGCTCTACTATGCCGCGGTGAAGACGGCGCCGGCGGCCGAGGCCAACCTGATCCATTATCTCTGGCCGCTCCTGATCGTGCTGTTCGCGGCGCTGCTGCCGGGTGGGGGGCTCAAGGCCCGCCATCTTGTCGGGGCACTGATCGGCCTCGCCGCCACCGCGCTGCTGATCTCCGGCAGTCTCGGCTCAGGCGCCGGTATACAGCTCGGCCATGCGCTGGCGGCACTCGGCGCCTTCGTCTGGGCGAGCTATTCGGTGCTGTCGCGGCGTTTCGCCGGGGTGCCGTCGGAGAGTCTGGCCATCACCATGCTCGGCTGCGCCATTCCAGCCTTCGCCTGCCATCTTGCCTTCGAGACGACCTTATGGACGCCGAACGCGGTCGAATGGGGCGGCGTGCTCGGCCTCGGTCTCGGCTCGATCGGGCTCGCCTTCATCTGCTGGGACATCGGCATGAAGAAGGGCGACGTCGCTTTCCTCGGCGTCGCCTCCTATGCCGCGCCGGTGCTCTCGACCGTGATCCTGGTCATCGCCGGCTATGCGGCCGCGAGCTGGCTGCTGGCCGTATCCTGTGTGCTGATCGTCGTCGGCGCGCTGGTCGCGAGCTTCGGGCCGGCCGCTCGGGGCGCCGAACCGAAAGCGGCCAGCAGCTAGGCTCAGATGTCGAGGATCCGGGTCTCGTAGGCGTAGACTGTGCGGAAGCCGAGCCGCTTGTACATCTCGAAGGCGAGACCATTGCTCTGGTCGACCTGGAGGTAGGCCTGCGTGCAGCCCTGTGCTGCCGCCCAGCCCATCAGCCCCAGCATCATCTGCTTGCCGAGGCCCCTGCCGCGCAAGGCTTCGTCGACGATCACCGCGCCGATCTCGGCCATGCCGCGCTCGGCGACGCTCATCGCATAGGCAGCCGGGCGCCCCTCATGCAGCAGTGTCGCGAAGGCGGCGGGGACGCGCACGCCGGAGACGATCGCGGCAAGATGGTCGCGGTTGCGCTTCGCGCCGGTCTGGTGGCTGCAGACGCCATCGATCCAGGCATCGTCGGCCAGCGCGGTCGTGAGCATGCCTGGAACAGGCGTATGCAGGCCGGGATCGAGCTCAGCGACCATGCCGAAGGAGGCAGTCTCGATCCGGTAGCCGCGCGCGGCGAAACGCCGGCGGGCCTCCTCGGCGACCAGCGGCGTGAAGCGGATGCGCGGCGGCAACCCGGCCTGGCGATAGAGGCCCTCGACGAAGGCCAGCGTCGCCTCGTCCATGTCGCCGCCCTCGCGCAGCGAGGAGGCCGAGTTGGCGCGGCCGGAATAGCCATTGGCGAAGCGCACCACCCATTGATCGACGACGAGCGTGGTCGGCGCCGGCCAGGCGTTGACGATGCGGGTCTCGCAGGCGCCGACCAGCGCCATATCGATGACAGGCTTGTCCATGGTCAGCCTCCGGCGGGCCGTGGCGTTGGCCGCCAGTCCGGCGGGGCCATCTCGAAGCCGGAAAAGGCGAAGCCCGGCGCGACCGTGCAGCCGACCAGAGTCCAGGCGCCGAGCGAGGTCGCGCTCTGCCAGTGCCCGGCCGGCACGACGATCTGCGGCCGCTGGCCGGCGGCAAGGTCCTTGCCGAGATGATGCGCCGAGGCGTCATGCCCGTTCGGCGAGAGCGTGATCACCAGCGGCGCTCCGGCGTAATGGTGCCAGATCTCGGCAGCGTCGACGCGATGCCATTCCGAGGTCTCGCCGACATCGAGCAGATAGTAGATCGCGGTCGAGAAGCCGCGCCCCTCCGGTCCGGCGGGATCGCGGAAGGTCTCGCGATAGTGCCCGCCCTCGGGATGGGGCTTCAGCTCAAGCAGGCGGATGACCTCGGCGGCGCTGAGGCCGCTCAACGTGTTCATCTGACTTCAGAACCTGTTCTTGGCCTCGCGCAGCGCGGCGAAGACCTCGCCGGCCGGCTTGCCGACGATGCCGAGTGTCGCAGCGAGGGCCGGTTCCTCGGCGCGGAAGAACGGATTGGTCGCCCGCTCCTCGCCGATCGTCGTCACCGCCCAGAAGCGCCCCTCGGCCTTGGCCGCCTCAGCCTCGGCGAGGCGCGCCGCGACGGCGGCATTGCTCGGGTCCATGGCCGCAGCGAAGCGGGCATTCGAGAGCGTGTAGTCATGGCCGGTGATCAGCGTGGTCGCGTCCGGGAGCGCCATGATGCGCGAGAGCGAGGTCCACATCGCCTCCATCTTGCCGGGCATGACGCGGCCGCAACCCATGACGAAGATGACGTCGCCGACGAGAGCGAGCTTGGCGCTTTCGCCGATGAAGCTGACATGCCCGTCGGCATGGCCGGGTGTCGCCCAGGTCTCGAATTCGTAGCCGCCGACCGAGACGCGATCGCCTTCGCCTAGGACGACATCGACGGGTGTGCCGCTGCGAGCGGCTGCCGGTGCGAACACCTTGGCGCCGGTCGCCTGCTTCAGCGCGGCGATGCCCTGGACATGGTCGGCATGCTCATGCGTGACCAGCACCTGGTTGATCGTCCAGCCCTTGGCCTTGGCGGCCGCGAGCACCTCGTTCGCATCGGGAACGTCGACGGTGGCGCAGGCGCCGGTGGCGGGGTCGCGCAGCAGCGCGCCGGCATTGTCGCTGAGCGTGCGGAAGACATGGATGTCGAGCGGCATGGGAGAACTCCGGCAGTCGGCGGTCGAGGTGACTGCTTGCCGCATGCGTCCCTCGGTATCAAGACAATCCGGCACGTGACTGCCACCGCGTGACGACTGGCGCGCGAGCGCCACCCTTGCGCTCTTGCCCCTGCTGAGCCATCTCCGTCGGCATGGCCTTGGATGTCGTTGACCTGCGCAGCTTCTATGCCAGCCCGCTCGGGCATGTGGCACGGCGGACCGTCGGCCGGGTGATGCTGAGGCTCTGGCCGGATTGCCGGCGCCAGCGCCTTCTGGGCCTGGGATACGCCACGCCTTATCTGCCGCTGCTCGGCGTCGAGGCCGAGCGGGTCATCGCTTTCATGCCGGCGGCGCAGGGCGTGGTGAACTGGCCGTCGCCCGGGCTCTCCGCCTCCGCTCTGGTCGAGCCGACCCTGCTGCCGCTGCCAACCGCCTCGGTCGACCGGGTGCTGCTGGTGCACGCGCTCGAGGAGACCGAAAGTCCCGAGGATCTGCTGGAAGAGATTTCGCGGGTGCTGAGTCCGGGCGGGCGGCTGATCGTCGTCGTGCCGAACCGGCGCGGCCTGTGGGCGCGGATGGATACGACGCCCTTCGGCCATGGCCGGCCCTTCAGCCGTTCGCAGATCGAGGCCTTGATGCGCCGGGCCATGTTCTCGCCCGAGCACTGGGCCGAGGCGCTCTATGTCCCGCCGCTGCGCCGGCGCCTGTTCATGCGCTCGGCCATGGCCTGGGAGAAGGTCGGAGCCGGCCTGTCGCTGCCCTTCGCCGGCGTCTACGTCATCGATGCGACCAAGCAGTTCTACCGGCGCGCGCCCTTGCGCGCGACGCGGCGCAGCTTCGCCTTCCGGCCGGTCCTGCTGCCGCAGGGCCACCCTTCAAGCCGATTGCCGCGGCAGGATGAAGCGAAGATGCCGGCGGGTTGACAATTTCGCCGGGGCGCGGCCAAGGTCCGCCGCCTTTTTGACCGTTCCGTCGCCGCGACCCCTGGCGGCCGATGCTGCCGCCTCTTCCCTGGGAAAGCGGGACCTGATCTGGATGTCGATGCGAAGCTATCTCGATTTTGAAAAGCCGGTTGCCGAATTGGAGGCGAAGGCGGATGAACTGCGCGCGCTCGACGGCAAGGGCGACGGTTATTCGCTCGCCGAGGAGGTCGGCAAGCTCGAAGCCAAGGCCTCGCAAGCCCTGAAGGACCTCTATGGCGCCCTGACGCCCTGGCAGAAGACGCTGGTGGCGCGCCATCCGCAGCGCCCGCACTTCCTCGACTATTGCTCGACCCTGATCGACGAGTTCACGCCGATGGCGGGCGACCGCGCCTTCGGCGAGGACGAGGCGATCGTCGGCGGCTTCGGCCGCTTCCGCGGCGAGCCGGTCTGCGTCATCGGCCAGGAGAAGGGCAACTCGACCGAGACCCGCATCAAGCATAATTTCGGCATGCCCAAGCCCGAAGGCTACCGCAAGGCGGTGCGCCTGATGGAGCTGGCCGACCGGTTCGGCCTGCCGGTGCTGAGCTTCATCGACACCGCCGGCGCCTATCCCGGCATCGAGGCCGAGGAGCGCGGCCAGGCCGAGGCGATCGCGCGTTCGACCGAGACATGCCTTGCCCTGCGCACGCCGAGCGTCGCGCTGGTGATCGGCGAGGGCGGTTCGGGCGGGGCCATCGCGATCGCGGCTGCGAGCAGGGTGCTGATGCTCGAGCATGCGATCTATTCGGTGATCTCGCCGGAAGGCGCGGCCTCGATCCTCTGGCGCGACACGGCGCGCGCCCAGGATGCGGCGACCGGCATGAAGATCACCGCCCAGGATCTGCTGCGCTTCGGTGTGATCGACAGGATCGTCACCGAGCCGACCGGCGGTGCCCATCGCGATCCCCAGGGCGCGATCGAGCGGGCCGGTGCGGCGATCGAGGCGGCGCTGTCCGAATTCGCCGGGCTCGGCGCCGACGAGATCGTCGATCGGCGGGCGCAGAAATACCTGGCGATCGGCCGGGCGCTGTAGCCCTGCCGATTGTGCGCAAGCGGGCGTTCGGCCCGGAAGGCGCTTTACCGCGGCTTCACCATATGGCCATCTGCGAGCCCCCTGTGGTAAGGAACGGTCAAGGCTAACGATCCTGCAACCAGTCGACGGGCATAATTTGGCCGCGTTGTCTGAGGCATTGTCGGCTTTGACGCGTCCGCGCGAAATGGGATTGACGACGTGGCTGTGAGACATTTCGCGCTGGCGGCGCTCCTTGGCCTCAGTTTGGCAGCCTGCGAAGAAGACCGCTATCGCGGCTCCGCGCGCCACAACATCCCGATTCCGTCGGCGACCTATACGTTGATGTCCGAGAAGGGCATGAGCAAGAGCCAGCCCATCGTGATTCGCTCCTATAAGAAGGAGTCGGAGCTCGAGATCTGGAAGAAGCGCGCCGACGGCAAGTACGCGCTGCTCAAGACCTTCCCGATGTGCCGCTGGTCCGGCCAGCTCGGCCCGAAGGTGCGCGAGGGCGATCGCATGGCGCCGGAAGGCTTCTACGCCATCAGCCCGGCGCAGATGAACCCGAACTCGTCGTTCTACGTCTCGTTCAACATGGGCTATCCCAACGCCTATGACCGGGCGCATGGCCGCACCGGCGCGCATCTGATGGTGCATGGCGCCTGCTCCTCGGCCGGCTGCTACTCGATGACCGACGACCAGATCGGCGAGATCTACGCGCTGGTGCGCGAGGCCCAGAATGGCGGGCAGCGTGCCGTTCAGATGCAGGCTTACCCCTTCCGGATGACGGCGGAGAACCTCGCCAAGCACCGGCTCGATCCGAACATCGCCTTCTGGAAGAACCTGAAGGAAGGCTCTGATTTCTTCGAGGTGGCCAAGGACGAGCCTTCGGTTTCGGTGGCCGGCGGGCGCTACGCCTTCAATCGCGACGGCGTCCAGGTCGATCCCTCGCTGACGCAGGCGATCGCGCAGAAGCGCCAGCAGGACGAGATCCAAGTCGCGGCGCTGGTGTCCAAGGGCACGCCCGCAGTCAAGCTGATCTATGACGACGGCGACCAGCATTCCTCGTTCAAGCGCCAGCTCGCCCAGTCCGGCGCCGATTCCTTGAACAGGTCGGTCGCCTGGGGCTCGCGGGATGTCGGCATCAGCCGCGTCGATTCGCTGATCGGCCCGCGCGTCGTCGTGCTCGACGACAAGGGCCGCACCAAGGCGACCGTCCGGGCCGAATCGGCTGATAACGACGCCGTGCTCGCTGCGGTCAGCAGCGCGCAGGTGGAGGAAGCCAAGCCGGTCGTCGCCGCTGCCGCGCCGGCCAAGCCTGCGGCTGTCCAACCCGCCGCCAAGCCGGTGAGCGATGCAGCGGCGCAGGTTGCCAAGGCGACCCCGGGCGAGGCCACCGCTGCTCCGATCCAGACGGCTTCGGCCGAGCCCGCGCAGCCCTCCTTCTATCAGCGCGCGCTGAGCTTCGTGCCGCTGCTCGGTGGCTCCTCCGAGCCGAAGGAGCAGACGCCGATTGCCTCGACCGTGCCGGAGGCGCCGCAGACGGTGACTGTGCCGCTGCCGCCGCGGCGGGCCTCGACCCTGCGGACCTCGCAGCTCCAGCAGCCCGATGCCGTCTATGCGAGCCAGCCGACGGTGCGCTGAGCAGCCTGCAAATCGTCTGATGTAAAAAAGTCACGCCCGCGGCCGGCAATGGCCGCGGGTGCTTTTCTAGGCGCGGAACGCGCCGAAACCGGCAGGTTTGCCTACTGACGCGGCAGACTGCCAAAAAGCTCATCTTGCCGATATTGCGGCTGCGAAGGCCTAATCGTGGCGAATGCATGACCAGAGTCGTGCAGGGATCTCGATGGAGTTCGCGATGGCTGCCTTGAAGACTTCCGGCTTGCTGACGGGCTTTGCGCTTTCGATGGCGCTGACGGTTTCGGGCGCGGCGCTCGCCTCCGACCTGCCGAGCAAGAAGGGCACACCGCCCGCGCCGGTGGCACCGAGCATTACCTGGTTCGACATCGCCGTCAGCGTGAAGGGTATGACGGACTATAATTTCCGCGGCATCTCGCAGACGGACCGCAAGCCGGCGATCCAGGGCGGCGCCGAGCTGCAATTCTACGACAATCTGGTCTATGCCGGCGTCTATGCCTCGAATGTCGACCTGGCGACGCGTCCGCCGGCCGAAATCGACTTCTATGCCGGCATCCGGCCGAAATTTGGCCCGGTCACCGTCGATGTCGGCGTCTGGCAGTACTATTATCCCAGCGAGAAGCAGTTCATCGATACGGCCGGCGTCTACTGGACGCCGCGGAACACAGACTACACTGAGGTCTACGGCAAGCTGAGCTACAATTTCGAGGACAAGCTGATCCTCGGTGCCAACGTCTTCTACGCTTGGGACTGGCTCGGCACCGGCGCGAGCGGCACCTATGCCTCGGTGACGGCGAAGTACAACCTGCCCTTCCTGGAAGGCCTCTCGGTCTCCGGCGAGTTCGGCCATTACTGGCTCGGAACGACCAATCTGGCGATCTGGTCGACGGTGCCGCCGACCAACCTGCCCGACTACGCCTACTGGAACGCCGGTGTGTCCTACACTTGGAAGAACCTGACGGCGGATGTGCGCTACCACGACACCAACCTGTCGAAGGGCGATTGCTTCCTGCTGACCGCCGATCCGCGCGGCGTCAGCTCCGGCTCGGGGCGCTCGAAATGGTGCGCCCCGACGGTGGTGGCGACGCTCTCCTTCGACATCACGGCCAGCAGTGTCGGCATCTTCGCGCCGAAGTGAGCGCCTTAGCCGCGCAGACCGCTTCAGGGCCGCTCGCGAGAGCGGCCCTTTTTCATGCCGGTTGCGGCGGCGACGCTATCGCGCCAGCGAGGCCTTCATGTAGTTGCGCGGCGCAATGCCCAGCCGTCGTCTGAACATGGTCGTGAACGCCGCGACATTGTCATAGCCCGCCAGCATGGCGGCTTGCGTGACCGGCATGCCTTCCGCCAGCCGAGGCAGGCAGGCGAACAGGCTGGCCTGCTGGCGCCAGGCGACGAAGCTGAGGCCGGTCTCGCGCTGGAAGAGCCGGGTGAAGGTCCGCCGACTCATCGCGAGCTTCGCGGCCCAGTCGTCGAGGCGCTCATTGACCGAGGGGGCGGCCATATAGGCACGGCAGAGGGCGGAAAGCCGCCTGTCGGCAGGGATGGGCAGGCCGAGCGGCCGGATCGGCAGCGCGGCGATCTCGGCCGTCAGCAGATCCAGGACGAGCGCGAGCTTGCGATGGCCGGGCGGCATGTCGCGCAGGCGGATCGCTTCGACGATCAGCGCGTGCGCGAGATCGGTGACGCCGAGCACCTGCAGCATGCGCTCCGCCAGGTCGTCGTCGCCGGTGAGGAGATAGACCGACTTGATGCTGACATCGCTCAGCATCTCCACCGCGTGCTGCAGCCGGGCAGGGATGAGCAGGCCATGGCCCGGCGGGATCATCCAGCTGCCACGCTCGGTGTTGATTTGGACCACGCCGGAGAAGGCGCAGAGAAGCTGGATTTGGCGATGACTGTGCAGCGGTATCGTATAGCCGGCGGGGTTGTCGGAGACGCGGACCAGAACATCGCCGTCGGCGTCGGAAACCGTGCCGTGGATCTGGCGATGGTCGGAATGGAGGGCCTCGACCTGTGGCTGCGGCAGCTTTCTCATCGAATGGCCCGAATGCGAAAGAATTAGACCGGAACACGAAAGCAGGTCACGAGCAAGCCCTGTAGAAGGAGCGCCGCTGAAGGTCCGCACGCGGGGATAACGCCATGGTTGCAACGATCGAGGGGAGCCGTCCCCGCTTCGAGAAGACGACGATCTCCGTCCTGCTGGCGGTGAGCTTCTGCCACCTCCTGAACGATGTCATGCAGTCGCTGCTGGCCTCGCTCTACCCGCTGTTCAAAGCCAATTACGCGCTGGATTTCGTTCAGATCGGCCTGTTGACCATGGCCTTCCAGGTCACTGCCTCGCTGCTGCAGCCGGTCGTCGGGATGGTGACCGATCGCTGGCCGATGCCCTATTCGGCACCGGCGGGCATGGCCTCGACCTTCGGCGGCCTGGTCCTGCTCGGCAATGCCCACAACTTCGCGGTGCTGATCGTCGCGGCCTGCCTGATCGGCCTGGGCTCGGCGATCTTCCATCCGGAGGCGTCGCGGATCGCGCGACTCGCCTCGGGCGGGCGGCACGGCCTGGCCCAGTCGCTGTTCCAGGTCGGCGGCAATCTCGGCTCGGCACTGGGGCCGCTGCTGGCCGCCTTCATCGTACTGCCCTTCGGCCAGGGCAGCGTCGCCTGGCTCTCGGTCATCGCTATGGCGGGCGTCGTCGTCCTGACCCGGGTCGGGGCCTGGTATGCCGCCCATCGCCGGGCGCAGGCCGGGCGTCCGCCGGCGAGCCGTACGCTGCCGCTGCCGGGCGGGCGCGTCGCCTTCGCCTTGTTCGTGCTGGTGCTGCTGACCGCGACCAAGAACGTCTACATGGCGAGCATCTCCAGCTACTTCACCTTCTACGTCATCGAGCAGTTCCAGCTCGGCTTCCGCGACGCGCAGTTGATGCTGTTCCTGTTCCTCGGCGCGGCGGCGGTCGGCACCTTCGCCGGCGGGCCGATCGGCGACCGTTTCGGCGCGCGCTTCGTGATCTGGTTCTCGATCCTCGGCGTCATCCCGTTCGCGCTGCTCTTGCCCTATGCCAACCTGTTCTGGACCGGCGTCCTCAGCGTGATGATCGGGCTGGTCTTCGCCTCGGCCTTCTCGGCGATCGTGGTGTTCGCGCAGGAGCTGGTGCCGGGCCGCGTCGGGCTGATCGCCGGCATGTTCTTCGGCTTTGCCTTCGGCGCGGGCGGGCTGGGCGCGGCCTTCCTCGGCGGCTTCGCCGACGCCTATGGCATCACCTTCGTCTACAAGGTCTGTTCCTACCTGCCGCTGCTGGGACTATTGACGATCCTGCTGCCGAGGTTGCCACGGCGGGCACTGGGCTGATCGCTACGGCGCAAGAGCGACGAGGAAATCCCGCTGCTCCGCCGTCAGCAGGCGCAGCGGGATCATGACTGGCTGGCCCGCGTTGAGATGCAGCAGCAGCAGGAGGCCGTCTGAGTTGCTGGCCTTGCGGATCGCGCTACGCCCGATGAAGCTGCGCAGCCCGTTGCGGCGGAACCGGAGGCCGCGCTGCGTCGCCAGCAAGCATGTGCCATTCCACTCCGTCTCGAAGGCGGCATAGGCCGCCTTCCGCCGTCGCCTGTCGGCGATGCCCGCTGCCAAGCCCGGCGCGCTCATGCCGATCCAGTACGCTGCGAAGCAGAGCGCGGCGATGCCGGCACTGGAGCGGGCCGTGACGATGCCGCCGGCGATCGCGAGCAGGGTCGCGCCGATCGCGACGGCGAAGCCCAGTCCGATGAAGGCGGGCCAGCCTTCCCAGATCGTCGGCCTGGCCTCGGCGAGGGTTTCCTGCGCCAGCAGCGCGTCGAATCGGGCAAGCTCCTCCTCGGTATAGTCGAGCGTGAGCGCGATATGCGCTGGTCCGGCGGTTTCGTCTGCTGTCGGCATGGCCGGCGGCCCTCGCTGTCGGGAGTTCATGGTCCCTTGCCATAGCGAGAGCAGGTCTCGCGACCATCGTGCTCTTGCTGGTGTGGCCATCGGGAGTTCCGGCATGGCAGGTTGGCGGTTCCCGATAGTCGGAGTTCTGCCTTGTCCGAAACAGCCATTGCCGCTTCAGCCGGTGCGATTGCCACTGCGCGGCTGAGCCTGACACCTCTGGCGCCGCCGTCCATGGGGGCCGCGCCGCGCGACCTCGCGGAAGCCTATGCGGTGCGCGATGCAGTCCATGCGCGCCTTGCCGAAAGCCGCTTTGGCGCGCGGATCGGCTGGAAGATCGGCTGCACCACGCCGGTGATGCAGGCCTATCTCGGCATCGCCCACCCCTGCGCGGCCGGACTCTTCGCCGGCACCACGCATCGCGGCGATGCCAGGCTTCGGCATGGCGACTTCGTCAAGGTCGGAGTCGAGTGCGAGATCACGGTGCGGCTGGCGAGCGATCTGCCGGAAGGGCCCTTCACGACCGAGAGCGTCCGCAGTGCGGTCGGAGCGGTGATGGCGGCGATCGAGATCGTCGACGACCGCTATGTCGACTGGCAGGGAACGGGCACGCCGATGCTGGTCGCGGACGATTTCTTCGCCGCCGGGGCCGTGCTCGGCCGCGAGCATGACCCGGCGGCGCTGCCTGACCTTGCGACGTTGCGCGGGCGGGTCCTGATTGATGGGATCGAAGCCGGTGTCGGTGTCGGCGCCGACGTGCTCGGCCATCCCTATGCGGCATTGGCCTGGCTGGCGGAGCACGCCAGCGAGCGCGGGATGCCACTGCTGGCCGGCGAGACCGTCCTGCTCGGCAGCCTCGTACGAACGCAATGGGTCAGTGCCGGTGCGAGCGTCCGGATCGAGATCGATGCGCTCGGCGCGGTCGAGGCCAATTTCGCCTGAAGTCCGCGCCGGAGGATCGCTCCGGCGCTGCGGTCAGACGAACTGGCCGTGGCAGTGCTTGAACTTCTTGCCGGAGCCGCAGGGGCAGAGCTCGTTGCGGCCGACCTTGCCCCAGCTCGCGGGATCGGCCGGGTTGCGCTCGGCCACGGCGAGGTCGCCATCGGTCGCGGCGAATTGCGGCTGGCCGGCGAAGAAACCGGCGGGGGGCGGGGGTAGGGCATCGTTACCGCCCTGGTCGAAGCCCTGACCGTCTTCCGGCGGCTGGTCGAAGCGGACCTCGACGCGCATCAGATTGCCGGTGACCTGCTCGCGCAGACGGCCGATCAAACTGTCGAAGAGCTCGAAGGCTTCCTGCTTGTACTCGTTCAGCGGGTCGCGCTGGGCATAGCCGCGCCAGCCGATGACCTGGCGCAGATGGTCGAGCGTGACCAGGTGCTCGCGCCAGAGATGGTCGAGCGTCTGCAGCAGCACCTGCTTCTCGATATAGGTCATCACCTCTTCGGTGTTGCGCTCGATGCGCGCCGTATAGTCCTCGTCGGCGAGCTTGCGGATGCGCTCGCGCAGTTCGGCGTCGGCGATGCCCTCTTCCTTGGCCCAGTCCTCAATCGGCAGTTCGAGGTTGAGATAGGTCGCGACGTCCTCGCGCAGGCCGGCGGCATCCCACTGTTCGGGATAGGCGTCTTCGGGGATGCGGCGCGAGACGGTGTCCTCGACGACGCCGTGGCGCATGTCGTCGATGGTTTCGCGCACGCTTGCCGCGCGCATGAAGTCGCGGCGCTGCTCGAACACGACCTTGCGCTGGTCGTTCATGACGTCGTCGTATTTCAGGATGTTCTTGCGGATGTCGAAATTGCGCGCCTCGACCTTGCCCTGCGCCTTCTCGACCGCCTTGTTGATCCAGGGATGGACGATGGCCTCGTCCTCCTGCAGGCCGAGCTTCTGCAGCATGCCGTCCATCCGGTCGGAGCCGAAGATGCGCATCAGGTCGTCCTGCAGCGACAGGAAGAACTTGGAGCGGCCAGGGTCACCCTGGCGGCCGCCGCGGCCGCGCAGCTGGTTGTCGATGCGCCGGCTCTCATGGCGCTCGGTGCCGATGATATAGAGGCCACCCGGGCGGGTCATGGTCTTGGCCGGGCGCGAGCCCTTGGCCGGCTCGAGCTCGATTGTCTCGGAGGCGTTGAGCACGATCTCCTTGAAGCGGGCGACCTCGGCTTCGATCTCCTCGATCTTGGCCTGCTTCTCCGGCCCGTCCTCCATGCCGGCCGTCTCGATCGAGACGCGCATCTCGACGTTGCCGCCGAGTTTGATGTCGGTGCCGCGGCCGGCCATGTTGGTGGCGATGGTGATGGCGCCGGGGACGCCGGCCTCGGCGACGATGAAGGCCTCCTGCTCGTGGAAGCGGGCGTTCAGCACGGCGAACTGCTTGGTGCTCTTGCCGGTACGGGCGGCGGAGTAAAGGCTGTCGAGCGCGTTAGGCTGGCTGAAGTCGATCTGCTTGAAGCCGGCGGCGACCAGCATCTCGGCGATCTGCTCGGACTTCTCGATCGAGGCGGTGCCGACCAGCACCGGCTGCAGACGCTCGCTGGCGCGCTCCAGCTCCTTGATGATCGACTTCACCTTCTCCGGGAAGCTGCGATAGACCTCGTCGTCGTCATCGATACGGGCGACCGGGACATTGGTCGGGATCTCGACCACTTCGAGCTTGTAGATCTGCTCGAACTCGTCGGCTTCGGTGCCGGCCGTGCCGGTCATGCCGGCGAGCTTCTTGTAGAGGCGGAAATAGTTCTGGAAGGTGATCGAGGCGAGCGTCGCGTTCTCGGGCTGGACGGTGACGCTTTCCTTGGCCTCGAGCGCCTGGTGCAATCCTTCCGAATAGCGCCGGCCGGGCATCATGCGGCCGGTGAACTCGTCGATGATCACCACCTCGTCGTTGCGGACGATGTAGTCCTTGTCGCGCGTGAACAGCGAATGGGCGCGCAGCGCCTGGTTGACGTGGTGGACCAGGGTGACGTTGACGGAGTCGTAGAGGTCGCCTTCCTTGAGGAGGTCGGCTTCGCGCAGCAACTGCTCGATATGCTCGTTGCCGGCCTCGGTCAGCGCGACTGTGCGCTGCTTCTCGTCGACCTCGTAGTCGCCCTTGACCAGGCCGGGCAGGACCTTGTCGATCGCGACATAGAGGTCCGACTTGTCGTCGAGCGGGCCGGAAATGATCAGCGGCGTGCGGGCTTCGTCGATCAGGATCGAGTCGACCTCGTCGACGATCGCGAAATGGTGGCCGCGCTGGCTCATCTGCGCGACCTCATATTTCATGTTGTCGCGCAGATAGTCGAAGCCGAACTCGTTGTTGGTGCCGTAGGTGATGTCGCTGGCATAGGCGCGCTGGCGCTCCTCGTCGTCGAGGCCGTGGACGATGATGCCGAAGCTGAGCCCGAGGAAATTGTAGATCTTGCCCATCCACTCGGCGTCGCGGCGGGCGAGGTAGTCGTTGACGGTGACGACGTGGACGCCCTTGCCGGCGAGTGCGTTGAGATAGACCGGCAGGGTCGCGACCAGGGTCTTGCCTTCGCCGGTCTTCATCTCGGCGATCGAGCCCTCGTGCAGCACCATGCCGCCGATCAGCTGGACGTCGAAATGGCGCTGGCCGAGCACGCGCTTGGCGGCCTCGCGCACGGTGGCGAAGGCCGGCACCAGGAGGTCGTCGAGCTTGGCGCCGTCGGCGAGCTGCTGCCTGAAGGTTTCGGTGCGGGCGCGAAGAGCCTCGTCGGAGAGCTGGGACACCTCGGCTTCGAGCGCGTTGATCGCCGCGACGCGGGGTTGGTAGCCCTTCACCCGTCGATCGTTCGACGAGCCGAAGAGTTTCTTTGCAAGCGCGCCAAGCATGTCTGGCCTTTCAATAGCGAATCCGGCCTGCGCAGACAGCGCGACCGAAGCGGTAACCTCTAGAATTCACGCGCGTGTTTAGACGGGCGCAGGCGCGTGGTCCAGCACGCGCTCATCCGCGCGCATGTAGGGTCCGGCGAGGTGGGTTCCAAGAGGCTGGGCTGTGGCGTCGCCGGCTGCAGCACAGTGAACCATGCTTACCGGCTCGCGTTGATGTGCGATGCGCCGTCTTGCCAAGGCCGCGTTCTGCTGGCACTCAGCCGGCGAGATCGATCTTCGCGCCGTCCAGTCGAAAGGCCGCACCGATGTTGTCCTCCCGTCTCGCCTTGCTGTCGCTCGGCCTCGCGCTGGCCGTCGTGCCGGCCCTCGCACAGCAGGACAAGCCCGTCGCCAAGGTCGACGGCATCACCATCACCGAGGGCGACCTCAAGCTGGCCGAGGAGGATCTCGGCGAGCGTACCGCGCAGATGCCGGAGGAGCGCAAGCGCGAGGAGGTGATCAACTATCTGGTCGACCTCAAGCTCGGCGCCAAGGCCGCGGCCGCCGCCAAGGTCGGCGACGGGCCGGAATTCGCCAAGCGCCTCGCCTATAACCGGGACAAGCTGCTGCTCGACGAATACCTGACGGTCGAGGCCAAGAAGGCGGCGACGCCCGAGGCGGCCAAGAAGCTGTTCGACGACACCGTCAAGGCGATGAAGCCTGAGGAAGAGGTCCACGCCCGCCACATCCTGGTGCCCGAGGAGGCGCAGGCCAAGGCGGCGCTGGAGCGGGTGAAGAAGGGCGAGGACTTCGCCAAGGTCGCGGCCGAGCTCTCCAAGGATCCGGGCTCAGGCAAGGAGGGCGGCGATCTCGGCTGGTTCGCCAAGGACCGGATGGTGCCGGAATTTGCCGAGGCGGCCTTCAAGCTCGAGAAGGGCCAGGTCTCCGAGCCGGTGAAGAGCCAGTTCGGCTGGCATGTCATCAAGCTCGAGGACAAGCGCAGCAAGCCGCTGCCGAGCTTCGACGAGGTCAAGCCGCAGATCGACCAGTATCTGGTCCGCAAGGCACAGCAGGACATCATTGTCGCGCTGCGCGACAAGGCCAAGGTCGAGCGTCTCGACAAGCCGGCCGCTCCGGCGACGCCCGCGACCCCGGCTCCGGCCGAGCCGAAGAAGCCCTGATCGGCCACGATTTTCATCGTACCGTCGTGATGCGCCCGGGCCATGCCCGGGCGTTTGCTTTTGGAGGGGCTCGGACTCTTGTCTTCGCGCCGTTGCTGCGGCACATCGAGCCAACCATACGAGGAGGCGCATGATGGCTGGCAAGGATGTTCCCGTTTCTCCGCTCGCGCCGAAGCGCCAGCCCAAGGTCCCGGCGGTGCCGGGCGTGCGCTTTGCCACTGCCGAGGCCGGCATCCGCTACAAGGGCCGCACCGATGTGGTGCTCGTCCTGCTCGACGAGGGCTCGCAGGCCGCCGGCGTCTTCACCCGCTCGAAATGCCCGTCGGCGCCGGTCGACTGGTGCCGGGAGAATCTGGCGCAGGGCAAGGCGCGCGCCATCGTCGTCAATTCCGGCAATGCCAATGCCTTCACCGGCCTGAAAGGCCGCGACTCGGTAGCTCTGACCGCGAAGATCGCGGCCAAGGCCGCAGGCTGCAAGGCGGAAGAGGTCTTCATCGCCTCGACCGGCGTGATCGGCGAGCCGCTTGACGCGACCAAGTTCGAGGGTGTGCTGGCCGATTGCGCCAAGCGCGCCGCCGACGGCCCATGGCTCGATGCCGCCAAGGCGATCATGACCACCGACACCTTCCCGAAGGCGGTCTCGCGCAAGGCCAAGATCGATGGCCATGAGGTGGTGATCGCCGGCATCGCCAAGGGCGCCGGCATGATCGCGCCCGACATGGCGACGATGCTCTCCTTCGTCTTCACTGACGCGCCGATCGCGGCTCCCGTGCTGCAGGCCCTGCTGTCGAAGGGCGTCAAGGGCTCGTTCAACGCGATCACGGTCGACAGCGACACCTCGACCTCCGACACGCTGATGCTGTTCTCGACGGGCAAGGCTAGGGCACGCGGCGTGCCGGAGATCACCGATCCGAACGATGCCCGGCTTTCCGGCTTCAAGCGGGCGCTGAACGCGCTGCTGCTCGAGCTTTCGCACCTCGTCTGCAAGGATGGCGAGGGCGCCCGCAAGTTCGTCGAGGTCCGCATCGTCGGGGCGAAGTCGGCGCGCTCGGCCAAGAAGGTCGCGTTCTCGATCGCCAATTCACCGCTGGTCAAGACGGCGGTCGCCGGCGAGGACGCCAATTGGGGCCGTATCGTCATGGCGGTCGGCAAGGCCGGCGAGCCGGCCGATCGTGACAGGCTCGACATCTCCTTCGGTGCGATCAAGGTGGCGGAAGCGGGTGCGCGCGCCGGTTCCTATGACGAGCAGGCCGTCTCCGACTACATGAAAGGCGAGCACATCGTCGTCACCGCCGATCTCGGCCTCGGCCGCGGCAAGGCCACTGTCTGGACCTGCGACCTGACCAAGGCCTATGTCGAAATCAACGGCGACTACCGCTCCTGAGCCTTCGGGCCCGGTAGGCCCGAGCAGGACGTTCATCGTCGGCAACCTCGCTGTCTGCTCCTTCCTCTGGGGCAGCAGCTATTTGTTCATCAAGCTGATGGCCGGCGACGTCGCTCCCTGGGCGATCGCCGCCTGCCGCGGCCTGCTGGGGGCGGCGACGTTGGCACTCTTCGTCGCGGCGCGCAGCCAGAGCCCGCTGCCGCGTCGCCATGAGATCCGCCACTGGCTGGTGCTCGGCACGTGCAATGGCTGGCTGCCGAACGTGCTCGTCGCCTATGCGCTGATCCAGCTTGCCAGCGGCCCGGCGGCGATGATCCAGGCAGCAGGGCCGCTGGTCACGGCGCTGTTCGCGCATTTCCTGTTCTCGGAAGAGCATCTGAGCCGGCGCCGGCTCGGCGGCATCCTGGTCGGCATGGCCGGCGTCGCCATCCTGATCGGGCCGCGCCTGATCGAGGGCGGCGGCACGGCGCTCAGCCTGCTTGCCATGGTCGGTGCGACGCTGTCCTATGCCTGCGCCAACCTCTACACGCGCGCGGTGCCGCCACGAGCGGGCGATCCGATCCGGCTCGCGCTCGGCCAGCAGATGGTCTCCGGCACGGGAGCGCTGTTGCTGACGCTGACCTTCTCCGGCTGGGGGGCACTTCTGGCCCTGGCCCCGCATTGGCAGGCCGCGCTGGCGCTCGGCGTGTTCGCGACAGCGATGCCGGTGGCGTTCTTCATGCGGCTGATCCGTGCGGCCGGGCCGACGCGGGCGGCGATGACGGGCTATCTGGTTCCGGCGGTCGCCGCCGTCCTGGGTGTGCTCGTGCTCGGCGAAACGCTGGAGTTGCGGCAGATTATCGGAGGTTGCATCATCCTCGCTGGCGTCTTTCTGGTATCGACGGCGCCTGCGGGGGGACGAGCCAGATGATGAGGATAGCCTGCGTGCTGGGCCTTGCGGCCCTGCTGGGAGCTTGTGTCGCGCAGGGGCCGTCGTCGACGGTATCCTCGTTCTCGGCGGAAGAGGCGGCCTTCATCCGAAAAGCCGGGACCGGTGTCATCGACGGCCATGCCTTCCGGACGCGCTCGAAGGGGCAGGTCGTGAATGCAGCCGGCGAGGTCGTCCGGCTGATCCCGGCGACGGCCTATGCCCGCGAGCGCTTCAATCGCGTCTTCGGCAGGGCCAAGTTCCTGCCGCACTGGCGCTATCCGAACGAGCAGGTCGATCCGCGCTATGCCGAGCTGACCCGCACGACCAAGACGACGGCCCGGGGCCGCTTCAGCTTCGACAAGGTCGCGCCCGGTACCTATTTCATTTCGACCCAGGTGATCTGGGGCGAGGAGGATCAGGTTTTCCGCGAGGGCGGCACGGTCTATGACGAGGTCACGCTGACCGGCAAGGAGACCGAGCCGGTCGAGGTCATCCTCTCGGGACATTAGTTCTTGCTGTGAAGCTGCTGCTCGTCGTTGCCTGCGCGCTGGTCGATTCCGACAATCGCGTCCTCGTCACCCAACGCCCCGAAGGCAAGTCCCTCGCAGGCTTGTGGGAGTTCCCCGGCGGCAAGCTGGAGGCCGGCGAGCGGCCGGAGCCGGCGCTGATCCGCGAGCTTGCCGAGGAACTCGGTATCGAGGTCAAGGAAGCGTGCCTGGCGCCGCTGACCTTCGCCAGCTACGCCTATCCCGAATTCCACCTGCTGATGCCGCTCTATATCTGCCGGCGTTGGGAGGGGACGGCGATGTCGCGCGAGGGGCAGGCGCTGAAATGGGTGCGTCCCGGCAAGCTGCGCGACCTCGCCATGCCGCCAGCCGACGAACCGCTGATCCCGCCGCTGGTCGATCTGCTGGGCGCTTGAGCTCCAGCCGTCATTCTCGGGCGGCGCGCAGCGACGACCCGAGAATCTCGTGATGAGAAGGCGCTGGGTGGCGCCTCTTCCGGCCTGAGATGCTCGGGTCAAGCCCGAGCATGACGTGCCTTCGATTGCCGCTTAGCGCGGCAGGATGGTCTCGCCCATCAGGTGCTTGTCGATCGAGTGGGCCATCTGGCGGCCCTCGCGGATCGCCCAGACCACCAGCGACTGGCCGCGGCGCATGTCGCCGGCGGCGAAGACCTTCTCGACCGTGGTCTTGTAGGCCAGCATGTTGGCTTCGACATTGCCGCGCCCGTCGAGCTTGACGCCGAGCTTGGCGATGAGCCCGTCATGCACCGGCGAGACGAAGCCCATGGCGAGCAGGACGAGATCGGCCTTGAGCTGGAACTCGCTGCCCTCGATCGGCTTGAAGCCGGCATCGACCTTGGCGCAATGCAGCGTCTTCACCTTGCCGTTCTCGCCGGTGAACTTGACGGTGCCGACGGCGAAGTCGCGCTCGGCACCTTCCTCATGGCTGGAGGACGTCCGCAGCTTCAGCGGCCAGTTCGGCCAGGTCAGCTGCTTGTTCTCCTTCTCCGGCGGCTGCGGCATGATCTCGAGCTGGGTCACCGAGAGCGCGCCCTGGCGCACCGAGGTGCCGATGCAATCCGATCCGGTGTCACCGCCGCCGATGACGACGACATGCTTGCCGCCGGCAAGGATCGGCCGGGCATTGCCCGATGTCTCCGGCTCGCCGCCATTGCGGCGGTTCTGCTGCGGCAGGAAGTCCATGGCGAACTGGACGCCGTCGAGATCGCGGCCCTCGATCGGCAGGTCGCGCGGCTTCTCGGCGCCGCCGGTCAGGCCGATCGCGTCGTACTGAGCGAGCAGTTCCTGCGGATCGATGTCGATGCCGACATTAACGCCGTAATGGAAGACGACGCCTTCGGCCTCCATCTGGGTGACGCGCCGATCGACATGCGACTTCTCCATCTTGAAGTCAGGAATGCCGTAGCGCAGCAGGCCACCAGCGCGGCCCTGGCGCTCATAGACATGGACCTCGTGGCCGACGCGGGCGAGCTGCTGGGCGGCGGCGAGGCCGGCCGGGCCGGAGCCGATGATGGCGATCTTCTTGCCTGTCTTCGTCGAAGCCGGCTCGGGCTTGATCCAGCCTTCCTGCCAACCCTTGTCGACGATCGCGCATTCGATCGATTTGATGGTGACCGGGGTGTCCTCGAGGTTCAGCGTGCAGGACGCCTCGCACGGGGCGGGGCAGACGCGGCCGGTGAACTCCGGGAAGTTATTGGTCGAGTGCAGGTTGGTCAGCGCCTCCTGCCACTTGTCGTTGTAGACGAGGTCGTTCCAGTCCGGGATCTGGTTGTTGACCGGGCAGCCATTGTGACAATACGGGATGCCGCAATTCATGCAGCGCGCCGCCTGGTCGCGGGTCGCCTCCCGGCCGAGCGGGATCACGAATTCCTTGTAGTTCCGAATCCGGTCCGAGGCCGGAAGATACTTCCGGTCGCGGCGGTCGATCTCGAGAAAGCCGGTTACCTTGCCCATCGTGTCACTCCGCCGCGACCGAGACGCCGGCCTGGGCCCGCTCGATTTCCAGTAGTGCGCGCCGGTACTCGACCGGCATGACCTTGACGAATTTGGGCAGGTAGTCCGCCCAGTTCTCCAGGATCGCCTGTGCCCGCGCCGACCCGGTGTATTTCAGGTGGTTGGCGATGAGCTGGTGCAGGCGCTCGGCGTCGTAGCCGGACATGTTGGCCATGACGTCGATGCGGCCCTTGAACTCGAGGTCGCCGCCATGATGGTAGAGGCGCTGGGTCAGCTCCTCCTCCTCCGGCACCGGCTCGAGATCGACCATGGAGAGGTTGCAGCGCTTGGCGAAGCTCCTGTCCTCGTCGAGGACGTAGGCGATGCCGCCCGACATGCCGGCCGCGAAGTTGCGCCCGGTCTGACCGAGCACGACGACGACGCCGCCGGTCATATACTCGCAGCCGTGGTCGCCGGTGCCCTCGACCACCGCGATCGCGCCGGAATTGCGCACGGCGAAGCGCTCGCCGGCGACGCCGCGGAAGTAGCATTCGCCGGAGATCGCGCCGTAGAGCACGGTGTTGCCGACGATGATCGCCTCCTCGGCGAGCGCACGCGACTTCGGATCAGGGCGGATGATCAGCTTGCCGCCCGACAGGCCCTTGCCGACATAGTCGTTGGCCTGGCCGGTGAGGTCGAGCGTCAGGCCGCCGGCGACCCAGGCGCCGAAGCTCTGGCCGGCGGTGCCGGTCAGCTTCACCGTGATCGCGTCGTCCGGCAGGCCGAGCCCGCCATGGCGCTTGGCGATCTCGCCCGAGATCATCGCGCCGGTCGAGCGATCGACATTGCGGATGGTGCTCTCGATCACGACCGGAGCGCCGCTGTCGAGCGAGGCGCCGGCCTTGGCGATCAGGGTGCGGTCGAGCACCGACTCGATCGGGTGGTGCTGGCGCTCGACATTGCGGATGGCGACGCCCTTGCCGGCTTCCGGCTTGTGGAAGATGCGGGCGAAGTCGAGCCCCTTGGCCTTCCAGTGGTCGATGGCTTCCTTCTTGTCGAGCCAGTCGGAGCGGCCGACGAGCTCGTCGAAGCTCTTGACGCCCATCTCCGCCATGATCTCGCGCACGTCCTCGGCGAGGAAGAAGAAGAAGTTGATGACGTGCTCGGGTTGGCCCTTGAAGCGCTTGCGCAGCACCGGATCCTGGGTGGCGACGCCGACCGGGCAGGTGTTGAGATGGCACTTGCGCATCATGATGCAGCCGGCGGCGATCAGCGGCGCCGTGGCGAAGCCGAACTCATCGGCCCCGAGCAGCGCGCCGACGACGATGTCGCGGCCGGTGCGCAGGCCACCATCGACCTGCAGGGCGATGCGGCCGCGCAGCTTGTTCATCACCAGGATCTGGTGGGTCTCGGCGAGGCCGATCTCCCAGGGCGATCCCGCATGCTTGATCGAGGTCAGCGGCGAAGCGCCGGTGCCACCCTCATAGCCGGCGATGGTGATGTGGTCGGCGCGCGCCTTGGCGACGCCGGCGGCGACGGTGCCAACGCCGAGCTCGGAGACGAGCTTGACCGAGACGTCCGCGGCCGGGTTGACGTTCTTCAGGTCGAAGATCAGCTGGGCGAGATCCTCGATCGAATAGATGTCGTGGTGCGGCGGCGGCGAGATCAGGCCGACGCCCGGGGTCGAATGCCGGACCTTGGCGATGCGGGCATCGACCTTGTGGCCGGGCAGCTGGCCGCCCTCGCCAGGCTTGGCGCCCTGCGAGACCTTGATCTGCATCATCGCCGAGTTGACGAGATATTCGGTGGTGACGCCGAAGCGGCCCGAGGCGACCTGCTTGATCGCGGAGCGCATCGAGCGGCCATCCGGCAGCGGCTTGAAGCGCTCGGGCTCCTCGCCGCCCTCGCCGGTGTTCGACTTGCCGCCGATCGCATTCATCGCGAGTGCCAGCGTCGAGTGCGCCTCATGGCTGATCGAGCCGAAGGACATGGCACCGGTGGAGAAGCGCTTGACGATCGAGACCGCGCTCTCGACCTCGTCGAGCGGGATCGGCTTGCGGCCGAGCTCGTTGGCCATCTTGACGTGGAACAGGCCGCGAATGGTCGAGAGCTTCTCGCTCTGGTCGTTGACCAGGTCGGAATAGGCCTTGAACTTGTCGCGGGCGTTGCCGCGCACGGCGTGCTGGAGCAGCGCGATGTTCTCCGGCGTCCAGGCATGCGCCTCGCCGCGCAGGCGGAAGGCGTATTCGCCGCCGATGTCGAGGGCATCGCGATAGATCGGCGAACCGCCGAAGGCGTCGCGATGGCGGCGCACGCTCTCCTCGGCGATCTCGGCGAGGCCGACGCCCTCGATCGAGGAGATGGTCCCGGTGAAGTACTTGTCGATGAACTGCGTGCGCAGGCCGACGGCATCGAAGATCTGGGCGCCGCAATAGGACTGGTAGGTCGAGATGCCCATCTTGGACATGACCTTGAGCAGGCCCTTGCCGACCGACTTGATGAAGCGCTTCACCACCTCGTAGCGGTCGACCTCCGGCGGGAACTCGCCGGCCTCGAACAGCGCTTCGAGTGTCTCGAAGGCGAGATAGGGGTTGATCGCCTCGGCGCCGAAGCCGGCGAGCAAGGCGAAGTGATGGATTTCGCGCGGCTCGCCGGATTCGATGACGAGGCCGACCGAGGTGCGCAGGCCCTTGCGGATCAGGTGATGGTGGACCGCCGCCGTCGCCAGCAGCGCCGGGATCGGGATGCGGTCGGGCCCAACCTGTCGGTCGGAGAGGATGATGATGTTGTAGCCGCCATGGACGGCCGCTTCGGCGCGCTCGCACAGGCGCTCGATCGCGCCTTCCATGCCTGCCGCGCCCTCGCGGGTCGGATAGGTGATGTCGAGCGTCTTGGTGTCGAAGCGATCCTCGTAGTGACCAATGCAGCGGATCTTCTCGAGATCGTCATTGGTCAGGATCGGCTGGCGCACTTCCAGGCGCTTGCGGCGCGAGGTGCCCTCGAGGTCGAGGATGTTCGGCCGCGGCCCGATGAAGGAGAGGAGGCTCATCACGAGCTCCTCGCGGATCGGGTCGATCGCCGGGTTGGTGACCTGGGCGAAGTTCTGCTTGAAATAGGTGTAGAGCAGCTTCGACTTCGAGGAGAGCGCCGAGATCGGGGTGTCGGTGCCCATCGAGCCGACGGCTTCCTGACCGGTCACCGCCATCGGCGCCATCAGGATCTTGGTGTCTTCCTGGGTGTAGCCGAAGGATTGCTGGCGATCGAGCAGGGCGACATCGGTCCGCGATGCCCGTGCTTCGACCGGCGGCAGGTCCTCGAGCACGATCTGGGTGCGCTTCAGCCAGTCCTTGTAGGGGTTGGCGAGGCAGAGCGTGCTCTTGATCTCGTCGTCGCCGATGATGCGGCCCTCTTCGAGGTCGATCAGCAGCATCTTGCCGGGCTGGAGGCGCCACTTCTGGACGATCTTCTCCTCCGGGATCGGCAGCACGCCGAACTCCGAGGCGAGCACGACGAGGCCATCGTCGGTGACGAGATAGCGGGCGGGGCGCAGGCCGTTGCGGTCGAGCGTCGCGCCGATCTGGCGGCCGTCGGTGAAGGCGATCGCGGCCGGGCCGTCCCACGGCTCCATCAGTGCGGCGTGGTATTCGTAGAAGGCGCGCCGGCTCTCATCCATCAGCGGGTTGCCGGCCCAGGCCTCGGGCACCAGCATCATCATGGCGTGGGCGAGCGAATAGCCGCCCTGGACCAGGAATTCGAGGGCGTTGTCGAAGCAGGCGGTGTCGGACTGGCCCTCATAGGAGATCGGCCAGAGCTTGGAGATGTCGGCGCCGAAGAGCTCGGAATCGACCGAGGCCTGGCGGGCCGCCATCCAGTTGACGTTGCCGCGCAGCGTGTTGATCTCGCCGTTATGGGCGACCATCCGGTAGGGGTGGGCGAGGCGCCAGGACGGGAAGGTGTTGGTGGCGAAGCGCTGGTGGACGAGGGCGAGCGCGCTCTCGAAGCGCTCGTCGGTCAGGTCCTTGAAGTAGTCGCCGAGCTGGGTGACCAGCACCATGCCCTTGTAGACGATGGTCCGGCAGGAGAAGGAGACCGGGTAATAGGTCGCCGTCGCCCGGTCATGGCGCTTGTAGACCTTGTTCGAGACCGACTTCCTGAGGACATAGACCTGGCGCTCGAACTCGTCCTCGTCGGTGATCTCGGCCGGACGGCCGACGAAGATCTGGCGATGGCAGGGCTCGGTCTCCTTGACGGCCTCGCCGAGGTCGCTGTTGTCGACCGGCACGTCGCGCCAGCCGAGGAAGATCAGGCCTTCCTCCTCGACCGTCTGGGCGACGATCTCCTCGCAGACGGCGCGGTTGTCGGCCTCCTGCGGCATGAAGAACTGGCCGATGGCGTAATGGCCGGGCTCGGGCAACTCGATGCCGATCCTGGCGCATTCTTCCTTGAAGAAGCGATGCGGAATCTGGGTGAGGATGCCGCAGCCGTCGCCGAGCTTGGGATCGGCGCCGACCGCGCCGCGATGGTCGATATTGTGCAGGATCTGCAGGCCCTGCGCGACGATCGCATGGCTCTTGCGGTTCTTCATGTCGGCGATGAAGCCGACGCCGCAGGAGTCCTTCTCATAGGACGGATCATAGAGGCCCTGGCGGGCCGGCATGGCCGGATCGCGCACCTCGGGGAAGCGCTCGAAAGCGGCCGTCGTCGTGGTGGCAACTTTAGCAGTGGTGTTGGCCATCGCGCTCGCCTTCCTGCTCTCGCTCATCGTCGCCTCCGCCCGCATCGGTCCCGCAGCATCGGCTCGGGAGCCAGCCAAAGTCCACCGCCGCTCCGGCTTCCACCTTGTCGAGCAAGGATCGGGCCGGTCCGGCTTTATTCTCGGTTTGCGAAGGTTGCTTGCGCTGGTCTTGTCTTGCGCCCGCGTCCTCCGCAGGCGCCCCGGGCGTTAAGCCCTGCCGCGCCTGGTCACGCCGCCGTTTTGCGGGCGGCGCGCGTCGTACGGTTGGCTTTGGCTTTATTTGCCGTACCTCCCGTCATCGTCCGCTCCATCCGCCTGCGCCGGGGCCTCGGCGAGGCCCGCTCTGAAATGGGACAGCATCGCTGTCCTATTGCCTTGACCTTGCCAGAATTCCAATCTGGGCACAAGCGTCGATTTTGCGTTGCAGCGACATTTTATTGCGATCTCTCTCTCCAGTCGGACATTTTCACATCATGATGGCTGGTGCGCCAAGCCGGAAGTTGTCGATCTTAAGAATCGGGGCTGCCCTGCGCGAGAGCCGGATCCGATCAGGTTGAATCAACCTGATCGGTGAATCCGTCTCTTACTTTTAGTTTGGAGACCGTTTTACCGATCGGCTTGCGGTGCAAGCAGATCGGAACGGGCTCCAGCATCGATTGCGCTGCGGCAGGAGGCTGCTTATCCCTCGGAACCTCGCAGCGGCCCGCCGGATATCTCCATGAACTTCATCAGCGACAATCTGGCCGGGGCGAGCGCGCCGGTGATGCAGGCTATGGCGGCGGCCAATGACGGCTTTGCCGCCGGCTATGGCAACGATGCCTGGACCAAGCGGGTCGAAGGGCTGTTCGCCGAGCTGTTCGAGCGGGAGGTCGCGGTCTTCCTGGTCACGACCGGCACGGCGGCGAACTCGCTGGCGTTGGCGAGCCTGGTCCAGCCCTGGGGGGCGGTGCTCTGTCATCATGAAGCGCATATCGCCGCCGATGAATGCGGGGCGCCCGAATTCTTCACCGGTGGAGCAAAGATCGTCGGCTTGCCGGGCGATGGCTGCAAGCTCGCGCCGGAGGTCGTCATCGATCAGCTTGCGCGCATGCATTCCGGCGCCGTGCATCAGGTCCAGCCGCAGATGCTGTCGATCACGCAGGCGACCGAATGCGGGCTGGTCTACAAAGCGGAGGAGATCGCGGCACTGAAGCAGGCGATCGCGCCACGTGGGCTGAAGCTGCACATGGACGGGGCCCGCTTCGCCAATGCGGTCGCGGCGCTGGTTTGCGCGCCCGCCGAAATCACCTGGAGGGCGGGTGTCGACGTGCTCTCCTTCGGCGGCACCAAGAACGGCGCCTTCGCCGCCGAAGCGGTGATCGTCTTCGATCCGGCCAATGCAGGTGAGATGCCGTGGCGACGCAAGCGCGCCGGGCACACCCTGTCCAAGGGCCGGCTGATCGGAGCGCAGTTCGAAGGGCTGCTGGCCGATGGCCACTGGCTCGACCTTGCCCGCCATGCCAATGCGATGGCCCGGCGCTTGGCTGATGCCGTCGTGGCTGCGGGCAAGCTGCGGCTGGCCTGGGCCAGCGAGGCGAATGAGGTCTTTCTCGTGCTGCCGCTACGGGCTCAAGCGGTGCTGGACACACAGGGCGTGCAATATATCGCCTGGTCGGACGATGCGTTGCCTGCCGGACAGGAGCTCCAGCCTGATGAGGTCGTCGGGCGCTTCGTTTGCTCGTTTGCGACGCGGGCAGAGGAGGTCGACCGGCTCGCCGCCGTTCTGGCGACCGTCTAGACACCGGAAAGAGCCTGTTTCCCAGCCGATTCACGCCGCAAGCGCGCCGCAATCCTTATCAAGAACTGAAGACTGCGAATTTCGTCTGACAGAGGACAGACCATGGCAGTTTTGGTTTCGCCCGCCGCCGCGCCGCGCCGCTTGCGCCATCGGGTGGCCGGCCTCGCCGTTCTGGCCGTGATGGCCGGCGCGAGCGGCTCGGCCCTGGCGCAGCTCGACGACTATGGCGGTGGCTACGCCCGCTACGGCTATGGCTACGATTACGACGATGATTATGGCCCGCGCTACGATTATGCGCCGCGCCGGGCCGCACCGATCCCGCCACGGGCCGTCGGACGGATCGCAGTGCAGGAATTCGGTCTGCGCGAGGTGCAGCGGACGGTGCGTACCAGTTCGGCCATCGTCGTCGACGGCCTGGCGGCGAACGGGTCGCGGGTGCGGCTGATCATCGACCGCTTCAATGGCGAGCTGATCGACCGGATCGTGCTGCAGCCGCCGCCGCGGACCGTCAGGCTCGATCCGCGCGAGGAGGAGCGCGCGGCGCCGAAGAAGCTGACGCCGCGCCCGCCCGAGCGCCCAGCCGCGTTGAAGCCGGCACAGCCGCCGGCCGAGGCGAGCGCGCCGGCGACGGTCGTTCCGCCGTCACCGGCTGCCCCCAAGCCCGATGCGCCCGTGGCGAAGCCGGTTGCGATACCCTCGGTCGCGCCGAGCGACATCGGCAAGCCGAAACTGGTCAATCCGCAGGATGTCCGCGGGGCCGAGGAGCCCGATCGCCTGCCGCCGCTGGCACGGGCGCATCCGAGCGGCATCCCGACGCCCGATACGACGCTGCCGCCGGTGCAGATCGAGGAGATGAAGACGGCGCAGCCGAAGCCGGAGACGCCGATAGCGCCGGTCAATCCGCCGAACTAAGGGCTACGCAGCACGCCTAGACAAAGAGCCTCCCCGGTTTCCCGGGGAGGCTCTCTCGTTTCAGGCAAGCGGTGCTTGCACACCGATATCGGTTACGCGGCCTTCCTGGCCTCGATCACCTTGGCGCCCTGCGCGCCGATCGGAATCAGGCGGGGTTTCTTGGCCTCGGGAATCTCGCGGACGAGGTCGATATGGAGCAAGCCGTTCTCGAGGCTGGCACCGGTGACCTGGACATAGTCGGCGAGCTGGAAGCGGCGCTCGAAGGCGCGAGCGGCGATGCCCTGATGCAGGACTTCGCGCTTCTCGGCATCCTCGGCGACCTTCTTTTCGCCGCGGACGGTCAGCGCATTCTCCTTGCTCTCGATCGAGAGGTCGGCCTCACCGAAACCGGCGACCGCGATCGAGATGCGATAGGCGTTCTCGGCGGTGCGTTCGATATTGTAGGGGGGATAGCTCGGCGTATTCTCGACGCTGGTGGCCTGGTCGAGCAGCGAGAACAGGCGGTCGAAGCCGACGGTCGAGCGATAGAGCGGGGAAAGATCGTAGGAACGCATGATTGTCCTCCAGGGGAAGCGACAGTTGATCACCCGCCTCATCATGAGCGCGGGCTTTGGGTTAGGCTCGCGCAGCCGCTTCACGGCCTGCGCAGCAATGATCTGGGTGACGTTTTCCGGCTTTTCAAGACCGGGTCCAACTGGGCATAACGAGGCGGTGAGCCTGCCGGAGTGTCGATGACCGAGGCCGAATTCTTCCACCAGCCGGACTACCCGGTGCCCGGCCACGGCAAGGTCTGGTTTGCGCAGACCGGTGATGGCGCGCGTCTGCGCCTGGCGAGCTGGCGCCCGAGCGTGCGGCGGGAGAGGGGCACCGTCCTGGTCGTGCAGGGACGAGCCGAGTTCATCGAGCGCTACAGCGAGACGATCGCCGAGCTGCGTCGCCGCGGCTTTCATGTCCTGACCTTCGACTGGCGCGGCCAGGGCGGCTCGCAGCGCTTCACCGGCCGGCCGCGCAAGGGACATGTCGGCCGGCTGGTGCATTACGAGCGCGATCTCGCGCTGGTCGTGGCGCAGATGCGGGAGCGCCAGCCGCCCCCCTATTTCGTCCTGGCGCACTCGATGGGCGCGGCGCTCTGCCTCGACGCCGCCCGGCACGAGGCGCTGCCGGTGGAGCGGCTGGTCGCGATCGCGCCGATGCTCGGCATCGGCATGATTGAAAATCCGCGCGGCGCCCGCTGGCTGGCGCGGGTGCTGTACTGGCTCGGCTTCGGCAAGGCCTTCGTGCCCGGCGGCGGCGACACGGCGATCGGCACCAAGCCGTTCGAGGGCAACCGGCTGAGCTCGGACCCCGTCCGCTATGCCCGCAACGCTGCCTTGTCGGCTGCGGCGCGCGATCTTGCGATCGGCGACCCCAGCGTCGGCTGGATCCACGCCGCCTTCCAGTTGATGGATCGGCTGGCGCAGCCGCGCGCGCCGCTCGAGGTCAGGGTGCCGACGCTGATCGTCGCCGCCGGGCGCGATCCCGTGGTGTCGACGCCGGCGATCGAGCGCTTCGCGGCGAGGCTCAAGACGGGTTCCGCCCTGGTGCTGCCGACGGCGCGCCATGAGATCCTGATGGAGACCGACGCGATCCGGGCGCAGTTCTGGGCAGCCTTCGACGCCTTCATCCCCGGCGAGGATGTGCCGGTCGAGATGTCTGCCCCGACGTCAGCCGTTCAGGAGAGCGAGAGCGGCCTGGTGCAAGGTCTTGTTGCCGGCGGCGAGGATGCTGCCGCCCTGGGCGGCGCTGCCACCGTCCCATGAGGTGACGATGCCACCGGCGCCCTCGATGATCGGGATCAGCGCGACGATGTCATAAGGCTTCAGCCCGCTTTCGATGACGAGATCGATATGGCCGGCGGCGAGCATGCAATAGGCGTAGCAGTCGCAGCCATAGCGCGCCATGCGGACGGCGCTTTCGACCCGGTTGTAAGCGGCTTTCTGCCCGTCGACGAAGAGGTTCGGGCTCGTCGTCATCAGCGTCGCCTCAGTGAGATCGGCCACCTGGCGGGTGTGCAGCGTGCGCGGTCCGTTCGGCCCTTCGTAGCGCGCCATGCGGCCGTCGCCGGAGAAGCGCTCGCCGGTGAAGGGCTGGTTCATCATGCCGTAGACCGGCACGCCCTTGCGGGTCAGGCCGATCAGCGTGCCCCAGACCGGGATGCCGGAGATGAAGGCGCGGGTGCCGTCGATCGGGTCGAGCACCCAGACATAGTCGGCGTCGGCATTCTCGGAGCCGAATTCCTCGCCGAGGATGCCATGGGCCGGGAAGGTGCGCTTGATCAGGTTGCGCATCACGTCCTCACCGGCGCGATCGCCCTCGGTCACGGGGTCGAAGACGCCGCCGCCGGACTTGTCCTCGGTGGTATGCCGGGCGCGGAAGAAGGGCAGGATCGCCTGGCCCGACAGGGTTGCCAGCCGGGCAACGAATTCCGTGAAGTCGACCGCGCTCATCAGGCTTTCCTTGGCTCCACCCGCCTGCCGCCTTCATGCTGTGCGGCGCACGGGATGACAAGCGCCGTCCCGGCAGAGACCGATCAGGTCAGGACAGTTCAGCCTCAGTCGGTCTGACGAAATCGGACGGCTCATGACGATTATGTGGTTCGTCATGCGTTTTTTGCATGTCGATATCCGTGTTTCGACTTGCGTTTTTGCGGCGCAACGCGTTATTGTGCGCTGCGAAGGGGAGATGACCTCAAACCTTCGTTGCCCTCCTTGGGCGTTTCCTCCCTAGACTTCGGGCCGCCACGAAAGTGCGCGGCCCTTTTTCTTTTCGGCCTCAAGGGATTGGCTGCGTATGGAGGCTTACTCCGCGGCTTGGCGCCAGTCGTCGCTCCAGCCGCTCCAGCGCGCGAAGCATTCGGCCATGGCGGCGCTGATCACCTGCTGAAGCGCCGAAAAGCCGCTGTTCGGCTCGAGCGTCGCCTCGTTCATGTAGAGGCCGCGGCTGACCTCGATCTGCAGGGCATGCACGCCGGAGCCGGGGGCACCGTAATGCTCGGTGATGAAGCCGCCGGCATAGGGGCGGTTACGGGTTACGGTGAGCCCGGCGCGCGCGAACGCTTCTTCCGCCGCATCCACCACGAAGCTCGCGGCGCTGGTGCCGAAGCGGTCGCCGAGGATGATGTCGGCCTTGGCGACGCCGTCGCGATCGAGTCCGGTCGAGGGCATGGAATGGGCGTCGACCAGGATGCAGCTGCCGAAGCTGGCCTGGGTGCGGTTCACCAGATGGCGCAGGCCTGCGTGATAGGGCCGGTAGAGCGCCTCGATCCGGCTGAGCGCACTCTCGACCGGAATGCGGGCGGAATAGATCTCATAGGATTCGCCGACGATGCGCGGGATCGTGCCGAGCCCGCCGGCGACGCGCAGCGAGCGGGTGTTGGCGAAGCCGGGCAGCCGGCCCTCGAACATGCGCGGATCGAGTTCGTAGGGCTCGCGGTTGGCGTCGAGAAAAGCGCGCGGGAACTCGGCGACGAGCAGGGGCGCGCCGAGCGCGACCGCATGGGAGAAGAGCAGGTCGACATAGGCGTCCTCCGAGCGGCGCAGCGCCCGCAGCGGCAGGCGCGAGCCCTCGACGAAGGCGCGCGGATAGCGCCGCCCGGCATGGGGCACGTCGACGATGACGGGGACGACCTGCAGCGCGGGCTGATGGAGCGTGAACGGCCGCTCGATCTCGGCGATCACGTCGTCCGGGCGAGGAAAAGAGTATCCGGCTGGCAGTGTCATGTTGATGGACTCAAGCACAAAGCTGCCGCTGTTTGAAGGGCCTGACCTTTCGTCATCTGGCTAGCCAGCCTTCACTGGTTGTTTACCGTAATGTCGCCAAATAGAACTGGCTGATCCATCCGGGTGTGTGCGAGCGACGAGTTCGCCTCACGCCGGGCTGGACCGGCGACACCCGGGATGGCAGGGACGGCCACCCGGTACGAGGGACGACGAACGAGCGAATCGGCTTCCGGCCAACGGGCAGGGCGGCGTGGGCTCGGTGCAACATCACGGATGAAGCAAGGCGCCATGACCAAGATCCTCCTGGCCGAAGACGATAACGACATGCGCCGCTTCCTGGTGAAGGCGCTGCAGAATGCAGGCTATGACGTCGCCTCGTTCGACAACGGGCTATCGGCCTATAACCGGCTGCGCGAGGAGCCGTTCGAATTGCTCCTGACCGACATCGTCATGCCCGAGATGGACGGAATCGAGCTGGCGCGCCGCGCTACCGAGCTCGATCCCGACATCAAGGTGATGTTCATCACTGGTTTCGCGGCGGTGGCGCTCAATCCGGATTCGCAGACGCCGAAGGATGCGAAGGTGCTGTCGAAGCCCTTCCACCTGCGTGAGCTGGTCAACGAGGTCGAGAAGCTGCTGGCGGCGTGAGGGCTGGGCAGGGGCCGAACACAGCTTCTTGCAAAGAAGCCGACGAAGCGCCTTGCAAGGCGCGCACGCCTCCGCTATAGCCCCTCCACCTCGCAGCGATACCGCCCTCGGGCCGGTGTCGTTCCGGACGCTTTCGGGCGAAACGGGCGCGTAGCTCAGCGGGAGAGCACTACGTTGACATCGTAGGGGTCACAGGTTCGATCCCTGTCGCGCCCACCATTTTCTCCTTGGATCCAAGGACAGACGGCCGCCCGACAGGGCGGCCGTCTTGCTTTGGCGGCAGGCTTGCGACTGTGGGCTGGCGAAGCGCAGGGTGCTATCGGTTGCCGCGGTGCCTGCTCTGCCGAGCTCTCCGATTCGCGGCGCAGGCTCCGGATTGTCGTCTGGCCCGGAGGTTTGGACATGCGCTGGACAGCCCTTATCGCGCTCGGGATCGCCGCCGCCCTCGGTGGCTGCATGACGGCGGCCGAGCAGCGCAGCGCCGATGAAGCACGCTGCCGCTCCTACGGGTTCAAGCCGGGAGCGGAGGGCTTCGCCAATTGCCTGATGGAGGTCGATCTCGACCGCTCGGCCTCGCGCCGGGCGCGGCTGGAGACTTCCGGCTTCTATGGCCCGTATTGGGGGCCGTGGCCCTATCGGCGCTGGTGACGCTTTATTCGGCGTCGGCCTGACGGTCGGGTGTGGCATCGCGAAAGGCGGCAAGCTCCATAGCAGCCGCCTCCGCCCGCAGCAGGCGCGGGAACTGGGCGACATCGACCTTGAAGCGCCGGGCATTGCCGAGCTGTGGCACGAGGCAGATATCGGCGAGGCCGGGCTGCGAGCCGAAGCAGAACGGACCGGGATTGTTCGCCGCGAGCTGCTCGCAGGCAGAGAGACCATCGACATTGACGCTCGCCGCCCAGGCCAGGGCCGCATCCCCGTCATGGCCGAGCTCGCGCAGCCGGTTGAGCACTTTGAGATTTTGGACCGGATGGGTGTCGCAGGCGATCGCCTGGGCGAAGGCACGGACCTTGGCCCGCTCGACAGGGTGCTTCGGCAGCAAGGCCGGTTCGGGTTGCGTTTCCTCGAGCCATTCGATGATAGCAAGCGACTGGGTCAGCGCCGTGCCGTCGTCGAGCTCCAGCGTCGGCACCAGCCCCTGCGGGTTGAGGGCGAGATAGGCGGGGTCGCGCTGCTCGCCATGGCGCAGATGGTGCGAGACGTGCTCGACGTCGAGGCCCTTGAGGTTGAGCGCGATGCGCACGCGCCAGGCGGCCGAACTGCGGAAATAGCCATGCAGCTTCATCGTGCCGCCTCCCGAGAAGGCCGGCTCGAAGCGACCGGCTTCAGAAAGTATAGCCGAGGCGGGCACCGAAATTCGAGGGGCCGCGCGGATTGCCAGCGTTGGCGACGGGATTGTCGGAGCAGCCGGTGGTGCTGAAGTGCTCCAGCGTCGCGATCAGGCTCCAGCGGTCGCTGAGGCGGAAGCCGAGGGCGGCGGCGCTGCGCGCGCCGGTGTTGCAGCCGACATTCAGGCGGTTCTCGGGAACGACGAAGCCGGTCTTGCCGTTGTTGACGGCGGCGCCGAGGCTCGCCTCGAGGAAAACCGATTGCGAGACGTCGAAGGTCCAGGTCGCGCCGGCATAGGCGTATTGCGTGCCGTTGACGTTGAGGCTGGAGCCGAGATGGAAGCGTGGCACGAAGGCGTTGGCGAGGCGGTCGTTCAGGCTGGCGATGCGCGGCGTCAGCAGTTCGCCGCCGACATTGAGCAGGCCGCTCTCGCGCCCGCCGGGATTGGCGGCACCGAGGCCGAAGCGAGCCTCCCAGGCGGGAGCCGGCGCTTCCGTCGCGGGGGCATAGCCGAGCGCACGGGTGCCGCCACGGTCGCTCTGCGCCAGCGCGGGCACAGACAGGACCGAGAGGACAGCGAACAGCGACGCGACGCGAACCATGACAGAGAAACGGGCTTTCAGCGGAGCTTTTAAAGATTAGAAAAGCGCAGAGAGTGGTGGCCGCAATGTGACGACGCCGCCCTTGCGCATTGCGCAATGATCAGCCGGCACGCCACCAGAGCACGCCCAGGATTACCAGGATCGCGATGAACTGCAGCACGACGCGCAGCCGCATCAGCCTCTGCGAGGTGTTGGCGCTGCCGCCGCGCAGCATGTTGACCAGGCCGAGCAGCAGCACGACGGCAACGGCGCCGACGGCGATCGGGACGATGGCGGAGGAGACGTTCATCGCCGTGCTTTAATCCTCGCGGGGACGGTTGACCAGCATGGCCACGGCGGCGAAGCGCCACAGCTTGGGGAAAGCGATCCAGGAACCTCCTGCAGCCCTTATCCTGAGGAGCCGCGAAGCGGCGTCTCGAAGGATGAGGGCTGAACTGTTGATCAGCCTCTCAACGATAGCGTCGCTGCACGATCAGGTTGGCGGCGATCGTGAGAAGCAGCGTCGCCGTCATCAGGATGAAAGAGATCGCGCCGCCGAAGGGCCAGTTGTTCTGCTGGGCGAACTGGCCGTAGACCAGCGGACCCATGGTCTGGAATTTCGGGCCGCCGAGCAGGACCGGCGTGGCATAGGCGTTCATCGCCAGGATGAAGGTCAGGATCGTGCCGGCGAGGATGCCGGGCATGGCGAGCGGCCAGAGCACGCGGCGGAACATCGCCGCCGGGCCGGCGCCGAGGCTGAAGGCGGCTTCCTCGACATTGCGGTTGATGCCCTCGATCACGCTCTGCAGCGTCAGCACCATGAAGGGCAGGTTGACCGCGATGATGCCGATGATCACGGCGGTCTCGGTGAACATGATCTCGAGCGGCTGGTCGATCAGGCCAAGGCCCATCAGCGAGGCGTTGAGCGCGCCCTTGCTGCCGAAGGCGGTCATCCAGCCGGCGGCGCGCACGGCGTTGCCGACGAAGAGCGGCAGTACCACCAGCATGATCAGGAGGTTCTTGAAGCGGCTCTGCGTGCGCGCCAGCACATAGGCGAGCGGGAAGCCCATGATCAGGCAGACGATGGTGCAGATCACGGCGACGCGGACCGTGCGCCAGAGCACGTTGAGATAGAAGCCGTCGGTGAAGAACTTGACGTAGTTCTCGATCGTCAGCCCGTCGACCATGAACTGGCCGGGAATGAACTGGTTGAGCGAATAGCGGAACAGGATCGCGACAGGGCCGATCAGCCCGATCGCGACGAAGAGCGTCGCCGGGACGACGAGCATCCCGGCAAGGCTGGTGCGGGCACCCGCGACAGGTTCGGGGGCGATGCTCACCCCTTGAACACCTTGTCCCACCACTCCTTCATCGCCGAATCGTTCTTGGCGAGGAAGGCGTAATCGAGATCCTTGATGCGCTTCTCCTCGTCCGGGGTGAAGCCGATGCGCTTTTGCAGGTCGGGCGCGACGGACAGGCCGGAGACCGTGCCGTTATAGCCCATGTCGACGGCGAAGGCCTCCTGCGGCTCCTTGGCCAGCATGGCGTTCATATAGGCGTAGGCGTTGTCCTTGTTGGGCGCGTTCTTGGCGATGACGAAGCCGGAGACGTAAGCCGGGATGCCCTCGACCGGCGAGACCGCCTCGCAGGGGATGCCGGCGTTCTGCCATTGCACCACGCGCGCCTTCCAGATCGCGCTGATGCCGACCTCCTCGTTCTTCATCGCCTGGGCGAAGGCCTCGTTGGTCGGGTAGACGCGCGCGCCGGCCTTCTTGACCGCGAGCAGGACCTCCTTGGCCTTCTCGATCTCGTTCATGCTGGCGCCATTGGTGGCGGCCATCGAGGCGGCGATCATGATCGCCTGGTACTGGATGTCGATGAAGCCGATCTTGTTGCCCCATTTCGGATCGAGCCAGTCCTTGAAGCCGGTCGGGGCCGGGCTGATCAGCTTCGGATTGTAGATGACGACGTTGCCGGAATAGATGTGTCCGATGCCGTACGGATACTTCATCGTCGGCAGGAGGTTCTTGGCGTTCGGGATCTTCGAGTAGTCGAGCGTCTCCGTCGCGCCGGCCTCGTTCATCTCGAACATGTTGGCGGCCGAGAAGCCCTGGATGTCGACCGTGCCGCGCGGCAGGCGGCGCTCGGCCACCATCTTGGCGCGGCGCGGTGCGTCGCCGGCCTGGTCCTGCAGGACCTCGAGGCCCTTGGGCTTGAGCAAGGGGTCTTCGATGTTCTTGGTCAGCAGGCGGGCATAGTCGCCGCCCCAGGTGCCGACCACGACCTTGCCGCCGGACTGCGCCTGCGCCCGCCCGCCGAGCGCAGGCATGGCGACTGCGGCGCCAGCGCCGACGGCCAGGCCCTTCAGGACATCGCGTCTATCGATTTTTTTCATGTTCGTTCCCCTGTTGGACGCCGGTCGAGATTTTGGGGCATGACGTGGTCCGAAAACCGGAATCCACTTTTCGGCGTCATGCCTTCGGCTCGCGCGGATAGACGAGCCCGGCGTCTTCGGCCCAGCCTATCGTGATCATGTCGCCCGGTTTCGGCTCGGCCGCGCCCTGGCGATTGGGCACCTGCAGCAGGATGCGGTCCTGCTCGGTCAGCCGGACATCGATGTCGAGCAGCGCTCCGAGATAGGAGACGTGCTCGACCCGGGCCGGGAAGCGATTGGCGCAGCTTTCAGCCTCGGCGCCGATGGCGAGGCGCTCGGGCCGCAGCGCCAGCGTCGCCGGGCCTGCCGCGGCCGCCTTGCAGCTGATGTCGAGGCCGCCGCCGCTGCGGAAGCGCCCGGCCTGCGCCATGGCGCCGTCGAGGAAGGCGCTGCGGCCGATGAAGCCGGCGACGAAGCGGTCGGCCGGCTTCTCGTAGAGCTCGCGCTGCGTGCCGATCTGGCGGACCTTGCCCTTTTCCATCACCACCAGCCGGTCGGCCATGGTGAGGGCCTCCTCCTGGTCGTGTGTGACCATGATGGTGGTCAGGCCGAGCTTGCGTTGCAGGTCACGGATCTCGACGCGGACCTCCTGGCGCAATTTGGCGTCGAGATTGGAGAGCGGCTCGTCGAGCAGCAGGACATCGGGCTCCACGGCGAGCGCGCGGGCAAGCGCGACGCGCTGCTGCTGGCCGCCGGAGAGCTGGCGCGGGTAGCGCTCGTCGAGACCGGTCAGGCGCACGAGCCGCAACGCCTCGGTGACGCGGGGCCCGCGGTCGGCAGGCGCGATCTTGCGCATCTCCAGGCCGAAGGCGACGTTTTCGGCGACCGTCATATGCGGGAACAGCGCATAGGACTGGAAGACCAGGCCGCAATTGCGCTTCCAGGGCGGCAGGTTGGTGACGTCGCGCTCGCCGATGGTGATCTTGCCCGCCGTCGGCTGGATGAAGCCGGCGACCATGCGCAGGGTCGTGGTCTTGCCGCAGCCGGAGGGGCCGAGCAGGACGAGGAACTCCCCTTCGGCGATGTCGATGCTGCAATTGTCGACGGCGGTGAACTCGCCATAGACCTTGCGCAGATGCTCGATCGAGAGCTTCGCCATGTTCAGACCACCCGGCTCAGCTTGACGTAACGGTCGGTGATGATCATCGCCGCTCCGATCAGGACGATCTGGATGACCGAGGCGGCTGCGACCGTCGGATCGATCTTCCATTCGAGATATTGCAGGATCGCGATCGGCAGCGTCGTGCGGCCGGGTCCGACCAGGAACAGGCTCATCTCGAGATTGCCGAAGGAGGTGACGAAGCCGAACAGCGAGCCGGCGACGAGGCCTGGCCTGATGCTCGGCAAGGTGACACGTCGGAAGGTCGTCCACGGGCCGGCACCGAGATTCTGCGCGGCTTCCTCGATGGTGCGGTCGAAGCCGGCCAGGCTGGCGGTGACGAGCTTCACCACCCAGGGGATGACGACGAGGCTGTGGGCGGCGACGAGGCCGCCAGCCGAGCCCATCACCGGCAGACCGGTCGCGATCTCGGTCTCGATCTGGAAGACGTAGAGCGAGGTGCCGAGCACGATGCCCGGCATCACCAGCGGCAGCAGCAGAAGCGTGTTGATCGCGGGCCCGAGCGCGATGCGATGGCGCATCAATGCGAGGCTGGCGGGCACGCCGAGCACGAGCCCGATCAGCGTCGCCGATACGCCGACCTGCAGGCTGAGCAGGAAGCCGTCGACGAAGGGCTTGTTGTTCGCCGCCGCCTGGAACCACTTCAGCGAATAGCCTTCCGGCGGGAAGGAGGGGATCTCCTGGCGGAAGAAGGCCAGCCAGAAGACGAAGAACAGCGGCAGCAGGATGAAGCCGAGCGAGAGCGCCGCGGCGCCGTTCAGCGCAAGGCGTCCCAGGCTCATGCGTGCGGCGCTCAAATTCCAGCCCTCTTCATCGCCATGTGCGCGCTCAGTGGAGCGTATTCTTGTGGAAGGTGCCACCCTTCATGATCACAGGGAGCTTCGCGCCCTGATCCTGGAACAGCTCCAGGCTCTTCAGCGGATCGCCGTCGACCAGGATGATGTCCGCATAAGCCCCTGCACGTAGCGTGCCGAGCTTGCCTTCCATGCGCAGCAATTGCGCGCCGATGGTGGTGGCCGAGCGGATGATCTCGATAGGCGACAGCACCTCGCGGCGCAGCAGGAACTCGCGCGACTGGTCGACCTGGAGCTGGCCGAGCAGGTCGGAACCATAGGCGACGGGCACGCCGGCGCGCTTGCAGATCTCAAGGGATTTCAGGCCGCCATCGATGACGAGGTCGTTCTTGGCGAGCATGTCGGCATTCATGCCAAACTCGGCGGCGCGCTCGCGCATCGCATAGTAGGCGACGAGGTTGGCGGTCAGGACCATGTTGTTCTCGGCCATCAGCTTCGCCGAGGCCTCGTCGATCAGGTTGCCGTGCTCGATGGCGCGCACGCCGCACTGCGCGGCGCGGGTGATGGCTTCGGGCGTATAGGCATGGGCGCAGACATAGCGGCCGAAGGCTTTGGCCTCGGTGACGGCGGCCGTGACCTCCTCGACCGTGAACTGCATGGAGTCGAGCGGGTCGTAAGGCGAGGCGACGCCGCCCGACATCATGATCTTGATGTGGTCGGCCCCGAGCCGCATCTGCTCGCGCGTCGACTTGATGACGGAGGAGACGCCATCGGAGACGTTCATCGTAAAGGCCATGGCATTGCAGCAATGGCAGCGCGCGCCGAAATCGGTGCGCCGGCGCGGGTCGCTATGGCCGCCGGTCGGGCCGATCGCGGCGCCGGCGATGAACAGGCGCGGGCCGGGGACATCGCCCTTATCGACCGCTTCCTTGATGCCCCAGTCGGCGCCGCCGGTGTCGCGCACCGAGGTGAAGCCCCGGTCGATCATGCCCTTCATCAACCGGGCGGCACGGGCGGTGGCCAGCGTCAGCGGGACTTTTTCGAGCAAGGGAATCGAGACTTCCGACAGCATGACGTGGACATGGCTGTCGATCAGCCCGGGCATCAGCGTACGCCCGCCGCAGTCGATAACGACTGCCTTGTCGGCCTTGATCGGCTTGTCGGAGACCTCACGGATCAGCTCGCCTTCGACAAGCAGCTCATAGCCCTTGCGCAGCTCGCCATGACCTGGCTCCAGCATCGCGAAATTGCGGAACAGGACCTGCGTCATGGCGGCGTCTCCCGGCAAAGCTCCTGATATATTATGAGCTTCGCGGGCCCTGTCCATCACGCCTTGCGCGCAATGGTGCGGCGGGGTCGCCTTTTCTGATCAGCCGGCGGCGGCGTTCTGCGCCAGCGCCCGGCCACGGACCGGTGGCGAGAGATCGTCGGCGAGGGCGCGATTGATCGCCGGCAGCCCGTCGAGCAGGTCCGGCAGGAAGGCCTGCGAGGGCGGCAGGCGCTTGGGCAGCGCGTGCAGCGCCTTGGCCATCTCGAGCGGATCGCGCGCGCTCGCGCCGGTCTGGGTCGGGTCGAACAGCACGTCGATCAGACGCAGGCTGTCGGCACGCTCGGCTCGGATMGCCTGCTCGAGACGAGGCCGGACGCGCGGCACGATCAGCGCCGGCTTGTCGAAGGAGAGGATCTCGCAGAAGGTGTTGTAGCCGCCCATGGCGACGACGCAGTGGGCGCGGTTCATCAAGAGTTCGAGACGCGGCTCGAAGCCGATGCTTTCCAGCTTCGGCAGCTTGGCGATGCGCTCGGTGAACTCCTTGCGCTTCTCGCGCGACATGAACGGGCCGAAGACGATCAGCGCCGGCAATTCGATGGTCGGGTCGGTCTCATAGGCCGAGATCACCCAGTCGATCACGCCGGCGCCGTCGCCGCCGCCGCCGGGCGTCACCAGGATGAACGGGCCCTTGGTGATGCGCGGATGCCGGTTCGGCGGCATGGGCGAGGGCACGGCGCGCTTGAGATAGCCAGTATAGCGGATCTTGTCGGCGAAGAGATGCTGGTTCGGCAGTCCGTCGAGCGGCCGGTAGATGCTGTCCAGCCCGTAGACCCAGATGTCGTCATAGATGGTGGCGAGCGCGTCGAGCGCGCCGCTCTGGCGCCACTCCTCATGCAGCTTGGCCGGCTCGTCCAGCACGTCGCGCACACCCAGCACGATACGGGCGCCGCGCCGGCGCAGGATCTCGAGCGAGGGGATGAGCTCGCCGCGCAGGCCGATCGGCTCCTTGTCGACGATGACGATGTCCGGGTCGAAGGAGAGCACCGTCTGCTTGATCAGGTCGGTGCGCAGCCGGATGGTATCGGCGAGCTCGAGATTGAGATGATGCGGCAGGTAGCGTCCGTCGCTCTGCTTCTCGATGCCGGGAATACGGACATAGTCGACGCCGTCGCCGAACTGGAAACTGGAGATCATCGACGAGCCGGAGACGATGATCACTGATATATGAGGATAGCTCGCGACGAGCGAATTCGCGATCGCCCGGCAGCGGCGGATATGGCCGAGGCCGAAGGTGTCATGGCTATAGATCAGGACGCGCGGCGCATGCGGGCTGCATGGCGGGCGGCGCACCCCGCTATCATCGATCAGACTGAGGCCCATGCGCGCGTCGCGTCCTCTGCTTGAAGGTCAGATGGCCTCCGGGGGGACGCAAGGAACGCACCCGAACTGGCCAAAACCATAGCGCCGGCGGCGCGTCAATCCAAGTCTGTTGCCAAGTTTGTTGCAGCGCCGAAGAGCGCATCGGGGCTGGGGAATGCGACAGCTGCGTGACCGGAGAGCCGCTCCAGCAGATTCGCGAGAAAGTCCCAGGCCGCGCTGTCGTGATCGTGATGGTGCAGCAGCAGGCCGAAAGGCTGGTTCGATTCCGGGCTCGCGCGGCGAATGGCGAGCGTTTGGACCATCTCGGTCAGGAGGTCGCCGGGCTGCCGGCCGACGCGGCCATTGTGCCAGTCGATCAGGTCGAGATCAGTGTTGACGAGGTGAGGGCCGCCGGCCGGCCCGAGCGCGAAATTGCGGAAGCAGGACAGGCCGACAAAGCCGAGGCCGGGCAGTTTCGCCGCGACATCGGGATGGATGCGGTTCCAAGGGGGCACGAAGACCGGAAGGAAGCGGCTGCCGAACAGCTCGCGCAGGCGCTCTTGGCCGAGGGCGATCTCGGCGAGAATCTCCGGAAGCGGCCGGTGAAGGCCGAACTCGCTCTTCTTTTCGCCGGGGCGCGCGTGGTTGCTATGCCGGGCGCCGTGCTGACAGGGGCGCAGCAGCGGTGCGGTCTCGAGCCGTCGTGCCAGAGTGTCCTGTGCCAGCAGCGGGATCGAGGCGAGCAGCACAGGGATCGTGAAGCGCCCGGCAAGGGCTGCCAGCCGGTCGAGCTGGTCGCTCGGCACGGTCGCGTCGTCGTCGCGCAGCCAGAGATCGAGGCGTTTGCCGGCGGCGACCCACCGGTCGAGCTCGGCGAAGAGGGCGGACCATGCCGCATCCTCGGTCACAGTACGGTCTCCAAGGCTTTGCGGCCGTGCCGAGCGATGGCGGCGTCCAGCGCGCTGGCGAGGATTTTGCGGGCGCTGTCGCCATTGCGTTCCTGGCGCGCGAACACTTGCGCTGCGATACCCATGCGGGCGCGTAAGCCGCAATCTTTGACCAGCCGCGCGATCGTTGCCGCCAGCCCGGCTTCGTCGCCATCGGGGGTGAGCAGTGCGGTGCGATCGCGCGCCACGACGGCGGGCACGCCGCCGCTGTCGAGCGCTGCCACGGGAAGCCCCGCGGCCTGCGCTTCGAGATAGACCACGCCATAAGCCTCGTTGAGGCCGGGCCAGACGAAGAGGTCGTGAGAGGCGAGCTGCGCGAGGATGTCGGCGCGCTCGCGCCGCCCGAGAAAGCGAACGCGACCGGGCGGAAAGCCGGCAAAGGCGGCCCCGATGGCAGGACGCTCGGGGCCGTCGCCGATCAGCGTCAGTGTCCAGGGCAGGTCGGCGATGTGGGCAAGCGTGCGGGCGAGGAAGAGGTAGCAGGCGGCCTTGTTGCCCTGGCGCATCATCGCGACGGCTATCAGGCGCACCGGCTCGTTTGCCTCGCGAGGAGCGGCGGAATGCTCCAGAACGTCCTCGACCCCAAGCAGAAAGGGCGGCAGGTCGATCAGGCGCTCCGGCTTCGGGATGAGCCGGTTCAGGCCCTCCCGATCGCGCGCCGTCATGCAGAGATGCAGATCGGCATGCAGGATCGCGGTGCGGGCGAGCGCCGCCGCCTCGGCCCAGGGGCCGGTAAAGCGCTTCTGCGCATCGCTGGCTTCGGCAATCAGGTAGGGCAGGTCGAAGCGCTCGACCAAGGCCGGGCCGATCAGATCCGGCGCCCGGTAGTGGCAGTGATACGTGAAGAACAGGTCAGGCCGGGCTTTCGGCGCCTGCCAACGCTCAGTCAGCGCCGCGATCACGCCTTGCGCTGCGGCCCGATGCGCGGCGAGCACTGCGGGGTCAGGCTCGCGCATGAAACTGCGCTGCGCCGGAACGATCTCGACGGCATGGCCGAGGTCTTCCAGCAGCGTCACCAGCTGGCGCGCCATCAGCCGGTCGCCGGAGGGGGCGCCGTTGCCGTAGCGGTTGAGCGGCGTGTGGAATGCGATCTTCACGAAAGGTCTTGCGATGGCGCGAGCAGGCTTCAGCGATACGGGTCGGCCGCATCGCGCAGGCCGTCGCCGAGGAAGTTGAAGGCGAGGATGATGACGATCACCGGGACGCAAGGGTAGAGCAGCCAGGGATAGAGCGCGACGACGTTGATGTTCTGCGCCTCGTTCAGCATCACGCCCCAGCTGGTGATCGGGGGGCGCAGGCCGAGACCGAGAAAGGACAGCGCGGTCTCGCCCAGAATGGTCTTGGGGATGGTGATCGTCGCGGCGGCGATGAGATGGCTCATGAAGCCGGGCACGAGATGCAGGCCGATGATGCGGGCGGGCTTGGCGCCCATCAATTGGGCGGCGACGACATAATCCTCCTCGCGCAGCGCCAGCAGCTTCGAGCGCACGGCGCGGGCGAGCCCAGTCCAGTCCATCAGTCCGAGGATCACGGTGATGCCGAAATAGACCAGCAACGGGCTCCATGAGGGCGGCATGATCGCCCCCAGCGCCAGCCAGAGCGGGATATGCGGCAGCGACTGCACGATCTCGATGACGCGCTGGACGATGAGATCGACCTTGCCGCCATAGTAGCCGGCGATGCCGCCAATGATGATGCCGAGCACGAAGGAGACGCTGACGCCGAGCAGGCCGATGGTCAGCGAGATCCGCCCGCCATAGAGGATGCGCGAGAACATGTCGCGCCCGAGCCGGTCGGTGCCGAGCAGATAGAGCGTGCCGCCCTCGGGCGGGCAGATCAGGTGGAGATTGCCGGGGATGAGGCCCCAGAACTCGTAATTGTCGGCGCGGCAGAAGAAGCGGAGCTTCTGCGGCTTGGTTTCGTCGACGTCATATTCGCGCTTCAGGTTCTCCATGTTGAGGCGCTGGACATACGGATAGACGAAGGGCCCGACGAAGCTGCCCTCGTGGAAGAGATGCAGCTCCTGCCGCGGGGCGCGGATGAAGTCGGTGTTGCGCGTCGTGTAGTGATAGGGCGCCAGGAACTCGCAGATCGCGACCGACAGGTACATCAGCAGGATGACGACGCCGGAGATCACCGCGAGCCTGTGCTTGCGGAATTTCCACCACATCAGCTTCCATTGCGGCGCGAGATAGACCCGCTCCTGCTCGGGCGACATCTTCTCGATCGCATAGGGCTCGAACGGCGCGGTCGACCAGCGATGCGGCAGCGGCTCGGAAGCCTGTGGGGCGGGAGGCATCGTCACTTGGTCGCCGTCCCCTGCAGGCGGATGCGCGGATCGAGAATGGCGAGCGCGATGTCGGAGATCAGCACGCCGATCACGGTCAGGAAGGACAGGAACATCAGGAAGGAGCCGGCGAGGTACATGTCCTGGCTCTGCAGCGCCCGGATCAACAGCGGGCCGGTAGTCTGGAGCGAGAGCACGATCGCGACGATCTCGGCGCCGGAGACGATCGAGGGCAGGATGTCGCCGATATCCGAGATGAAGAAGTTGAGCGCCATGCGCAGCGGATATTTGCGCAGCGCCTTGCCCGGCGGCAGGCCCTTGGCGCGGGCGGTGACGTAGTACTGCTTTTGAAGTTCGTCGAGCAGGTTGGCGCGCAGCTTGCGGATCATGCCGGCGGTGCCGCCGGCGCCGATGATGATCACCGGAATCCAGAGGTGCTCCAGCACCGACTTGAACTTGGCCCAACTCATCGGCTGGTTGAGATATTGCGGGTCGACAAGGCCGCCGATCGAGGTGCCGAACCAGATATTGGCGAAATAGAGAAAGATCAGCGCCAGCAGGAAATGCGGTATGGCGAGGCCGAGCATGCCGATGAAGGTGAGGCCGTAATCGCCCCAGCTGTACTGGTGCGTCGCCGAGTAGATGCCGATCGGAAAGGCGACGATCCAGGTGAAGATGATGGTGAAGAAGGAGACCACCATGGTCAGCAACAGGCGGTCGCCGACGATGTCGCGCACGGGCAGCTGGTACTCGAAGGAGTAGCCCATGTCGCCGCGCAGAAGGCCGGTGACCCACCAGAAATAGCGCTCGGCCGGGGGCTTGTCGAAGCCGTATTCCTTCTTCAGGAACTCGACGCGGCTCATATCCGCCTTCTCGCCCTGGGCCTGCATCTCGGCGACCATCGTCTCGAAATAGTCGCCCTCGGGGAGGTTGATCACGGTGAAGATCAGGACGCTGGTGACGAACAGCGTCGGGATCATCACCAGGATGCGCTTGAAGATGTACTTCAGCAGCACGATTACTTCCCCTCGAACCAGAACGTGTCCGGCATGTAGCGGCCGAAGAAGGCGCCCGGCTCGAAGCTGTAGAGGCCATTTTCAGGCAGGTTGCGTAGCGTCTTGGCGACCACGACCGGCTGCAGCGTGGCGTTGACCACGCCGATCGTGAACAATTGTTCGGCGTTGATCTTCAGCATCGTCTGCCAGATTTCCCGGCGCTCCTGATGGGTCGCTGAATGCCGCCAAGCCTTGTAGAGCGCAACGAGTTCCTTTGCCTCCGGACTGTCGGGCGCTTCGCCTTCGCGGCCACCGCTCTCGAAATACTGGCCCCAGCGCGGCCAGTTGAACTGGGCGGGCGAGGTGGGCGCCAGCGCGTCCGGTTCCATTTCGGCCGCGACCAGCGCGTTGTCCATGCCGGTCCAGCCGGACATGATCGTCTGGCCGGCGAGGATGCGACGGCGGAAGACATCGAGCTGGCTCGAGCGCGGGTGGATCTTGATGCCGATCGCGATGAAGTCCTGCTTGATCAGGTCGAGGATGTCGGTCTCCTCGGTCGAGGCGCCAGCGGTCTCGATTGTGAATTCCAGGCGCCGCCCATCCGGGAACTGGCGGATCTTCTCGCCGTCGCGCTTGGACAAGCCGATCTCGTCGAGCAGGCGGTTGGCCTCGGCGAGATCCGGCGTCATGTTGAGCTGCGCCAGCGCCGCATCATAGAGCGGGCTCTCGGGCAAAGCGGTGTTGCCGCTCTCCTTGGCGAGCCCGAAGTAGATGACGCGGTTGATGTCGCGGCGATTGATCGCGAGCGAGAGCGCGCGGCGATAGCGCACATCGCGGTTGAGATCGCGCCAGGTCGGATCGATCGCGTTGAGATTAGGCATCAGCGCGAATGAGGCGCCCTCGGCCCGCTTCCACAGCCTGACCTCGAAATTCATCCGCTTCGAAGCGCCCTTGAGAAAGGTATAGTCCTCGAAGCGCAGATAGCGGGCCTGCAGGTCGGTCTCGCCGGCTGCGGTCTTGGCCGGGATCAGCGCCGAGCTGCCGATGGTCAGCGTGACCTCGTCGACATAGGGGAGCTGCCGACCGTTCTCGTCGACCCGGTGGAAATAGGGGTTGCGAACGAAAGTGAAACGCTCGGCCGGGATCGAGGTGGTATTGCGCCAGGGGTCGAGCGTCGGCAGATCGGGGTTCTCCGGCCGGTACTGGCGCGAGAAGCGCTCGTGCAGCGAGCCCCAGTCCTTGACCCGACCGTTCTTGATCTTCTGCTCCAGCTCCTCCTTGCCGGCATAGCGCTGGTGGAACTGCTTCAGGTAATGCGCCGGCATGGCGATATAGAGCGGCTGGGCGCCGGCGAGCGCAGGCAGGAAGACCGGATTCGGCTCGGCCCAGCTGTAGCGCAGTGTCAGCTCATCAAGGATCTCGAAGCGGCAGGGCTGGCCGGAGATCACCATCGCCTGCGGCGGTCCGCCCGGCGAGAGCCGCTTGTTGTTGGCGACGTCCTCCCACCAATAGCGGAAATCCTCGGCGGTGAAGGGGTGGCCGTCGGACCAACGGTGGCCGGCCCGCAGCCGCAAGGTGAAGACGCGGCCGCGCTCGACCTCGAAACTCTCGAGCAGATCGGGCGCGAGCTCCAGCTTGTCATCGTAGACGACGAGACGGGTGTAGCCATAGATCGTCATCATGCGGATGTCGCGCTGGTCGCCCATCAGCATGCGCATGGTGCCGCCGTGCCGGCCGGGCGCGCGGCCCATTGCCGCCACGTTGATCAGTCGTGGCGATTTCGGCAGGCGCTCGGCGAGACCAGGCAGTTCGCCGGCCGTGACCTTGGCGGCGAGCGCCGGGCTGTCGATCAGCGTCTCGACGCCGGCGAGGCCGAGCCGCGGTGCGAGGAGGGCGGCGCCCGTCCCGACGAGAAAGCTCCGGCGCGCGATTCGCATCAGGCGAGCTCCCTGACATCGGCGCCGGGCTTGGCGAGGACGAGATGACCGGCCCCGAGATCGAGATGGGCGAGCGGTTCGCCTTGCGCGTCGGGCTTGAAGGAGGCCGGCCAGTGGCGGGTGTCGGAAGCGCCGCCGGGCGCAGCCAGCTTGAAGTCGAGCTTGCGGTCGAGATCGGCGAAGGGCACCGACTTCAAGAGCGCCTTGGTGTAGGGGTGGACCGGCGCGGTGAAGAGCGTATGGCGCGGTGCGAGCTCGACGATGCGCCCGTTCGCCATCACCGCGATGCGGTCGGCCATGTAGTTCACCACGGCGAGATTGTGCGAGATGAACAGGAAGGTCAGGCCGCGTTCGGCCTGCAGGTCCTTGAGCAGGTTGAGGATCTGCGCCTGGACAGAGACGTCGAGCGCCGAGACCGGCTCGTCGCAGATGATCAGCTCGGGGTCGAGCGCGAGCGCGCGGGCGATGCCGATGCGCTGGCGCTGGCCGCCGGAGAAGGAGTGCGGATAGCGCGAGAGGAAGCGCTGATCGAGCCCGACATCGTCCATCAGGGCCTTGACGCGAGCCTTCTGCTCGGCGCTGTCGCCGCGCTCGTGGATGACGAGGGGCTCGCGCAGGAGGTTCATCACGGTCATGCGCGGCGACAATGACGAGACGGGGTCCTGGAAGATCATCTGCAGCTTGGGGCGGAACCGGCGCAGCGCCTCGCCCTGCAGCGAGAGGAGGTCGACGCAGTCCTTGCCGTCGTCGAAGCGGATCTCGCCTGAATCCGGTGTCAGCGCCCGCATGATCAGCTTGCTGAGCGTGGTCTTGCCGCAGCCGCTCTCGCCGACCAGTCCGAGGCATTCGCCGCGCTCGATGTCGAAGCTGACATCGTTGACGGCGGTCACGGTCGAGGTCGTGCCCTTGCCGAAGAAGCGGCTCGAATGGGTCGTATAGGTCTTGTGGACGTTGCGGACCGCCAGCAGCGGCGCTCGCTGATCGTGAGCTTGCGCGGCCAGTGCCTGCTTCGGCGCGGCCGGCACGCGCGGGCGCGCCTCGCGCAGGGCGACCAGCCGCTCGCCCTCCTGCATGTCGAAATGCGGCGAGGCCTTGAGCAGCGCCTTGAGATAGGGGTGCTGCGGGCGGCGGAATATGTCCTCGGCCGGGCCGCTCTCCATGATCTCGCCATGGTAGATCACCACGACCTCGTCGGCCATGTTGGCGACGACGCCGAGATCATGGGTGATCAGCAGGATTGCCATGCCCATCTCGGCCTGGAGATCGCGCATCAGGTCGAGCACCTGGGCCTGGATGGTGACGTCGAGCGCCGTGGTCGGCTCGTCGGCGATCAGCAGGGCCGGCTGGCAGATCAGCGCCATGGCCAGCATGGCGCGCTGGCGCAGGCCGCCGGAGAGCTCGAAGGAGTAGAAATCATAGGCGCGGGCCGGGTCCTTGAAGCCGACGCGCTTCAGCATCGCCTCGATCAGCTCGCGCGCCTGCGGCTTCGGCATCGGCCGGTGCAGCTGCAGCGCTTCCTCGATCTGGTTGCCGATGGTGTGGACCGGCGAGAGCGAGGACATCGGTTCCTGGAAGATCATGCCGATGCGCCCGCCGCGCAGGTCGCGGATCTCCTTGCCCTCGGCGGGAAGGGTGGCGATGTCGGTGGCGGCGTCAGGCGTCTGCGGGTCGCGGAACAGGATGCTTCCGCCGGTAACGGCGCCGGCCCGCGGCAGGAGCCCCATGATCGCCTGCGAGATCACCGACTTGCCGGAGCCGGACTCGCCGACGAGCGCGACGGTCTTGCCGGCCGGAATGCGGAAATCGACGCCCTTCACGACATCGCGAGCGAAGCCATGGATGGTGAAGCCGATCCGGAGGTCGTTGATCTCGAGAATGTTCATCTGCGGCTGCCGCCGTCGTCCCCTGATGTTCGTGGTACCGGACCCGCGATCTACGCCGCGGTGCCGATCGATTTGCCGCCGAAGCGTCTCCTCCCGCTATGGTGCGGCGTCTGCGCTCTCCTGTCCGCCGTCCTTGTCCCGTCTCGATGACGATCTTGCAACAGGGCGATGCTCCCGGCTACGCCGCCTGCCTCGACCGAACTTGAATTCGCCGGACTTGTCGAGTCCCGCAACGTGTTGCGCGGCGGAGTGAACTGCCCCCATATGGGGGCAAGCCGGCAGAGTGTCCGCTCTTCTGGATACGGGATGGGAAAGCCCCTTGGAGAGAAGCCTCTTCCGTTACGTCTGGCAGAAGAGTCGCCGGGAGCAGATCATCGTTCTGCTCGTGATCCTCGTCTCGATCCCGTTCAACTGGCTGTCCTTCGACGTCCCCAAGCGCATCGTCAACGACGCCATCCAGGGCGGCGCCTTCAAGGATGGCAAGACGACGGCGACGGTGTTCGACTGGACGCTGCATTGGCCCGATATCCTCGGCGGCGGCAGTGTCCAGCTCTCCGAAGGCTTCAAGGTCGGCCAGCTCGGGCTGCTGCTGACACTGAGCTTCTATTTCCTCGCGCTCGTCCTGATCAACGGCGGCTTCAAATACATCGTCAATCTGCAGAAGGGCGTGCTCGGCGAGCGCATGCTCCGGCGCATGCGCTACGACCTGTTCAGCCAGCTCATGCGCTTCCGGCCGGAAGAGATCCGCTCGGTCAAGCCGGCCGAGGTCGCCAGCATGATCAAGGACGAGGTCGAGCCGATCGGCAGCTTCGTCGGCGACGCCTTCATCCAGCCGGCCTTCCTGCTCAGCCAGGCGCTGACCGCGCTCGCCTTCATCATGATGCAGAGCGTCTGGCTCGGCTCGATCGCGCTGGTCATCGTGCTGATGCAGGCGGTGATCATCCCGATCCTGCGCAAGGAGCAACTGCGTCTCGGCCGCGAGCGCCAGATCGCCTCGCGCCAGCTTGCGGGCCGGATCGGCGAGATCGTCGATGCCGGGCCGACCATCCAGGGCAATGGCGCGACCTCCTATATCCAGTCGGACATCGCCGGCCGGCTCGGGACGCTCTTCGACATCCGCTATGCGCTCTACAAGCGCAAATTCGCGGTCAAGTTCCTGAACAACCTGCTGGCGCAGATCACGCCCTTCTTCTTCTATGCGATCGGCGGCTTCTTCGCCCTGCAGGGCCGGCTCGACATCGGACAGCTCGTCGCGGTGATCGCGGCCTATCGCGACCTGCCGCCGCCGATCAAGGAGCTGATCGACTGGGAGCAGCAGCGCAACGACGTCACCATCAAATACGAACAGGTGATCCAGCAGTTCAATCCGAGCGAGGTGGTCACGCTGGAGGAGAAGGGCGAGATCGCGCCGCTGGCGCCGCGCGGCGAGATCAGGCTCGACAAGCTCGATATGGTCGACAATCGCGGCCAGCCTTTGCTGGCGCCGCTGAGCCTGCGCTTGAACCGGCCAGGGAAGGTCGCGCTGATCGGGCCGGCGGGCAGCGGCCGCGACACCCTCGGCCGTATCCTCGGCCGGCAGACGATGAGCTATGGCGGGCGTGTGCTGATCGATGGCGAGCCCCTGTCCGCAATCAGCGTCGAGCGCGCCAGCCATCTGATCGGTTATGCCGGCCCCGAGATCGAGATCATCAACGGCTCGCTGCGCGACAACATCCTGCTGCCGCTGAAGCGCAAGCGGCCGGTGGTCAAGCCCGACCGCGCCGTCGACCAGGACGAGCATCGCCGCTTCATTGAGGCGCTGCGGGCCGGCAACACGCCATTGCCCTTCGGCGCCGACTGGAACGACTATGAAGGTGTGGGCCTCGACGGCGAGGAGGCGCTGGACGAGCGGATGCTCGCCGTGCTCGACACGCTCGGCTGCGCCGACGAGATCTATGAGCTCGGCCTCGATGCCAAGGTGATCGCGCCGCTGCCCGAAGGCGCGGCCGAGCGCATCGTCGAGGCGCGCAAGGTCGTCGCGGCCGAACTGACCAAGACCAAGCTCGGCGGATTGATCGAGACCTTCGACCTCGACCGCTACAACGCCAATGCGACGATCGCGGAGAATCTCGTTTTCGGCGCGATGCGCAATGGCCGCCAGCCGGCCGACTTCCTGCTCGAGGACGCTTACGCCCGCTCGGTGCTGCAGGCCGAGGCGCTGGAGGAACCGCTGGCCGAGATCGGCGGGCGCATCGCCTCGACATTGGTCGAGATCTTCGCCGGCCTGCCGCAGGGCCACATCCTGTTCGAGCGCTACGCCTTCGGCGGCGAGATCGACCTGGAGAAGCTCGGCGAACTGGCCGAGGCGCTGCGGCGGCACGACCGGCGCGGTCTGCTCGATCCGACCGTGCAGCGCGAGCTCGTCGCGCTCGCGCTCGGCTATGTCGAGCCCAAGCACCGGCTCAATCTGCTCGACATCGCCCTGCGCCGACGGGTGCTGCGGGCCCGGCATAGCTTCAAGACCTATCTGCCCGGCGAGAAGGCCGACGAGATCGAGTTCTACGATCCGGCTGATGTGATCCACGGCGCGAGCGTGCGCGACAACCTGCTGTTCGGGCGTATCGGCTTCGGCGTCCCCGATGCCGGTCGCAAGGTGGCGGAGATCGCCCGGGCGGCATTGTCGCGCGCCGGACTCGATTCGGCAGCCTATCGCCTGGGGCTGGGCACCGATGTCGGGCTGCGTGGCCGCTATCTGCCGCTGCGGCTGCGGCTGATGGTGCCGCTGGCGCAGGCGCTGATCAAGCGGCCCGATATCCTGGTGCTCGATCTCGATGCCTTCGCCGTCACCTGCGCCGATCCCGGCGGCCTGATCCGGCGTATCGGCCATTATTGCCAGGACAAGACGACGTTCCTGCTCTTGACCGATCAGGGGCTGGCTGCCGATATCCCTGAGAAGATCGTATTCAACGGAGCTGTGGCCCGGGTGGGCAGCAAAGGCGGAGCCAGCGACGAGGCGGACGATCTGCAGGACGATCTGCCGATTTCCAATGGCGCGGTTCCGATCGGGGCAAGGACATGACGCTCGAGAGCGATATAGGCTGCCTGAAGTCGATCCCCCTGTTCCGCGGGCTGCCGGGGCCGCGGCTGAAGCTGCTCGCCTTGATGGGCGAGCGGCTGCATTTCCCGGCCGGCACCGTCATCACCGAAGAGGGCGACAAGCCGGAGGAGGTCTATTGCGTGCTGGAAGGCGAGGTCGAGCTCTCGCACGAGGCGCCGGAAGGACGGTCGAAGACCTTCCGGCTCGCGAGCGGCAGCCTGATCGGCGACGTGCCCCTGCTCTGCAACCAGACCTATGCGGCGCGGTCGACCGCCAAGACCGACGTGGTGGCGCTGCGCCTGCCGCGGACATTGTTCTTCGAACTGCTCGACAATATTCCGGAGTTCTCGGTCGCGCTGTCGCGCGATCTCGCCGGGCGGCTCTATCGCCTGGCCGACTCCGTCCTGCATGGCGAGAAGACACATTGAAGCGCCGGGTGCGCCGATGACAGCGATTCCGAGCACGCCGGCGGGGCGCAAGCCCGCCGCCTCAGGCTTCGACCAGATGTCGTCCTGGAGCCGGGACGTGCGCTTCGCCTCCGGCTGCATCCTGATGGTCTTTGCGACCACGCATTTCCTCAATCACGCGCTCGGCATCTTCGGCGTTGCGGCGATGGAGGCGGCGCAGGAGTGGCGCTACTGGTTCTGGCACAGCTGGGTCGGCACGGTCGCGCTCTACGGCTCGCTCATCGTCCATCCGGTCTTCGCCCTGCTGCGCGTGGCGCAGCGACGTACCTTCCGCATGCCGATGCGCGAAGTGATCCAGATCATCCTCGGCGTCGCGATCCCGCTGCTGCTGATCGACCATATCGTCGGCACCCGGGTTCAGGGGTCCCTGTTCGGCCAGGACGAGAGCTATCACGCGGTGCTGCGCCGGCTTTGGCCGGGCCTCGCCTTGTCGCAGAGCTTCCTGCTCCTGCTCGTCTGGACGCATGGCGTGATCGGCCTGCACTTCACCTTCCGGGCACGCGACGCCTATGCGCGCTGGCGCGATCCGTTCCTGCTCGTTGCGATCCTGATACCGCTGCTGGCCATCATAGGCTTCTCGGTGGCAGGCCGCGAAGCCCAGATGATGGCGCTCCCGCCCGAGCTCTACACGGCCAACCAGGTCGATGCCTTCAATCTGCATGTAACCTGGGCCAAGCGCGCCTTCTTCGGCCTGATCGGGGGCTTTGCCGGCTTCGTCGTGTTGCGCGAGCTGCGGGCGCGGGCGCTCGGCGCCATCGCGGTGCGCTTCGTCGGCCACGGCGTGCGCCGCGTCATTCCCGGCCCGACCCTGCTCGAGATATTCCGGCGCTTCGGCATTCCCCATGCCGCGCTCTGTGGCGGGCGGGCGCGCTGCGCCACCTGCCGCGTTCTGGTGCTCGACGGCGCCGACGACCTGCCGCCGCCTGGCCCGAACGAAGCGCGGCTGCTGCGCCGGATTTCGGCTGGCGACCATGTCCGGCTCGCCTGCCAGATCAGGCCCAAGCGCGACCTCCAGGTCCAGATCCTGCTCGCCGCCAAGCAGCGCGGCGCCGGCCCGTCGGGGACGATCGATCCAGATGACCGGATCGGCAAGAAGGGGCTGACGGTAATGGTCGCGGACCTCAGAGCCTTCACCGCGCTGTCCGAGCGGCAATTGCCGCACGACCTGATGACCCTGCTCAACCGCTTCTATGACGAGATGTCCCAGGCGATCGCGGCGCATGGCGGGCGGATCGAGGCGATCTACGGCGACGGGCTGATGGCGGTGTTCGGCCTGGAGACGACGCCGGCGCGGGCGGGCGCGGCGGCGATCGCGGCGGCCGGCGACATGGTGCGCGCGGTCGAGGCGCTCAACCGGGAGTACTCGAATTCATTGCCATTACCGCTGCGCATCGGCATCGGCATCCATGGCGGCCAGGCGATCGTCGGCGCGGTCGAGAACGAGAGCATGGGGCGGCGCGAGATCACCGTCGGCGAAACCGTGATGATCGCGAGCCAGCTCGAGGCGGCGACGCGGCGGCTCCTCTCGGACATCGTCGTCTCCGCCGAGACGGTGAGCGCGACCGGCCGCAGCTATCGTGATACCGTCCCACACAAGATCGCGGTCAAGGGCCGCGACAAGCCGATGCAGGTCTACGGTTTCGGCAGCACGCCGGCAGGCGAGGCCCGCTCGGATGCAGCACAGGGCATGCAGGCCAAGGACGAAGCTGGTGGCTGGGTTGCGGCGGCGAAGGACTCAATACCCGATCTGGCCGATCCGGGGCCGGATCGCGGCTAGGGCCAATTCGCAGCGAGCAAGCCCGGCTGGCAAAACCCGGCCCGGCTCCCTATGGTCCCGCCGCTTCCGACCTCCCGATTGCCAGGGTTTCGATGACCGACGAGATTTCCCGCGAGGCGCTGCACGACATCCTGCGCGGCGTCGCGGCATTGACCGGCGATGCGATCGTCACCGATCTCGCGCGGCTGGTCGGAAAAGGGGTGCGCGCCGACATCTCGATCGCCTTCAATCCCAAGCAGATCGCCTCGAAGCGCTGGCTGGTCGAGACGCTGGCCGAGGTCCTGCCGCAGCCGGATGGACCGATCTGGGTACTCGGGGCCTGGCACGGCGTGCTCGGCGCCATGCTCTTGGCCAATGAGCGACTGGCAGTTTCGCGGCTGGTCAGCCTCGACATCGATCCCGATTGCGCGCCGATCGCCGAGATCCTCAACCATCGCCATGTCGCGGCGGGGCGGTTCCGGGCAGTGACCGCCGACATGATGGAGCTCGATTTCGAGCAGGCCGAGGGTGGCCGGCCGGGGCTGGTGATCAACACCAGCTGCGAGCATCTCGACGATGTGCCGGGCTGGATCGCCAGCCTGCCGGCCGGGCTGCCGCTGCTGCTGCAATCGAACGACTATGTCCGCGAGCCCGACCATCGCAGCTGCGTGCCCTCGCTCGAGGCCTTCAAGGAGCAGGCTGGGCTGTCGGAGCTGTGGTTCGCCGGCGCGCTGCCGACGAAGAACTACACCCGCTTCATGCTGATCGGCCGCAGATGAGCAGCGAAGAGCCTGCCGGACCGGCGGTCGCGATCGCGATGAAGGGTTATCCGCGCCTGTCGGAGACCTTCATCGCCCAGGAGCTGCTCGGTCTGCAGCGGCTCGGCCTGCCCTTCGCGATCTGGTCGCTGCGCCATCCGACCGATGGCGCGCGGCACATGATGCACCAGGAGATCACGGCGCCGCTGCATTATCTGCCGGAATATCTGCACGATGACTGGCTGCGGGTGCTGCGCGGTGTCATCAGCGCGTTCGCGCGGCCGAGCATCCTGCGCCTACTCGCCGTCTTCCTGCGCGATCTCTTCCGCGACCGGACGCGCAACCGCCTGCGCCGCTTCGGCCAGGCCTGCGTGATGGCCCGCGAACTGCCGGTCGGGACCCGCCATCTCCATGTCCATTACCTGCACACGCCGGCCTCGGTGATCCGCTATGCGGCATTGAGCCGGGGCCTCACCTGGTCATTCTCGGCCCATGCCAAGGACATCTGGACGACGCCGGACTGGGAGAAGCGTGAGAAGATCGCGGATGCGCGCTGGGGCGTGACCTGCACCCGCGACGGTCATGCCGAGCTCATGCGTCTCGCCGACCGGCCCGACAAGGTCGCGCTGCTTTATCACGGGCTCGACCTCGCGCGGTTTCCGGCACCGCCGGAGGCGCGCGAGCTGCGCGACGGCGTCGATCCGGCCGAGCCGGTGCGGTTCATCACCATCGGGCGGGCGGTGGCGAAGAAGGGCTTTGACGACCTGCTTGCGGCGCTGGCGATCCTGCCGGCCGATTTGAACTGGCGACTCATCCATATCGGCGGCGGCGAGATGCTTGCCGCTTTGAAGGCGCAGGCCGAGAAGCTCGGCCTCGCGGCACGGATCGAGTGGCGCGGCCCGCAGGCGCAGGATGTCGTTGTCGCGGCGCTGCGCGAGGCCGATCTCTTCGTGCTGCCCTCGAAGCAGGCTGAGAATGGCGATCGCGACGGCCTGCCCAATGTGGTGATGGAGGCGGCGAGCCAGGCCCTGCCGATCGTCGCGACCGACTTCGCCGGCATTCCCGAGTTCGTGCAGCATGGCCGCGAAGGGCTGCTGCTGCGGCCGAGCGACGTCACGGCCCTGGCCAAGGCGCTGGAGGGGCTGGCCCGCGATCCGGACTGGCGCGCGAAGCTCGGCGCTGCGGCCTTCGACAGGTTGCGGACCGAGTTCTCGGCGCAGGCCGGGCTGGAGCGGGTGCACCGGGCGCTGCTGGCGGCGGTCGCCGGCAAAGACGATGGCGCGCCATGAGCGCGCGCATCCTGATCGCGGTCACCCATCTGCTCGGGATCGGCCATCTGGTGCGGGCGCGGCAGCTGGCGCGGGCGCTGGCTGCCGCGGGTCACGAGGTCACGCTCGCCAGCGGCGGCATGCCGGACGGCAAGGCGGCGGGTTATCGCTTCGTGCAGTTGCCGCCGGTGCGCACCGAAGGAACCGATTTCCGCAATCTGCTCGACGAGGACGGTAGGGCCGCGACGCCGGAGCGGCTTGCCGCGCGGCGCGAGCAGCTGGTCGTGCTTGCTAGGGATCTTCAGCCCGATGTCGTGATCACCGAGCATTTCCCGTTCGGCCGGCGCCAGCTCGCGGGCGAGTTCCTGGCGCTGATCGAGGCGGTGAAGGCGGCCAATCCACGTGCGCTCGCCCTGTCGTCGATCCGCGACGTGCTGGTCGCGCCGCAGCGCCAGGAGCGATTGGCCGAGACGGCCGGGCGGATCGTCACGCTGTTCGACGCGGTGCTGGTGCATGGCGACCCGCGTGTGCTGCCGCTCGAAGCGTCCTGGCCGATGACGCCGGAGATCGCAGGCAAGCTGATCTATACGGGCTATCTGGCGGAGCCAACCGAGTTACCGGCATCAGCCGTTGGCACTTCCGGAACAATCCTTATCTCCGGCGGCGGCTCGGCGGCAGCCTTGCCGCTGTTCGAAACCGTGATCGCGGCGGCTCGATTGCTGCCGCAGCGGCCTTTCCATCTCCTGATCGGCCGCGGTGTCTCCGAGGCCGACTTCGCCACCCTGCGACAATCGGCTCCTGCCAACGCCAGGGTCGAATGGGCGCGCCCGGATTTCCCGATGCTGCTCGCCGCCTGCTCGCTGTCGATCAGCCAGGCCGGCTACAATACCGCGCTCGACCTGTTGCAGGCCGGGCGGCCGGCGCTGCTCGTCCCCTTCGACGCCGGCAACGAGACCGAGCAGGCCTTGCGCGCCGCGGCGCTGGAACGGGCCGGGCTGGCGCGCGTTGTGAAACTTGCCGAAGGGCCGCAGGTGCTCGCTGCCGCTATCGAGACGGCATTGGCGCAAGGCGCTCCGCCGGCTGCAACAGTCGATCTCGACGGGGCGAGAGGTTCCGTCGCGGCGGTCGCGAAGCTGCTCACGGGCCGTGCGTGAATGCATGCCGGCGAAGGGACGGCATGCCTCTTGCGAATTGCCGCTCCGTCGCTTTCGCTTTAATGAGGTTCTACACGCCTCCCTTTCGGTCGGCTCCAGGACACCGGATCTTCAGCCGGCCCCTGTCCTGCGCCCGGAGAAGAACGATGACAACGACGACTGCCTCCGCCCCCGGGATGCCCGACATGAAGCTGTCGGTGCGTCAGGTCTTCGGGATCGACAGCGATCTGGAGGTGCCGGCCTATTCCAAGCCCGAGGCGCATGTTCCCGACTTCGACGCGGACTACCGCTTCGACCGCGACACCACGATCGCGATCCTCGCCGGCTTCGCCCATAATCGCCGCGTGATGATCTCGGGCTATCACGGCACCGGCAAGTCGACCCATATCGAGCAGGTCGCGGCCCGCCTCAACTGGCCCTGTGTCCGCGTCAACCTCGACAGCCATGTCTCGCGCCTCGACCTCGTCGGCAAGGACGCGATCGTGCTGAAGGAAGGCAAGCAGATCACCGAGTTCCAGGACGGCATCCTGCCCTGGGCGCTGCAGAACAACATTGCGCTGGTCTTCGACGAGTACGATGCCGGCCGCCCGGACGTGATGTTCGTGATCCAGCGCATCCTGGAGCAGTCGGGCAAGCTGACGCTGCTCGACCAGAAGCGTGTCATCCGCCCGCACGGGGCGTTCCGGCTGTTCGCCACCGCCAACACGGTCGGCCTCGGCGACACCTCGGGCCTCTATCACGGCACGCAGCAGATCAACCAGGGCCAGATGGACCGCTGGTCGATCGTCACCACGCTGAACTACCTGCCTCACGACAACGAAGTCGCGATCGTGCTCGCCAAGTCGAAGCATTATCAGACCTCGCCGGAGGGCAAGGACACCGTCAACAAGATGGTTCGCGTTGCCGATCTCACCCGCAACGCCTTCATGAACGGCGATCTCTCGACCGTGATGAGCCCGCGTACGGTGATCACCTGGGCGGAGAACGCGGCGATCTTCGGCGGCGATATCGGCTTCGCCTTCCGCGTCACCTTCCTCAACAAGTGCGACGAGATGGAGCGCGCGCTGGTGGCTGAGTTCTTCCAGCGTTCCTTCGGCAAGGAATTGCCGGAAAGCGCGGTCAACGTCGTCCTGAGCTGAAGCGCCCTCGCGAGAGTGGCCCCACTCTCGCGATCGGACCAGGCTCAACTAGCAGGAGGCCGGCCATGGCTCGGTATGAAGGTTCCTGTCACTGCGGGCGGGTCGCCTACGAGGTCGAGGCTGACCTCTCGCGGACGATCACCTGCAACTGCTCCTACTGCCAGCGTCGCGGCTCGGTGCTGGCCTTCAGCCCGGCGACCAGCTTCACCCTGACCAAGGGCGAGGACGCGCTGACCGAATACCGCTTCAACTCGCAGAAGATTCAGCATCTCTTCTGCGAGACCTGCGGCATGGAATCTTTCGCCCGCGCCAATGCACCGGATGGCACGCCGACCGTCGCGATCAACGTCCGCTGTCTCGCCGGCGTCGAGCCGACCGAGCTGAGCCCGACGATGTATGACGGACGGGCGCGCTGAGGAGCACGCCGTGAGCGCCGCCGACAGCAAGCAGGCCACGATCCAGCGCGAGGCGGATTTCGCCGCGACGCGCGAAGCCGTGGTGCGTGGGCTCTCCGCCCATAACGAGGCCAGAGTCGGGCCACGCAAGGCCGAGCCGCTGGCGCTCAGCCTGCGTGACGAGAGCGGCGCCATGGTCGGCGGGCTCATCGGCGAGCTGAAATGGGAATGGCTCTATGTCGACCTGTTCTGGATCGACGAGGCCCATCGCGGCGCTGGCCATGGCGAGGCGCTGCTGGCGATGGCCGAGCAGGCGGCGCGTGATCACGGCGCACGCGGCGTCTATCTCGGCACGATGAGCATCCAGGCGCCGGGCTTCTACCCCCGCATGGGCTATCGTGAATGCGGCCGCATGGAGGGCTATCCGGTTGCCGGCCAGACCTTCCACCACTTCATGAAGGTGCTATGAGCATCTCCGATCGCAAGCTGAGGCAGATCGAGCAGGCGCCGGCCGAGCAGCGCGCCATGTCCGACGCTGTTTCCGTCCAGATCGAGACCACCTACGGCGCCGCAAAAAAAATCATCGCGGCAGGCCTCGAGGGCTTCAATCGCGAGCATATGCGCGGCCGCTCACCCAGGGCATTTGCCGCCACCGCGAATGTCGATGGAAGCGTGCGCGGCGGGCTGATGGCCGAGGCGATCGGCGAGTGGATGCACATCAGCCTGCTCTGGGTGGATGAGCGGTTCCGCCGGAGCGGCCTCGGCACGGCCTTGCTGAAGCGGGCGGAAACGGAGGCTAAAAGCCGCGGGGCCAGGGGCGTCCTCGTCGATACGTTTTCGTTTCAGGCGCCGGCTTTCTACACAATGCACGGTTATTTTGCGTATGGGCAGATCGAAGACTGTCCTGAAGCGGGCATGACGTGGTTCCGTTTCAGGAAGGCGCTTTGACCATGCAGCGCGTCGAGGATCAGTCGTGAGCATCTCCAACCGCAAGCCCGGAACCCCGAAGGAAGCGCCGGCCGAGCCGCTGAAGCGGGCGGTCTCGGGCGCGATGAAGGCGATCGCGCGCAAGCCGGAGATGGAGATCGTCTTCGCGGCCGACAAACCCTCGCTGGTCGGCGAGCGCGCCCGCCTGCCGGAGCCGCCGCGCAAGCTCACCGCGGGCGATGTCGCGATCCTGCGCGGCCATGCCGATTCGATGGCGCTGCGCCTCGCCTGCCACGATGCAGCGGTCCATCGCCGCGCCGCGCCCGAGGGCGATGCGGCGCGCGCCGTCTTCGATGCGGTCGAGCAGGCCCGGGTCGAGAGCGTCGGCTCGCGCCGGATGAGCGGCGTCTCCGGCAACATCTCGGCGATGCTGGAGGACCGCTATCATCGCGGCGGCCGCTATGAGGAGATCACCGACCGCGCCGACGCGCCGCTGGAAGATGCCCTCGCCCTGATGGTGCGCGAGCGCCTGACGGGCCTGAAGCCGCCCAAGGCGGCGGAGAAGCTGGTCGATCTCTGGCGCGAGCAGATCGAGGCCAAGGCGGGCGACGATCTCGACCGGCTGTCGAAGTCGATCGAGGATCAGCGCGCCTTCGCCCGCACCGTGCGCGACCTGCTCGTCTCGCTCGACATGGCCGAGCAGTCGAGCCAGGGCGACGATGCCGAAGAAGACGAGGACGATCAGGACCAGTCCTCCGACGACCAGCAGCAGGAAGAGGGCGAAGCCGAGCAACAGAGCCAGGGCGAGCGCTCGGAGACCGAGACCAGCGAGGACGCTGCCGAGGAATTGCAGGAAGGCGCCTCCGAGGCCGCCGATGCGCCTGCCGGCGATTGGGACGAGGAAGACGAGAGTTCCGAGGCCGAGGAGGCCGGCGAGGCGCCGCGTCCGCGCGACAGCCGCGCCAATGACCGGCCGCAGACCGACTACAAGGCCTATACCCAGAAGTTCGACGAGATCGTCACCGCCGAGGAACTTTGCGACGCCGAGGAGCTGACGCGCCTGCGCGCCTATCTCGACAAGCAGCTGGCGCACCTGCAGGGCGTCGTCGCGCGGTTGGCGAACCGCTTGCAGCGCCGCCTGATGGCGCAGCAGAACCGTTCCTGGCAGTTCGACCTGGAAGAGGGCGCGCTCGACCCCTCGCGCCTGCCGCGCATCATCATCGACCCGTTCCAGCCACTCTCTTTCCGGCAGGAATCGGACACGAATTTCCGCGACACGGTGGTGACGCTGCTGATCGACAATTCCGGCTCGATGCGTGGCCGGCCGATCACGGTGGCGGCGACCTGCGCCGACATCCTGGCGCGGACGCTGGAGCGCTGCGGCGTCAAGGTCGAATTGCTCGGCTTCACCACCCGTGCCTGGAAGGGCGGTCTGTCACGCGAGAGCTGGCTGCAATCGGGCAAGCCGGCCAATCCCGGCCGCCTCAACGATCTCCGGCATATCATCTACAAGGCCGCCGACGCCCCCTGGCGCCGGGCTCGCAAAAACCTCGGGCTGATGATGCGCGAGGGGCTGCTCAAGGAGAACATCGACGGCGAGGCGCTCGACTGGGCGCATAAGCGCCTGCTCGGCCGCTCCGAGCAGCGCAAGATCCTGATGGTGATCTCGGATGGCGCGCCGGTCGACGATTCCACTCTCTCGGTCAATGCCGGCAGCTATCTCGAGCGGCATCTGCGCCATGTCATCGCCGAGATCGAGACGCGCTCGCCGGTCGAGCTGATCGCGATCGGCATCGGCCACGACGTCACCCGCTACTATCGGCGCGCCGTCACCATCGTCGATGCCGAGGAGCTCGGCGGCGTGATGACCGAGAAGCTGGCTGAGTTGTTCGAGGAGGATGCCGGCGGGACGCCCTCGCGAGGCTCGCGCCGCCTGCAATGAGCCTGAGCCGCCGCAGCGTTCTTGCCGGCCTCGGCGCGGCGGCTTTCAGCCTGCCCGCGCGAGCACAGAGCCTCGAGCCCGGGCGCGTCCCGGTCAGCGTCTCCGCCCGGCCGATCGCCAGCTTCGAGCCGGGCAATGCGACGAAGACACGCTTCGGCCAGCTGACCTTTCGCGGCGGGCTGCAGCTCTCCGGCAGCCATCCCCGTTTTGGTGGTTTCTCCGGGCTATGGCGCTCGCCCGACGGGGAACGGATCGTCGCGATCACGGATAATGGCTTCTGGCTGACGGCAAGGGTCGCTCGCAAGCAGGGCAAGCTCGCGGGACTGGAGGAGGCGGAACTCGCGCCAATCCTCGGGGCGTCCGGCAAGCCACTGCATCGCTCGCGCTATTTCGACACCGAATCGCTGTCGATCCAGGGCGGCACCGCTTTCATCGGCGTCGAGCGTACCCATGACATCCTGCGCTTCGACTGGGCGCGCCATGGCGTCGAGGCGCGGGCGCAACTCGTGCCGGTGCCCCCGGCTGCCAAGCGCCTGCCAAGCAATCGCGGCTTCGAGGCGCTCGGCGTGCTGCCGGCCGGCCACCCGCTTGCCGGCGCGCTGATCGCGATTTCAGAACGCTCGGGCCGCGAGGACGAGCCGACCACGGGCTTCATTCTCGGTGGGCGCCAGCCGGGCACGCTGCAGGTGATCCGCCGCGACGGCTACGACATCACCGACCTCGCCTTCCTGCCGGGCGGCGACATGTTGCTGCTGGAGCGCTGGTACAAGCCGCTGCGCGGCGTCGGCATGCGCATCCGCCGCATCGACGGGGGCACGATCCGGGTGGGTGCGAAGCTGGACGGGCCGATCCTGATCGAGGCGGATCTCGGCCAGGAGATCGATAATATGGAGGGTATTGCCGTTCATCAGGAGAATGGCCGGATGATCATCACCCTGATCTCTGACGATAATTTCTCGACCTTCCTCCAGCGCACCGTGCTGCTGGAGTTCGAGCTGGCGCCGTAACGAAAAAAGCGGCCTTGCGGCCGCTTCGTTCAGTCCCGAGGGAAACCCGCGCTCAGTTGGCGGCGAGCTTCTTCTCGATGTCGCGCTTCAGCGTCAGCGCGCCCGGCGAGAGCTCACCGGCCGGAGCCTTGACCAGGAAGGCGTCGAGGCCGCCGCGATGGTCGACGGTGCGCAGCGCATTCGCCGAGACGCGCAGGCGGACCGAACGGCCGAGCGCATCCGACTGAAGCGTGACGTTGACGAGGTTCGGCCGGAAGACCGTCTTGGTCTTGCGGTTCGAGTGGCTGACGAGGTGGCCGGTCAGGGTGGCTTTCCCGGTCAGTTCGCAACGGCGGGCCATGATCGTGTTCCCAAAATCTCCGAGTACTCAACGCAAAATGCCGACACGCGACGTGCCGGCAGGCGAGCACCGGAAGTCAAATTGAAGTGGGCGGTCTATAACGGGCCGATGACAGCCCGTCAAGGCGGACCGCGTGCAAACGGCCCGGAAACATCTCGGTAACCATTATCCCGCCAAGCTGAGGATAACCAGTCACGATTCGGACCGAATCTCAGTGCATGCGACGATGTCCGTCGCGCTCCGGAGCCTCACGATGAAGCTCGCCTTGTCGCCTGCCAGCAGCGCCCTCATCGCGGCGCTGATGCTCGCCTTGCCGGCGCCGGCCGTACAGGCCGCCTCGCTTGATGCGACCTATGACGTCAGCCTGCTCGGCCTGTCGCTCGGCAAGGCCAATCTTGCCGGCGGCATCGAAGGCGGCAGCTACAAGCTCGACGCCAGCGCCAAGCTGACCGGCCTCGTCGGCAGCTTCACCGGCGGGCGCGGCTCTGGCACTGCGACCGGCAACCTCAACGGCAGCCGGCTCTCGCCGACAGCCTTCGCGGTGTCCTCGGCCAATTCGAGCGAGAGCCGCACGGTGCGGATGGCGCTCGGCGGCAATGCCGTGCAGGCGCTGGCGATCGAGCCGCCGATCGACACCAAGCCCGACCGCGTGCCGCTCAAGGACGAGCACCAGCGCAACATCATGGATCCGCTCAGTGCCTTCCTGATGCCGGTCGAAGCCTCCGGCCGCAACGGCGGCGCGGCGGCCTGCAACCGCACGCTGGCGATCTTCGACGGTGCGGCGCGCTACGACATCAAGCTGAGCTATTCCGGCACGCGCGAGATCAAGATCGACGGCTATAGCGGCCCGGTCTCGGTCTGCCAGGCGCGCTATGTGCCGATCGCCGGCCACCGCTCGCTGCGCCCCTCGACCAAGTTCATGGCCGAGAACAAGGAAATCTCGACCTGGCTCGCCCCCGTCGCCGGGACGAACATGATGCTGCCGGTGCGCATCTCGGTGAAAACGATGATCGGCACCGCGGTGATCGAGGCCTCGAGCTTCAAGGTCGATCCGGGCGTGACGGCGACCGCGACGCGGAACTGAACTCAGGCGCCCGCCGCGAGTTCGAGCGGGAAGGGCGTGGGTTTGAAAGAGAGCCCCAGACCCGTGACCTCGATGTAGGTTGCCTGCCATTCGCGCAGTAGGTTTGTCAGGCTGGAGACATCTCGCCGTTCAAGGAGAGGCAGGGCTGGGTCGACGACCCTGCTCCAGAGTTGCGCAAAATATTCCGTGTGGGGCGGCGGTCCGCGTAGCCGATCGAGTTCACGGCAGTCGACAAGCGCCTTGTCGAGATTGCCCAAGGCAATATCGACGCGGAGCTGGCAATCCTTGTGCCCGTAGAGAGGGCTGGTCATGAACGTCATGTCGCGTGAGGCGAACTTGGCGAAAGCCTCGAGCGTAGTGAGTGCGCGCAGCTGTGTGAGTTCCTGCTCGACCAGCCGTTTGAACAGGTCTGGCATATCCGGATCGCTCCAGCGCCAGCCATAGCCTCGAATTCCGAGCGGCCACTCCCAGAACGCACCTGATAAGTTGAATGTAAAATTGACTGCGGCCGTGACGATGAAAGCGTCGCGGCCGCTTGATCGGCCGACGCCGATACATCGGTGCACGTGGCTGACCGGCTTGAGATAGATATAGTTCTTGCGAAGGACGATATCCGGGTTCTCGGCGAGCAGCGGCGTAAAGAGTTGGCGAATCTGCCGGGCTGTCGTCATTTGCGTGGCTTCATCTGCATGATGATGAACCGTTGAGCGTTCGGATAGAGCCGTTTCATCAGGGTGACCAATTCAGCAGCCCGTTTCGGGCCGAGTATAGCATTGCCGGTCTTGAGATCGTAGCCGCAGGCCGTCGTCTCGCTGGCTTTTTCGACGACATCGGCTCGCAGTGTGTCTCTAAGGCCGTAACGTCTTGCGCCGTCGCCAGCTATCTCACCCCTGAGTGCGGAAATCTCGGCTCGAAAGTTCGGGTTCTTTTCCCTGTCGACGCCTTGTTTGACGCGGGTATGGACGGCAGTTCCGTAAGCTCCAGCATTCGGGTAGTTGCTCGGGCTTCCGGCGTCGCGAGCTGCTTCATCCAAGAGCTTTTGGACGGTCTCTCGGCGATTGCAAGCGCGGTCGGCTTCCTGCTCGGTGAGGTTGCCGACGAAGTCCAGCCTTGGTGAGCTGTTTCCATCACCTTGAAATTCGCGCGCACTGAACCCGGCTACAGCCTGTAGCCCATCGATCTGATTCCGCGCCGACAGCCAGGCGAAGAGCGTCAGCGCGGTCGTGATCGTGACCTCCGCAGCGGCTGGAGCGAGCACGATCGCCGGAGCAAACGCCTGCTGCACCGTGGCCTCGCGCTCCGGGCCGCGGTCAGTCCAGGTCGAGCGTGAGACGACTTCGCCATCCGGCCCGCCGTCGCGGATCGTCTGGGTGCGGTCGGAGGTCTCGAAGGTGGTCTTGCCGCCTTCGGGCGCCGTGACGGTGTGGCGCTCGTCCCAGTCGCTTTTGCGGTCGGGCTCGGCGAATTCGGAATGGATCGTCGAGCCGTCGCGGTTGACGACGGCGCGTTCGGCCAGCGAGCCGTCGGGGCGTGTGGCGTCCTGGTAGAAGGCCCAGCTTTCCTCGCCGCTGGTATCGGGTACGACGTCGCCGAAGTTCAATGCGGTCGAGAAGGCACTGCCGAGATCGCTGAGAACATCGGCTCCAGTCGGCGTCGCGCCGCCTCCGCCGCTGGTCCATTGCCCGCCGCCGGTATTGCCGGCCGGCACGCGCGGCTGGTCGGAATTGTACTTGCGGGCGAGTTCGTGGCGCAGCAGCCGCGTCTGCGCTTTCAGTGAGACGAGGCGGCGGCGCAGAAGGACGATCTCGCGCCAGTATGCGCTCTGATTGGCTGAACGATGCGGCTGGTCCTGCATGGCGTGCTCCTTGCTGTGGAGCGCGCCATTCTGAGGCGGCCGGAAGCACCGGGGATAAGATCGCTGTCCATCCCCGCCGGCACCTCGGCCGCTTCAAACTCGCAGCGCATGCAGGCTTTGGCGTGCCATGGATTGCGGAACGCTCGTTCGAGGCGCTAGCCTTCCCGGCGATTCGGTTCCGGAGCCGTCAATGTCCAGCGATTTCGCCTTGCCGCCCGGCCTCAGGCACCGCCAGGTCGTCGTGCGTGACACCGTTCTCCACGTCGCCGAGGTCGGTGACGGGCCGGCAGTGCTGCTGCTGCATGGCTGGCCGGAGTTCTGGATGAGCTGGCTGCCGGTGATGAACCGGCTGCATGGCGAATTCCGGCTGATCGCGCCCGATCTGCGTGGCTTCGGCGACAGCGGCAAGTCAGCGGTGCCGCGCAGCGATGTCGGCGCCAACGCCCATGCCGACGACATGGCGGCGCTGCTGGAGGCGCTCGGCACCGGCCCGATCGGCGTGGTCGGCCACGATGTCGGCGCCTATGTCGCGCAGGGGCTGGCGCGGCGCCATCCGCAGCGGGTCGAGAAGCTGCTGTTTTTCAATTGCCCGACGCCGAGCGTCGGTTCGGCCTGGGTGCGCGAGGGCCATGTCAACGAGATCTGGTACCAGTCCTTCCAGCAATTGCCGCTGGCCGAGCAACTGATCGGCTCCAGCCGCGAGGCCTGCGCGCTCTATCTCGGGCATTTCCTGACGCATTGGTGCCATCGCAAGGATGCCTTCGCGCCGGTCTTCGACCTGTGGGTCGAGAATTTCATGAAGCCCGGCAATCTGCGTGGGGGCTTCGACTGGTATCGCAGCCAGAACGCGGCGCGGATCGCCGCGATCGACGGCCACCCGGCGCCGTCCGTGCCGATCCATCAGCGCACGAGGGTGCACTGGGGCCGGCACGACCCGATCCTGAAATCGGAGTGGTCGAGCTTCCTGTCGCATTATTTCGACGATGTGGAGGTGAGCTTCTGCGAGAGCGCCGGCCATTTCGTCCATGTCGAGGCGCCAGACGAAGCCGCGCAGGTCGTGGCAGAGGTTTTCGCGGATTAGAGTTCGATATCGGCCCCCCGGTCATTCCGGGACTTCGCGCAGCGAAGGGCCCGGTACCCAGAACCGATGCCGGTCGTGATGATGCTGCGACGGGGTGAGCTTCTGCGGATATGGTATCGGTTCTGGGTTCCGGGCTCGCTGCTGCGCAGCGCCCGGAAAGACGGAAAGCCTCTTGCGCTCATCTGCTGTCCCTCGTCTTCCGGTGCGGAACGCCCTACATGAGCGAAAGCGGCCCTCGCGCGCGCAAGTCGGCGAAGGATGGAAATGAAACCGATTCAAAATCTTGTGGTTTTTGAATCGGTTGCCGCGATATCTCGCCGTGAACGAAACCTGATTCTGCGGGAGTCAGCGATTCGGCCTCGCTTCGTTCCGGACTCGTTCTGTTCACGGATCGGGTTGCCTTCAGGCGGCTCGACCCGGTAGGGCTTGCCCCGCCCGGACTGCAGGAAAGCTCCAGCGTCTTGATCCAAACCCGTTCCCTTCCGCCTTCGCTCCGCGCTCGCGGCGTTACGGCGGTGCTTGGACCGACCAATACCGGCAAGACCCATCTCGCCATCGAGCGGATGGTTGCGCATCCCACCGGCATGATCGGCCTGCCGCTGCGCCTGCTTGCCCGCGAGGTCTATCAGCGCGTGGTCGACAAGGTCGGGCCGCATGCGGTCGCGCTCATCACCGGCGAGGAGAAGATCAAGCCGGAACGGCCGAGCTTCTGGGTCTGCACGGTCGAGGCGATGCCGCGCGACCTCGTCGTCGATTTCGTCGCGATCGACGAGATCCAGCTCGCCGCAGATCTCGACCGCGGCCATGTCTTCACCGACCGGCTGCTCAATCATCGCGGCCGCGAGGAGACGATGCTGATCGGCGCCGGCACGATGAAGCCGCTGGTCGAGCAGCTCATCCCCGGCGTCAACGTCGTTTCGCGTCCGCGCCTGTCCAACCTTTCCTTTGCCGGTGATCGCAAGATCACCCGCCTGCCGCGCCGCTCGGCGATAGTCGCCTTCTCGGCCGAGGAGGTTTACGCCATTGCCGAGCTGATCCGCCGGCAGAAGGGCGGGGCGGCGGTGGTGCTGGGGGCGCTCAGCCCACGCACGCGCAATGCCCAGGTCGAAATCTACCAGTCGGGCGATGTCGACTATCTCGTCGCCACCGACGCGATCGGCATGGGGCTCAACCTCGATGTCGACCACATCGCCTTCGCTGGCGACAGCAAGTTCGATGGCCATCATTATCGCAAGCTCAACCCGGCCGAATTCGGCCAGATCGCCGGGCGAGCCGGCCGGCATCTGCGCGACGGCACCTTCGGCACGACCGGGCGCGCGCCGCCCTTCGAGCAGGAGCTGGTCCAGGCGATCGAGGATCACCGCTTCGAATCGGTGCGCCAGGTGCAATGGCGCAACTCCGATCTCGACCTGCGCTCGATCCCCGGGCTGATCGACAGCCTCAACCTCCAGCCGCAGGAGCAGGGGCTGACCCGGGCCCTGATCGCCGAGGACATGACGACGCTCGAGATTCTGGCGCGCGATCAGGACATCGCACGGCTGGCGCAGGGTAAGCCGGCCGTGTCGCGGCTCTGGGAGGTCTGCGGCCTGCCCGATTACCGTAAGATCGCACCGATGCAGCATGCCGAGCTGGCGATGACCTTGTATCTGCGCCTGATGCGCCACGGCCGGCTCGATCCGGACTGGTATGCCGGCCAATTGGCCGCGCTCGACCGGGTCGATGGCGAGATCGACACCCTCTCGGCCCGCATCTCCCAGGTGCGGACCTGGACCTATGTTGCCAACCGGCCGGACTGGTTGCTCGATCCAGAGCATTGGCAGGGGGTGGCGCGTCTTGTAGAGGACAGGCTGTCGGACGCTTTGCACGAACGGCTTGCCAGCCGATTCGTCGATCGGCGTACGAGCGTGTTGATGCGTCGCCTGCGGGAGAATGCAATGTTGGAGGCCGAAGTCACCGCGACCGGCGATGTCCTGGTCGAGGGTCAGCATGTCGGATTGCTGCAGGGCTTCCGTTTCACGGCCGACCCGAAGGCGGGTGGGCCGGAAGCGAAGGCTCTGAACGCTGCGGCGCTGAAAGCGCTGGCTGGCGAGCTCGAGGCACGCGCCTCGCGCGTCGTGCTGGCCGGCGACGATGCCTTCGTGCTCTCGCATGATGGGTTGGTGCGCTGGATCGGCGAGCCCGTGGCACGCCTGACCGCCGGCGAGAAGGTGCTTGAGCCGCGCTTGCGCCTGATGATCGACGATCATCTGCCGGCCCAGGCCCGCGAACAGATCGAGACGAGGCTGGCGGCCTGGCTGAAGCATCACGTCACCAAGCTGCTCGGCCCGCTCCAGATCCTGGAGAATGCCGAGAGCGTCAGCGGCATCGCCCGCGGCATCGCCTATCAGGCGGCTGAAGCGCTCGGCGTGCTCGAGCGCAGCAAGGTCGCCGAGGAGATGAAGACGCTCGATCAGGAAGGGCGGGCGGGCCTGCGGCAGCTCGGCATCCGCTTCGGCGCCTTCCACCTCTATGTCCCGGCGTTGCTGAAGCCGGCGCCGCGCGCGCTTGCAGCCCAGCTCTGGGCGCTGAAGCACGGCAATCCGGAGACCGCCGGGCTCGACGACATCTCGCATCTCGCTTCCTCCGGCCGGACCTCGTTCCCGGCCAACAAGGAGATCCCGAAGGGGCTTTATCGCGCCGCCGGCTATCGCGTCTGCGGCGAGCGCGCCGTGCGCGTCGATATCCTGGAGCGCCTCGCCGACCTGATCCGTCCGGCGATCGCCTATCGTCCGGGCGTGACGCTCGGCCAGCCACCGGTTGGTTCTGCGGATCAGGACGGCTTCGTCGCCACCGGCGCGATGACCTCGCTCGTCGGCTGCGCCGGCGAGGATTTCGCCTCGATCCTGCGCTCGCTCGGCTATGTCTCGCAGAAGCGCCCGGGCCCGGCGATCACGGTGCCGCTCGCTGTTGCGCCCGCGCCGGCCGCGACCACGCCGGCAGTTCCGGTGGAGGCCGTGGCCGAGGCGATTGACGCGCTCAATGAAGCGCCTTCGGTTGAAGTCGAGGGTACTGTCGAAAGCACGGACAGCGTCGCTCCCGCGGGTGAAACCCCGGATGCTCCGATCCTGACCGATGCGGAGGTCGCTGCCGCTCCGACTGAAAGCGAAGTCGCCAGCCCGGCTGAGCCGGTACCGGCCGATGCGATGTCGACCCTGGCCCTGCCGAGTGACGAGCCGGAGGCAGAGGCCGCCCAGCCCGAAACCGAGACGGCCGAGCCTGTTGTCGCCGTTGAGGCGGCGGGCGAGCTTGCCGCTGCCGCCGAGGCGACTGCGCCAGCCGAGCCTGAGCTGATCGAGATCTGGCGGCCGCATCGCCATCAGGGCGGCCGTCGTCCCGAACAGGGGCAGCGTGGACGTCGGCCCGACCGTCGTGCCGGCGCTGCCGAGACCACTCCCGTCCCGGAAAGCGGCGAGGGCAAGCCGAGTGGGCAGCGTCCGCCGAATCGCAATCGCTGGCGCGAGGGTGGCTGGAACGGCCCACGCCCGGCCGGCGGCGAGGGCGGCAAGCCTGCGGCGCAGGAAGGCGCTGGTCGCAATGCCCAGGGGCGTGATGGGCGCCCCGAGCGCGGTCCGCGGCCCGAGTTCAAGCGTGATGGCGGCCGCCCCGGTGGCGGTCCGCGTCGCGACGAGCGTGGCGGCAAGGAGCAGCGCTTCCAGCAGCCGGCCCGGCCGCGCCCGGCCGAGCGCCAGCCCGATCCGGATTCGCCTTTCGCCAAGCTGCTGGCCCTGAAGGCCCAGCTCGAGGGTAATGACGGGCGCAAGGGCTGATACGCAGCGTAGGGAGGCTGCTTGCGGGACGATCGGCAACGCCTCGACAAATGGCTCTGGTTCGCGCGCTTCGCGCGGGCCCGCCCCGCCGCTGTGCGGCTGGTGGAGGACGGGCATGTCCGGATTGCAAGCAAGCGCGTCGAGAATCCGGCGCTCGGGGTGAAGCCGGGCGATGTGCTGACACTGGCTTTGCCGCATGCGACGCTGGTGGTGCGCGTCACCGCCTTCGCCGAGCGGCGAGGTTCCTACGAGCAGGCGCAGACGCTGTATGAGGTCCTGAACGGCGGCGAACGCGGCGATCCGTCGCTTGCGCCGGAGGAGCCGAAGGGATAACGCGGAAGCTGCGTGGGACGCGTCAGCGTGCCTGCGAAAAATCTTCTCGAAACACTTGTTTCGATAGAAGTTTGATCTCGTTTCCGGTCGTGACAGGGCCTTGAAACATTCTCTCGACCGGCTCTAAAGAAGCGCCGGCCGATTGGAAGGACAGCGCCATGACCTATGTGGTCACCGAGAACTGCATCAAGTGCAAGTACATGGACTGCGTCGAAGTCTGTCCGGTCGACTGTTTCTATGAAGGCGAGAACTTCCTCGTCATCCATCCCGACGAGTGCATCGACTGCGGCGTCTGCGAGCCGGAATGCCCTGCCGAGGCGATCAAGCCGGACACCGAACCGGGTCTCGACAGCTGGCTGCAGCTCAATGCGAAGTTCGCCGCGAGCTGGCCCAACATCACGCAGAAGAAGGACTCACCGGCCGACGCCAAGGAGTTCGACGGCGTGCCGAACAAGCTCGAGCTTCTGTCGCCGGAGCCCGGCGAAGGCGACTGAGGTTACCCTCCGTCAGAGCCGAATCGAAGTTAACCATGGCCGGCCGCAACGCGGCCCGGCGGCATTCGCATTCCGTTTACCTTTGATTCGGCGCGAAATTTGTGGTATCCACAAGCCACAGTCGAGTTTTTTCCGCCTGCCCCTGCGAGGTTACACAAACGGGGCGCCCCCAGAGACGACAGCAATGCCCACCGGTCAGAATGCCCGGCGTGTTGCTGTCTTTCGTGTTTGGTGGTCAGCCGGAAACAACCGACTGAGGGAGCATGTTGTGTCGGGAGAAGAGCCAGAAGGCTCGCCCGTCATGTCAGGCAGAGAGCCGCCGGTCATCCGGCCAGCGGCTGAAAGTCGCGTCTCCGCCTCCGGCGGAGAAATCAGGAGTCGAAACGGCATGTCCACTGCGAAGAAGACTGTTGTGCGCCAGGGCTTCAGGACGGGCGAGTTCGTCGTGTATCCGTCCCATGGCGTCGGTCAGATTACGGCGATCGAGGAGCAGGAAGTTGCGGGTTTCAAGCTCGAACTCTTCGTCGTCAGCTTCGCCAAGGACAAGATGACCCTGCGCGTGCCCACCGCCAAGGCGGCGAGCGTCGGCCTGCGCAAGCTCGCCGATGCCGAGATCGTCGGCAAGGCGCTCTCGACGCTGACCGGCCGCGCCCGCGTCAAGCGCACCATGTGGTCGCGCCGCGCCCAGGAATACGAAGCCAAGATCAATTCGGGCGATCTCGTCGCCATCGCCGAGGTGGTGCGCGATCTCTATCGCTCCGAGGCGCAGCCCGAACAGTCCTATTCCGAGCGCCAGCTCTATGAGGCTGCGATCGACCGGATGACCCGCGAGATCGCGGTCGTCGAGGAGATCACCGAGACCGAGGCGCTGAAGAAGATCGAGGGTCAGCTCGCCAAGTCGCCGCGCCGCGCCGGCAAGGGTGAGGCGGCCGAGGCGGCCGAGGCCGAGGAAGGCGACGAGGACCTGCAGGAAGAGGCTGCCTGAGGCAGCTTTCCGCTATCGGACAGGAAGAGCCCGGCGGATCGCTCCGCCGGGCTTTTTCGTATCAGGCCGCACCGGTCTCTGCCGCCAGGAAAGCCACCGTCCGCTCCCAGGCGAGCTTGGCGGCCGCGGCATTGTAGCGCTCGGCGCTGGTGTCGTTGTGGAAGGCGTGGTCGACATCCGGGTAGACGATCGCCTGATATTGGATGCCGGCCGCCTTCAGCGCCGCTTCATAAGCCGGCAGTCCCTCGACCAGGCGCGTATCGCGAGCCGCCTGCTGGATCAGCAGCCGGGCCTTGATCTGCGGCACCTTGGCTAGGTCTGGCGAGCGGCCATAGAAGACGACGCCGGCATTGAGCTCCGGCGCGCTGACGGCGAGGTCGTTGACCGCGCCGCCGCCCCAGCAGAAGCCGACCGCCCCGACCTTGCCGGTCGTGTCCGGCCGGGCCTTGAGAAAGGCCAGCGCTGCGCGCGCCTGCGCGACGACATCCTCGGGCTTGAGCTGCGGGAACAGGGCGCGGGCGGCGTCGGCATCGGCCGGCGTGCCGCCAAGGGGGGTGAGGAAATCGACCCCGAGCGCACTGAAGCCGGCCAATGCGGCGCGACGGGTGACGTCCTCGATATGCGGGTTGAGGCCGCGGTTCTCATGGATGACGAGGACGCCGCCGCGTCTGCCCTGGGTCTTGGGCGTGACGAGATAACCCTTGAGCCTGACCCCGCCGACGGTCTCGTCGATGCGCCTGCTCTCGATGCGGGCATCGTCGGCTGCGACCTGCTGCGCCTGGGCGTAGTTCGGCTCAAGAAGCGAGAGAGCCGCTTCTGCCGCCGCGGCGGAGCCGGCGATGGTGATCAGCCGGTTCATGAAGCTGCGGCGGTCGAGCGGCTTGTGGGTGTATTCGTCGTAGAGTTCGACGATGCGGCGATCGAGCGCCATGGCTGCCTCCCTGTCCTGACGATTGCCGGGAGGCTAGCACAGCGCGCGGGGAAAGCAGCGGCGCGCTTACTCGCTCACGATCTTGTAACGCTGGCCGGGCGTCAGCTTCGCATTGCGTTCCAGCCCGTTCAGGATCAGGAACTGCTCCAGCGGCCGGTCGGTCGAAGCCATGCGCTCGGCCAGGCTGGCGGGCGTGTCTCCGGCGCCGGCTGTTACCAAGCGGATCCGCAAGGGGCTGACCGATTGCGCGTCGCTGGCACTGAGATTGCGGAAGCTGTCGAGCAGAGCGCGCATGGCGCGCTCGGGATCGTTCTGACCCTTGGCGGCGAGGATGAAGCGGTAGACGCGCGGCCCGGCCTGGACCGCGGCGAGGCGGAAGGTCCAGTCGGCGCCCTTGCCGGAGGTCACCGCCGCCGGCAGGCCGCCGACGGTCAGCGACTGCACCTCGGCCGTGGTGACGCCGTCGATCCAGCCCGACGCCACGTAGGATTCCAGCGTCTGGCCGGCCTTCAGCGCGACCGAATCGAAGCGAAGCGCCTGGGTGCCATCATTGCTGACGCCGACCACCATCTCGCGCGCGGCCTCCAGTTCGAAGCCATCCGGCGCGGTGAAGGCGATGCGCAGGGCGCTGTTGAGATAGCGGCGGCCACGCACGACGCCATCGGCCGGGTCGTCGCCGAAGGCGACGCCGTCTACCACGGCGAGCCAGCGCGCGGCGTCGCGTTCACCGAGGCCGGGCGCGCCGATCTGGCGGGCGCCATTGGTGACGGCGGCGACGCGCTCGGGCGTCGAGGGATGGCTGGAGAGGATGTCGAGCTTCTTGTCGCCGCTGCTCTGCTGGCCGGCGCGGAAGCTGGTGTTGCGGCCTAGCGAGACCAGGAAGCGGCCGGCACCATAGGGGTCGTAGCCGGCGCGGGCGATGTTGCGCACGCTGATCTGGTCGGCGGTCAGCTCCTGCTGGCGCGAAAAGCGGGCGAGCGAGAGCTTGGAGCTCTGCTGCACTGCAGCCCCGGTCGTCGGATCGTTCAGCACCTGCGCCACGACCTGGCTGACCAGCGCCGATTCCGCTTCCATCTCGGCGCGCTCGACAGCGTGGCGCGCGGTGACATGGGCGATCTCGTGGGCCATCACCGAGGCGATCTCGGAGGAATCGTTCGCCAGCGCAAGCAGCCCGCGGGTGACATAGAGCCGCCCCGTCGGCAAAGCGAAGGCGTTGACGATCGGCGAATTCAGGATCGTCACCTCATAAGTGCCGATCTGACCCTCGCCGGCCTTGGCGAGGCGGGCGATGATCGCCTCCAGCTCGGCCTTGACCTGCGGGGCGCGGTATTCGCCGCCGAAGGCCGCGAGCAGGCGCTGGTGCTCGCGGTCGGTGCCTCGCTGCAGGCTGGCGACGCGGGGCGCCGGTTCGCCGCCCGGCTGGTTGAGTGGTGCCAGGACCGAGTTCTGGTCGCCGAAGCAGGCGGCCAGCAACAAGGCCGGCAGCACCGCGGCGACGAGGCGTCCCCGGATGGACTGACGATGTCGCTGAACTTTCCGCATCGGCCCCTAGTCAATCAGCTCCAGTGCGCTGCGCGTCTGCGCCTCGATCAGGAGGCCATCGCGCCCCTCGATCACGCCGTGTATGCGCACGCGTTTACCTGTCAGCGCCGACGCGGTCCAGCCGCTGCGCTGCAAGTCACGCCAGAGCGCGCGCGACAGAACGATGCTGCCACCCGCGCCACGCCGCCGTTCGAAATTGAGATAAGTCCGCTGTGCCCGCTCGCCCACGGCAGCGATACGCCCCTCGACCACGACGATCCGGCCCGCCTGCGCTTTCATCGCGGTGGCATCATGGCCGTCGATGACCGGCAGGGCCACTGCGGCAAAATTGCCCTGGGTTGCGGCCGGCGCGGGGCTGCCGGCCTTGCCGGCAACCATCTGCCGCGGCTCGGCCTTGCGCCAGAGCTCGTTGCAGGCGGCAAGGCCGGGCTCGGGCAGGCGCCGCGCCTGCAGCGAGAAGGGCGGCGCTCAGATCGGGCTGGCCAGCGAGCGCATCGGTCCCTTCGGCTGCGAGCAATCGGGCCGGCAGACGCCCCCAGCGATCCGGGCCGCCGAGCGGCGCCAGCCGGAACTCGCGGCCGTGCCAGCGCGCCAGCTGCGTGGCGAAATGCTCGCGCTCGGTCTCGTTCTGCCGCGGCGCCAGCCCGGCGAGCCTGACGATCCGTCCATCGGCGAGCTGCAGGTCGCCATGCCGGTCGAGGCCGGCGAGGCGGACCAGCTCGGTCCCTTCCACCGTCGCGCAGGCGTCATCCGCCGCCTGCGCCTGCATGGCCGAGACGGCCATGCAGGCGAGGAACGCCACAATCGCTGCAAAGGGAGGCTTCACCCGCATCGGCTTTATGCTAAACGCATGGACGTGCCTCCCGGTAGCTCAGCAGGATAGAGCAACGGTTTCCTAAACCGTAGGTCAGGGGTTCGAATCCCTTCCGGGAGGCCAGTTTCCTTTTTCCGCTGCAGAGGTCAGCCGCCGATCCGATGGGCTAAGCAGTTCCAGCGATGACGAGATCGATCTTGCCACCGACTGTGCCGCCAACGATTCGGACTGGACGCCTGATCCTGCGTGCGCCGGTCGCGGCCGATTTTCCTGATTATGCCGAGTTTCTCGCCTCAGAGCGGGCGCAGCATATGGGCGGTCCCTATGACCGGCGCGGCGCCTGGGGCCTGTTCTGCCATGATGTCGCGCAATGGTCTCTGTTCGGCCATGGCGCCTTGATGATCGACCTACCGGGCGTGGCATGCGTCGGGCAGGTCGGCATCAATCACGGGCCGCTCTTCCCGGAAAAGGAACTCGGCTGGCTGATCTATGCCGGGCATGAGGGGCGGGGCTATGCGAGCGAAGCCGCCGCTGCCCTGCGCGACTGGGCCTTCGGACAGCTCGGCCTCGAGACGCTGGTCAGCTATGTCGATCCGCGCAATCAGCGCTCGATCGCGGTGGCCGAGCGGCTCGGGGCGCATCTGGACGCCAGTGCAGACCGGGCGAATCCCGGGGATCTGGTCTACCGGCACGGCCGACCGGCTGGGACGCCATCACCGGGCCAGGCCTGAGATCGAACGGCCTGCGGTTCAGTGCTTCGTCACGTGCTCCGGCTTGCCCTTGCGCTTGGTCGAGGCCAACTCGTCGAGCTCCTTCTCGGTCATCGACTTGGCCATCGACTTCGAGGCTCCCTTGAGCTTGCTCTTGGGGATGTCGCCACGCTTGGCGGCGAGCGCGGCTCCGGCTGCCTTCTGCTGCGCCTTCGATTTGGCTGGCATTGGTCGTACTCCGATGTGGGGTCCGTCGAGCGTGCAACCCGGGCAGGGGGCGATGGTTCCGGGCGATGCAACCGAATGACCCCGCCAAGCCGGCTCTCGTCGCGGGGCGATCATGCGAAAGGTGCGGGCGCCTGCTCTTGCCGGGGAGCTGCAGGCGCGTCAAAGCTCGCGAGCGCCGTCCTCAAGCGATGACCTCGGGGGCAGCGAATTCTCGCCTGTTGAGATCATGTTGCGCATCCTCGTCCTCAATCCGAACACCAGCGCCGAGATGACCGAGCTGGTCCTGCACGTGCTGGCGCCGATGACGCCTGCCGATGTCGAGCTCGTGCCGGCGACCGGCCGCTTCGGCGCGCGCTACATCTCGAGCCGCAGCGCCGGCGCCATTGCCGGCCATGCCGCACTCGATGCCTTTGCCGAGCATGGCGCCGGGTGCGACGCCGTCTATCTCGCCTGCTTCGGCGATCCCGGGCTGATGGCACTGAAGGAGATCGCGGGCGTGCCGGTGGTCGGCATGGCCGAGGCGGCCTGCCGACAGGCGGCCTGCCGACAGGCGGCCGCACAGGGCGGGTGCTTTTCGATCGTCACCGGCGGCGAGCGCTGGGGACCGATCCTGACCGAGTTCACCGCTGCGCTCGGGCTCGACGGAAGGCTCGCTGCCGTCGAGACGGTGGCGCCGACCGGCGGCGACATCGCCGCCGATCCCGATGGTTCGATTGCGCTGTTGGCCGCGGCCTGCCGGCGCACGGTCGAGCGCGATGGGGCGCAGGCGGTGATCTTGGGGGGAGCCGGGCTTGCCGGATTGGCGGCGCGGGTCCAGCCTCATGTCGGCGTGCCGGTGATCTGCTCGACTGAAGCCGGCTTCGCCGCGGTGCTCGACGCGGCGCGCAATCCGCCGCCCAAGCCGGTGCAAGGCGATCTCGCGCTGCCGGCGCCTGTTCCGAGCATCGGGCTCTCTGCCGGCCTGGCGCGCCTGCTGGGTGAACGCTAGCGCCGCCTGCTTCCAGAGGGGCGAATGGGCTGCGCGGCAGTCGCGTTTCCTTGGGGGGCCGCGAGCCAGATCATATGCTTGGCGCCGCCGGCTCCGGCGCGGGCACGCACCGTCTTCTCCTCGACGGCGAAGCCGGCCTGGCGCAGGCGTTGGGTGAAGTTGCGGTCAGGTCCTGCAGACCAGACCGCGAGCACGCCGCCTGATCGCAATGCCGACTTCGCAGCGCCGAGGCCGGCATGGTCGTAGAGCCGGTCATTGGCCTCGACCATCAGCCCGTCCGGGCCGTTGTCGACATCGAGCAGGATCGCGTCGTAGCGGCCGCTTTCCTCGCGGATGACGGTTGCGACATCGGCTTCGCGTACGCTGACGCGGGGATCGTCGAGGCAGCCGGCGAAGATCGGAGCGAGCGGCCCGCGCGCCCAGGCGATCACCGCCGGGACCAGCTCGGCGACGACGATCTCGGCATCAGTCGGGAGCGCCATTAGCGCTGCCCGGAGCGTGAAGCCCATGCCGAGCCCGCCGATCAGCAGGCGTAGGCCTGGGCGCAGCCCGATCCTGTCGATGGCGAGGCTCGCCAGCGCCTCTTCCGAGCCCTTGAGGCGCGAGTTCATCAGCTCGTTATGGCCGAGCGTGATCGAGAATTCGTTCTCGCCGCGGCGCATCAGTTTCAGCGTGCCGCCGCCAGGAATCTGCGCGGCGTCGAGCTGTGTCCAAGGCTTCATGCCCACCTCAATCCAGCCGAGCGCGCTTGATGAAGGCGCCGGCCTTCATGATCACAGGCATGTGCCGGCCCTGGCGGGTCAGCAGCGCCAGATCCTGCAGCGGGTCGCCGTCGACGATGATCAGGTCGGCATGGGCGCCGGGCGCGACCGTACCGATCTTGCCCTCGAGCTTTAGCAGCTTGGCTGCAACATGGGTGGCGGCGCCGATTACCTCATGCGCCGGCAGGGCCCGGCCGCGGATGACGAACTCTTCGGACTGGTGGCGGTGCATCTCGCCGAGCAGGTCGCTGCCATAGGCCATGGCGAGCCCGGCCTGCTTCATGATCGCCAGCGACTCCATGCCGGCGGCGCGGACATATTCGACCTTGGCGACGGAATCGGGCGGGAAGCCGAGCTTGCCGCCTTCGCTGGCGAGCTTGTCATAGGTGACGAGGGTCGGCACCGCGACGGCGCCGTTCTTGGCCGCGAGCTTGGCGGTCTCGGCTTGGATCAGGTTGCAATGCTCGAGCGAATGGACGCCGGCCTCGACGCAGCGACGGATCGCCTCGTCGGTATAGACATGGGCGGAGACGTAGGTTCCGGCCATGCGGGCCTCCTCGACCACCGCCTCGAGTTCGCCGACGGAGAAACCGAGGAAATGGATCGGGTCGGTCGGCGAGGCGCAGCCGCCATTGGCCATGATCTTGATGAAGTCGGCGCCGCCCTTGAGCTCCTCGCGCGCGGCACGGCGAACCTCGGCCTCGCCGTCGCAGATGCGGCCGAGCGCGCCGAGGCGATGGCGCGTGGCGGGCGCGAGCCGGTCGTCATAGCGGCCGCGGAAATCGGCATGGCCGCCGGTCTGGCTCAGCGCCTTGCCGGAGATGACCAGGCGCGGCGTCGGGAAATCGTGTTCCTGCGTCGCCTGCTTCAGGCCGAAATCGGCGCCGCCGACATCGCGCACCGTGGTGAAACCGCGCAGCAGCATGTCGCGCATGATCACCAGTGAGCGCACGGTGACGAGCGAATCCGGCAGGGCGGCGTTGCGGCCGAGATCGGCGAGGCCGGCGATGACGTGGACATGGGCGTCGATCAGGCCCGGCATCAGGGTGCGGCCCTTGAGGTCGACCACCTTGGCCTTGTCGGAGCGAACGGTCTTGCCGACCTCGCGGATCAGCCCGCTCTCGACCAGGACGGAGACCGGCGCTGCTCGCTCGGGGGCGGTCCCGTCGACGATGCGGGCGTTCTGGAACAGGGTAGCGGCCATAAGCTCAGTCCTTGGATGTGACGTCGGAAGAAATCGTACTCAGCGCATCAGCAGCGCGGCGAGCCAGAGGCCCAGCCCGAAGACGACGTGGTTGATCAGGCCGATCAGCCGGATCTGGCTGGCATTGGGTCGCTTGCTGGCGGCGAGGCCGAAGCCCATGCCGGGCTGCAGGATGAACCAGCCGCAGCCGATGGTGACGACACCGACAATCAGAGCCGGCAGCAGCGTCGGATTGCGGGCCCAGTCCAGGCCCCAGACAAGTATGACGATTGCGGCGAAGAGGGCACCGATCAGGTAGTGCATGATCCAGCCGATCGCGAGCTCGTTCGCGACGGGCGGCGTGTCGGCGATGGTGTCGTGCATGAAACGGCCGCGCGGCAGATAGGCGAACCAGCGCCCGACCATCGCCCAGTTCGCGAGCGGGAGGCCGAAAGCGCGGTTGAGGACGAGTGCCCAGAGATCGAGCAAGGCGGTCGCACCGATGCCGATCGCGAGCGAGCGGCCGATCACTTCGAGCATCTACAATCCCCCCGGCCGCGAAGCGCGCCGCCGGCTATGGAGGCGAAAGGATGCAGTGGGGTCAATCGCTGGGAGGTTGAATGTCCCCGCCCGCAGTGCAGATGGGGCATGCGGCGGCGCAGCGCAGGAACCGCCGGGGGGCGTTGCTCGTTCTCCCCCCGGTGCTTTCAATGCGGGGGGACGCGATGGCCGTGGCGGCAGTGAGCAAGACGAACGCGACCGGGCCGCATGGGGCGCAGGAGCTGCCTTCGGTCATCGTCACCAGCTATAATCTCGAAATCCGCGACGGCGACGGCTTCCTTGGCGACAAGGCGAGCCGTAGTGCCTTCATGGATCATCTCGCCGAACTGCGCAGCCATCTGGCCGAGGCTGGCGAGGACCCGCTGGCCAAGGTCGGCAAGACGCCGAGCAAGTCCGAGCTCGACCGGCTGCTCACTGAGGGCGAGGCCCGCGAGGCGGCGCTGGTGCTCTCGGCGGTAGAGCGCTTCGCCCAGTCGCTCGCCTTTGTCATTCGCCGCTTCCTGCGCCAGAAGGCCTGGAGCCCGGTGGAGCGTATCGTTGTCGGCGGCGGCTTCCGCCAGAGTCGGATCGGCGAGCTCGCGATCGCGCGGGCCGGCGTCATCCTGCAGACCGAAGGCTATACAATCGAGCTGGTGCCGGTGCGACATCATCCCGACGAGGCCGGGCTGGTCGGCAGCGCCCATCTCGCGCCGAAATGGATCTTCGAAGCCTATGACAGCCTGGTCGCGGTCGATATCGGCGGCTCGAACATCCGCGCCGGCATCGTCGAATTGCGCCAGGACAAGGCGTCGGACCTCAGCAAGGCGCGGGTCTGGGAAACCGAGCTCTGGCGCCATGCCGACGAGGAGCCGAGCCGCGAAGAGGCGGTGAAACGGCTCGGCAAGATGCTACGCGAGCAAATCGAGCACGCCGCCAAGGAAGGCCTGCGCGTCGCGCCCTTCATCGGCGTCGGCTGTCCCGGCCTGATCGAGCCGGACGGCGCGATCGATCGCGGCGCGCAGAACCTGCCCGGCAACTGGTCGAGCAGCCACTTCAACCTGGTCGAGAGCATCCGCGATATGGCGCCGGAGATCGGCGAGCACGACACCGTCGTCACCATGCACAATGACGCCGTGGTCCAGGGCCTGAGCGAATTGCCGTTCATGCAGGATGTCGAGCACTGGGCTGTGCTGACGATCGGCACCGGGTTGGGCAATGCCAGTTTCCACAACCGCGCCAAGCCGAAGGGCCGGGACAAGGACAAGGACAAGCCGAAGGACGGCAAGGGCAAGAAGGATTAAGCCTAGTCCCGCTTTGCCGGCAGCGCCCAGAGTAACCCGCGGGTGACGATCGCCGGGAAGACGGTGAGATGGTCCTCGCCAGGGATGACCTCGCTCGAAAGCTTGAGGCCGGGATAGTTGCGCGAGCGCAGTGCCTGCTCGAATTCCTTGAGATCGGCGATCATGTCGGTCTTGCCGTTGTAGCGCGGATCGCCCGAGGCCTTGTCGATGGTCTCATAGGAGGCGATCGCCATCAGCACATTCGCCTTCAGCTCCTTGTTGGCCTCAGCATAGGCCCGTTCGCGCTGGAACAGCACCTTCTGGTCGAACCAGAGCGAGGGGCTGCCGATGATGTAGTGCGAGAACAGTTTCGGCTCGGTCAGCAGGACATGAAGGCCGAACAGCCCGCCATAGGAATGGCCAGCATAGATGCTGCGGGTGGTGTCGGTGCGGTAGGTCGCGGCGACGAAGGGCATCAATTCCTCGGAGAGGAAGCGGCGATAGCCCTCTGCTTCACCGAATACCGGCGGTTTGCCGGATGGGTCTCGCGTCTTCTCGCCGTTCGGTGTCGGCGTGTAGTCGCGCCGGCGGCTGTATTCGGGCGTATCGCCGACCGAATAGGACAGGCCGACCAGGATGAACTCCTCCAGCCCCTTGGCCCGGTTGCCGACCCGCCGCGCGATTGAGCGCACCAGCGGGAAGGCATAGTCGGCGTCGGTGACGAAGAGCACCGGGAAACGCCGCCGCGGCTGGCTCTGATAGGCTTCCGGCAGGCTGACGAAGATCTCGTAGTCGCGCTGCAGCGCCTTGGCCCGGATCGTCCTGACCTCGGTGCCCTTGAGCACGAAGGGCGGTGGCGCGGTCACGCTGGCGGCGGAGGCCGGCGGCTCGGCATCAGGCTCGGCGATGGCGGCAGTCGCGATCAGCATGAAGGCGACGAGGGCAGGCAGGCGAAGCATCCTGGACGTCTCCGACAGGACTGTGCCGGGATCGTGACGGCTCGCGCGACTGTCGCCAAGGCCTATCGCCGCAGACCCGGTGCCTCCAACGCGAGCCCCCTGGCCCGCACGGCGAGATAGAGTTCGAGCGCTAGGTATTCGTCCGAGCCATAGTCGAACTGCGTCGCCCTGACGCCGAGCGAGCAGGCCCGCAGCCGCCGGTGCAGCGACCCCAGCCCGTTCCATTCCAGCCGGTAGGCCGGATAGCCGGTTCCGATGCCGTAGCTGATCGTGTCGCCACGCAGCTTCTGGCCGACGAGGCCGTCATGGCACTGCGTGCAGGCGAGGTTGAGCTGGCCCTGACGGCGCTCGTAGAAGGCCTTGCCGGCTTCGTAGAAGGGTTTTGCCGCGCCCTCGGCCGAGACCGACATCGGCACGCCCTTCGAGAGCGAGGCGACATAGGCGGTGAGACCGAGTAGTTCCTGGCTCTCATAGCCAAAGGCCGGCTGCTTCTGCCGCTCGACCCGGCACTGCTCGATCCGCCCTTCGAGGTTGATCAGCTTGCCGCTGGCGGCGTCGACCTGTGGGTAGTGGGCAGCAGCCCCGCGCAGGCTCTGTTTGGGATCGGTGTGGCAGGAGAGGCAGGTCGGCGCTGCACCCTCGCGGCGGCTGAACAGCTCCTCGCCCTGCTCGACCCAGAGCCAGCCGGGGTTGCGGGCCTCGTCCTCCTGCTGCCGCTGCATCTGTGGCGAGAGGAAAGCGCTGCCCGGCTTGATCTCCTGGGCCGCCGCGGCGCCCGCCAGCGCCAGCAAAGCTATCGCAAAGCTGCGGGCGCTGACGCTCATGTCACGACGAGACGGGCGGTGCGGGTGAAGGTCGCCCCACCATCCTCGCGCCATTCGAAGGTGAGGTCGCCGGTCTCGACGGCGCGGGTGGTGAAGCTGACGAAGGGGTTGGCCGAGACGCCGGTGTGCATGTCGTAGCGGAACACCGGCTCGCCGGCATAGGTCACGGTCAATCGGTTCAGGATCTTGCGCGGGACGACCCGGCCTTCCGAGTCGACCTGGCCGCCGCGATCCATGGGATGGCGGACGAGGACGCGGATCTCGACGATCTCGCCGGCCTTGGCCTCTGCCGGCATGGTGATGCGGGCATTGAACGATGCCATTGGTCAGAGCCTCCAACACAACCTGAGCAGGTCTGGACGCCGGCAATTCGTCCATTCCGCCAGGAGCGGGGTGAAGCCGATACCGTTGGTATCGGCAAGCGGCGCGACGCCGCGGGTGGGCGAATTCCCGGCGCCGAAGGTGGGCCTTGGAGGGCCGCCTGCGGCGTCGGACCGACTTGCCGATATCGAAGGATATCGGCTGCGCGCTCCTCCTGGCATTCGGCTCCTCCAAGACCCATCCAGACCTACTCAGGTTGTGTTGGAGGCTCTTAGCCTCCGTCGATGCAGGCGCTCAGCGTCACGACGATGTCTGCATCGGCCATGACGTAGCCGCCGCCGCTCAGCGCCGCGATCGCCACGACCTTCTGCGAGGTGGCCAAGCGCAGGGTGGCGCGGATGTCGGCTCGGCCGCTGCGCGGGGACAAATGGAAGCGTGCCACGTCAGGAAAGGGGTTCTTCTCGGCGATGACATGGATCCAGCGGACATGGTCGGCCTCCGTCATCGGGCTCTCGACCTGGATCGCGACATCGACCGAATTGCCGTTCTCGACCAACTGGGGGATGTCGAAGGTGATCCTGGTGCGCTCGGGCACCGCGCCTTCGGTGATCCGTGCGATCAGCTCGGAGAGAGCCGCTGGTGCTGCACGAACGGGCGCAGGCAAGGCGGCCAGCGCGAGGCCAGCGGCGCCGGCTGCCATGACTTTGCGGCGTGAAAGCGCCGGCTCAGGGCGTGCGCAGGCTGGCGAGATAGGTGACGACATCCTCGATCTCCTGGGCGGTGAGCGCCGGCCGATCGCGAAAGGCCGGGGCAACGTCTCGCAATCCTTCAATACGAAAATAGGGCGGCATCACCGTCTGCGGGTTGAGCATACCGGTATCGACGAGGCGCAGGCGCAACTGCCCGGCATCGAGCCGGGCGCCGACCCCGGCGAGACCCGGGCCGATCGTGCCCTGGAACGGCTCGTTCGGCTCTGGCAACTGATGGCAGATCAGGCAATTGCCCTGGGTGCGGTCGAGCACCAGTGCCCGCCCGCGTGTGGGATCGCCGATCTTGCCGCCGAGCGGCGCGGGGATCGCATCGCCGACGACGGTGTAGGTTTCGAGCGCGCCGGCCGGCGCGCTCGCGAGCGCCAGCAGGATCAGGGCAGCCTGGATCGCGGCAAGCCTCACGCCTTGCGCAGATCCGTGTTCTTGAGCGGCAGGTTGCGCACGCGCTTGCCGGTGGCGGCGAAGATCGCGTTCAGCACTGCCGGTGCCGCGACCGCGATGGTCGGCTCGCCGACGCCGCCCCAGAAGCCGCCGGAGGGCACGATGATCGTCTCGACCGCCGGCATGTCCTCCATGCGCACCACCGGATAGGTATCGAAATTCTCCTCGACCATGCGGCCGTCTTTGACCGTGCACTCGCCGAAGAGCGCGGCCGAGAGGCCATAAACGAAGGAGCCCTCGACCTGGCGCTCGATCTGCGCAGGGTTGACCGCGTGGCCGGGATCGGTCGCGGCGGTGATCTTGTGGATCTTGAGCTTGCCGTCTGCGCTGACCGAGACCTCGGCGACGGCCGCGACATAGGAGCCGAAGCCCATGGTCTGGCAGATGCCGCGATAGACGCCTTCCGGCGGTTTGCTACCCCAGCTGGCCTTCTCGGCGACGGCGTTGAGCACGGCGAGATGCTTGGGATGGTTCTTCATCAGCGCCCGGCGGAAGTCGAGCGGGTCCTTGCCGGCGGCATGGGCGAGCTCGTCGATGAAGCATTCGAGATAGATGGTGTTCTGGTTGAGGTTGACGCCTCGCCAGAAGCCGGGCGGCACATGCGGGTTGCGCATGGCGTGGTCGATCAGCAGGTTCGGCACGGTGTAGCCGATCGAGGCCTCCGGTCCCGGCGGGTTGAGGCCCTGGAACACGGCCGGGTCGCGGCCGTTCTGGATGTTCTGCGGGAAGATGCCGGCGACGATCGACTGGCCGGAGATGCGCAGATGCAGGCCGGTCAGGTTGCCGTCCTTGTCGAGCGCGCCGGTGAGCTTGCACTGCGTCACCGGGTGGAAGCGCCCGTGCAGCATGTCCTCCTCGCGCGACCAGATCAGCTTCACCGGCGTGCCGGGGATCTGCTTGGCGATGGCGACGACCTGGCGGACCCAGTCATGCACTGCGCCGCGCCGGCCGAAGCCGCCGCCGAGATCGATCTTGTAGGCCTCGCATTTGGCTAGCGGCAGGCCGGAAGCCTCGGCGGTCGCGGCCAGCGCCGCTTCGCCGTTCTGCGTGGGAGTCCAGACCTCGCAGCGCTCGGAGGTGTAGAGCGCGGTCGCGTTCATCACCTCCATGCAGGCATGGTTCTGGAACGGGTAGGAATAGACCTGCTCGACGACTCGGGCAGCGCTGGCGATGGCGGACTTGATATCGCCGTTCTGGTTGCCGACTGCCGCCTGCGGCGCATCGAGCCCTTCCTTCAGCCAGGCGGCTATGCTCTCGCTGGAGACCTTGGCGTGTTCGCCCTCGTCCCAGGTGATCGGCAGCGCATCGAGCGCGGTCTTGGCGCGCCACCAGCTGTCGGCGACGACGGCGACGGCGCTGTCGCCGACCGGCAGGACATGCTTGACGCCCGGCATGTCCTTGACCTTGGCGGCGTCGAAGCTCTTCACCTTGCCGCCGAAGACCGGGCAGTCCTTGATCGCGGCGTTAAGCATCCCCGGCAGCTTGAAGTCCATGCCATAGACCTTCTTGCCGGTGGTCTTGTCGGCTGTGTCGAGCCGCTTCAGCGGCTTGCCGGCGATGGTCCAGTCCTTCGGATCCTTGAGCGGCACATCGGCCGGGGGCTGGAGCTTCACCGCCGCCGCGGCGACCTCGCCATAGCGGATCGAGCGGCCGGAGCCCTTATGGGTGATCACGCCCTTGAGGGCGCTGCATTCGGCCGCCGGCACCTTCCAGCCATCGGCTGCGGCCTGGACCAGCATCATCCTCGCGGCGGCGCCGCCTTTGCGGACATATTCATGGGATTCCCTGATGCCGCGGCTGCCGCCGGTCGAGAAATTGCCCCAGACCCGGTTGCGGGCGAGATTCTGGCCGGGTGTCGGGTATTCGGTCGTGACCTTGGCCCAGTCGCAGTCGAGCTCTTCGGCGACGAGCTGGGCGAGGCCGGTCAGCGTGCCCTGGCCCATTTCGGAGCGGGCAATGCGGATCACCACCTTGTCGTCGGGATGGATCACGACCCAGGCGTTGACTTCCGGCACCGCGCCTTGCGCCTGTGCTTCCCCGGAGAAGGGGATGGCAAAGCCGAAGCTGAAGGCGCCGGCGGCTGCGGCCGAGCCTTTCAGCAGGCTGCGGCGGGAGAGCTTGGTGTCAGTCACAGAGGCTAGACTCATGGCGTCCTCCTGATTGCGGATAGCGCTGCGGCGAGGCTGTGGCGCTCGAGCCGTGCGCAGGGAAATGGGTGAGATGAGATCAGCCGCGGTTCATCTGGCCGCCGGCGGCGACGTCCTTGATGGCGGCCTTGACGCGGTTATAGGTGCCGCAGCGGCAGATATTGGTGATCTCGGAGGCGATGTCGGCATCGCTCGGCTTGGGATTGGACTGCAGCAGAGCTGCCGCGGCCATGATCATGCCGCTCTGGCAAAAGCCGCATTGCGGCACGTCGTGCTCGATCCAGGCCTTCTGGATCGGATGGTTGCCGTCGGGCGAGAGCCCCTCGATGGTGACGATCTTCTGCTCGGCGGTGAGGGCGCTCACCGGCATCGAGCAGGAGCGGGTGGCGACGCCGTCGATATGCACGGTGCAGGCCCCGCATTGGGCGACGCCGCAGCCATATTTCGTCCCGGTCAGGCCGATCTGCTCGCGGATCACCCAGAGCAGGGGCGTGTCGTCCTCGACTGTCACGTCAATCGTCTTGCCATTGATGCTCAGCTTAGCCACCGCAAACCTCCCGGTTTCGATCCCAAGGTCGGCGAGAGAGCCAGCGCGCCTCACCGTTCTGCACGAACCAGCCGCTCAGGGGCCGGAGATGTTCCTTGGAAGAATTCAAACCCAGAAGCGCGGCTGCCGCCAGAGGTTGCGTGCTCACCTGCGATCACGGTTGCGTTGAATCGTTTTAGCGTGCGCTCATGGCGATCCAGGCGGCTTTCTTCGGCGCTGCCATGATGCTGTCCGGTTTTCTGTCGCAGACACGCAGCCCTGACTGCGCCTGCCTCCACGCTCTCTCACAGGAATGTGATGCCCTCATACGATCTTTGTCCGGCGGGGCTGCGGAGCCCCGAACCCGGCCGCGGCGCCGTTTCGTCGGAGATGCTTGCTTTCGTCCCGCGGCAGTGGCGAGGCTGCGCGACCATGCGAATCAGCCCGGCAGGACCGCAATGTCGATGATTTCCGGCCTCGACCGAGCCTTTCGCCGCTCCGGCAGTGCCTTGCTGCTCGCGCTGATGCTGCTGGCCGTGCCGCTGATGGCGCTGGCGCAGACGGCGGATAATACGGCAAGCCCGCGTGCCCGCCTGGACTCGATCCGCGGCGAGCTCACCCAGATCGAAGGTTCGCTCGCCAATCCGAATGTCTCGGACAATGAGTTGCAGCGCCAGCGCCTGCGCTTGCAGCCCTTGCTCGACCAGCTGCGCATCCTCACCGACGAGCAGGCGCCGCGCACCGAGCAGGCCAAGCTCAGGCTCGACCAGCTCGGCGCCAAGCCCGACGCCAACGCGCCGCCCGAGACGCCGGACGTGGCGCGCGAGCGCGAGACCCGCACCAAGACCTTCGCCGAGGCGGACGAGACCCTGAAGATCGGGCGCGCGACGCTGCTCCAGGCCGAGCAATTGCAAAGCTCGATCGGTGACCTCAGGCGCGATCGTTTCGCCAAGGCCTTGTTCGCGGCCGGCCCGTCGATCCTCAATCCGGAGGTCTGGTCGACGACGCTGACGGCCTTCCCGTCCGATTTGCGCGCCTCGCAATTCATCTTCGGCGACTGGCTCTCGGTCTTCACCTCGGCGCTGTTCAGCCCGCGCGGCGTCCTGGTCGCGCTCTCCTTCCTCGGTGCGCTCGCGCTCTATGTCGCACGCGCCCGATATATGCCCCGGCTGACGGCACGGCTGGCGGGGAGCGTCGACTCCAGCGATCGCCACATCCTCTATGGGGCGCTCATCCGCATCGTTGCGCGGACAGCGCCGCCGGCGCTGGCGAGCTGGCTGATCTATGCCGGCCTGAACACCGCCGGCCTGCTGCCGCCGCGGATCCAGCCGGTGATTCTCGCCGCTGTCTTCGGGCTCGCTCTGTTCGCCTTCGTCCAGGCGCTGGTCGATGCGCTGTTCGCTCCTGGCGAGCCGCAGCGGCGCCTTGCCAGCGTGATGGAATCGACCGCGAAGACCGTGACCCGGCTCGCCGGCTCGCTCGCCATCGTCATGGCGATCGGCAAGGTGCTGGAAGCCTGGCTGCAGGCGATCGCCGCTGGTCTCACTTTGTCGATCATCGTGCGCGGCGTCGTCGCCACCGTCTTCGCGCTGATCCTGATCGCCGGGCTCTATCGCCTGCGCGACAATCAGGAGATCGAGCAGGAGGCGTGCCTGGGCCCCTATGTGCCGGTCGACGGCGCCAGCCTCGGTCCGGTGCGCATCCTTGGCTGGATCGTCGGCATAGGGATCATCCTGGCGCTCCTGTTCGGCTATGTCGTGCTCGCGACCTTCCTGACCGAGCAGGTGATCTGGCTCGGCATCCTCGCAGCCGTCTTCGTGCTGCTGATGCAACTGATCGACCTTGGCATCGTCAGCCAGCTCACCGGCGACGGACGGTTCGCACTGACGCTGCGGGCGGGGATCGGCCTGCGCGCGGCGACCCTGCAGAAGATCGCGGTGGTGCTCGCCGGCGTCCTCAAGATCGTGCTGATCGTCGTCACGATCATGCTGGCGCTGGCGCCCTGGGGCCTGGAATCGACGGATCTGACGACGTCGCTGCGGGCTGCCTTCTTCGGCTTCCAGGTCGGCGGGGTCACGGTCTCGCTGTCCTCTATCGTCGTGGCGATCCTGCTCTTCGCGCTCGGGCTGGCGGCGACGCGCTCGCTGCAGGGCTGGCTCGACGGCAAGTTCCTGCCGACGACGTCGCTCGACACCGGCCTGCGCAACTCGATCACCACTGCGGCCGGCTATGTCGGCTACGCGGGCGCCGCGGCGATCGGCTTCTCCTCGCTGGGCCTCAGCCTGGAGCGGCTCACCCTCGTCGCCTCGGCGCTCTCGGTCGGTATCGGTTTCGGCCTGCAGTCGGTGGTGTCGAACTTCGTCTCGGGCCTGATCCTGCTCTGGGAGCGGCCGATCCGGGTCGGCGACCAGGTGCTGGTCGGCGACGCCGAGGGCATCGTCAAGCGCATCAATGTCCGCTCGACCGAGATCGAGACCTTCGACCGCTCCTCGGTGATCGTGCCGAACTCGAACCTGGTCTCGGGCGTGGTGCGCAACCGCGTCCGCTCCGACCGGACCGGTAGGGTGCTGATCTCGATCAGTGTGCCGCGCCGGCTCAACCCGACCGAAGTCCGGGCCATGCTGGTCGAGGCTGCCGAGGCGCATGGCGACGTGCTGAAGAAGCCGCCACCGAACGTGCTGTTCAAGAAGCTCGGCACGACGACGATGGATTTCGACCTGATCTGCGTGGTCGGCGATGTCGACATCGTCGGGCGCGTCACCAGCGACCTCAACTATGTCATCCACAGGCGCCTGAGCGAGCTGGAGACCCCGGTCCCGACCGAGCTCACCGTCAGGGGGCTGGAGGGAGTCGAGCACTCGCTCGGCGAGATCGCTGCCGCCGTGTCGAAGGAGGTCGGCCGCCGCGCCAAGCCGGCAGGCGGACGCGTCACCGTCAAGCGCTCGGGCCCGGAGCTCGAAACCGAGGCGGAGCCGGAGGAAACGCCCCCGGCGTCCGCGAAACCAGAACCGGCCGCGAATGGCGGCAAGGACGAGACCAAGGACTGATGCGATGCGCCTTACCTCCGCTCCCACCGCGCGCCAGCGGCTGCGGTCGATGAGCTGTCCCGCCGCGCTCGCGGCCGCGCTCTCACTGTTGAACCTCGCCGGCTGCACCGAGCCGGTCCGGACCCAGCCCGCCTTCTATCGCGATCTCGGCTCGCCCTCGGCCAGGGTCGATGCCGAGGCGGCACGTGCGACCATCTCCGCCTATCGGCTGAATGCCGGCCTCAGCACGTTGAAGCTCGACCCGGAGCTGATGCAGGCGGCCGAGCAGGAGGCCGCCGCCATGGCCGCCGCCGACAAGCCGGCCCAGGCCGAGGCGGTGAAGGCACGGCTGGCGCGGGCCGGGCAACCGGGCGCCGAGGCCAATCTCTCGGCCGGCTATCGTCGCCTCGCCGAGGCCTTCTCCGGCTGGCGCGACTCGCCGCAGCACGACCGGGTGATGAAGGCGCCGAACGCGACGCGCATGGGCATCGCCTCGGCCTACGCGCCAGGTTCGAAATACCAGGTCTACTGGGCGCTGGTGGTCGCGCCCTGAGCAGGCGCGGTCGGCCGTCATTCGATTGCGAAATCGAAGGGCGTCTTCGGGAACGGCTCCTTCGCCAGCGTGAAGTGCCACCATTCCTTGCCGTAGCCGCGGAAGCCCTCGGCTGCCATCGCTGCGGCGAGGGTTTCGCGATTGCGGCGGGCCTCGCTCGCGACGCCGGGATGGCGGAGCGCGCTTTTCTCCGAGAAGCAGTCGAAGCTCGTGCCGAGATCGAGGCTGCTTTCGCGTGGGCGAATGGCGATAGCGCCGTCGCAGGGGCCGGCATCCGCAGGCGTCGGCAGAGCAGCTTCGCCGGCGCGGACGAGGCCGACATCGACGGTGGAGCCACGTGAATGGCTGGAATTGCCGGCGATGTAGCCCTTGGCGACGAGATCGCCCCTGGCGATGCCGGGGTGGAAGATGCGGCCGAGATCGGCGGCGCCCGGCCGCTTCACCCAGTCGTTGAAGGCGGCGACGGCTCGGGCGGGCCGGTAGCAGTCGAACAGCTTCAGCCCGTAGCCCTGCTGGGCCAGGCGCTTTTCGGCGCGGATCAACGCGTTCGCCGCCTCGCGCGTCAGCACGCATTCGCCCCGGCCATAGCCGGGCACGGCCGCGCCGGTGAAATTGAACGGCGTCGCATAGCGGATGTCCTGCGCGATCGTCGGCGCGAGCTCGCGCAGCCGCACGAAGCCTGCGGGCAGCGGCTCGGCATTGACGGGCCGCGAGGCGAGCACGAGCAGCACGGCTGTCAGCGCCCGCCTGAAGGTCGCCGGGCGCGGCATGCCGCGGCTCAGGGTTTGGCGCCGACCGGCAGCGGTGGTGCATCGGCCTTGAGCACGATGCCGACGCGGCGGTTGAAGGCGAGATAGGGGTTGTCCTTGACCAGCGGCTCGGTGTCGGCCTTGCCGGTGACCGAGCTGAAGCGCTCGTCGGGCACGCCGGCATTGCCGAGGATCTCGCGCACCGCCGAGGCGCGGCCGACCGAGAGCGCCCAGGGATTGCCGGGCGCTGTCGTGCCCGGGCGCTGCGCGGCGGTGTGGCCGGTGATGGCGATCTTGTTGGGCATGCGCCGCAGCGTCGGCGCGATCGCGGCGAGAAGCTTGCGCATGCGCTCGTTCGGCTGGACCGAGCCCTCGTCGAACATGGCGCGGCCATCCTGGTCGACAAGCTGGATGTCGATGCCCTGTTCGGAGACCTCGATGAGGATGCTGCGCGAGAGTTCGCCGATCTCCGGCATCTCGCGCAGCGCCTGGCGCAGCGAGGCGGCGGCGAGCGCAAAGCCGCGGTCGTGGGTGGCAGAGACCAGCCCGTCTTCCTTCTGCTGGTTGTGATTCGGCGCGGTGTTGTCGGAGGCTTCCTCGAGCGGGCGGACATAGGCGTTCTTGATGTGCGTCCTGGTCGGGATGCCGTCGACCTCGACGATGCCGGCGAGCTTGAAGTCGCGCTGGGTGCCGAAGGCCTCGCGCATCGAGCCGGCGACGATCTGGAGCTTCTGCTTGTCCTGGCTCGAATAGGCCGCGACCATCACGAAGAAGGCCATGAGCAGGGCCATGAGGTCGGCGAAGGTTACGAACCAGCCGTGACCGCCATGCCCGCCTCGCTTCTTCTTGGCCATGACCGGCTTCGCTCAGGTCGCTTCGGCCATCTCGGCGCGATGGTGGTCCGGCAGGTAGGCAAGGAGCATTTCGCGGACCAGGGTCGGGCTCTTGGCGTCGCGCATCTGCAGGATGCCGTCGATGATCAGCGTGCGCGAGATTTCCTCTTCCTCGAGCTTGATGTGCAGCTTGTCGGCGATCGGCAGGGTGAACATGTTGGCGACCATGGCGCCGTAGAGCGTCGCCAGCAGCGCCGTCGCCATGGCGGGGCCGAGCTTGGACGGATCCGACATGTTGGCGAACATGGTGACCATGCCCAGAATCGTGCCGATCATGCCCCAGGCAGGGGCGCAGTCGCCGATGGCGCGGTAGACCTTCGAGCCTTCATCGAGCCGCTGCAGGAAGTTGTCGCGGTCGCGCTCCATGGTGTCGCGGATGAAGTCCTTGTCGTAGCCGTCGGCGATGTAGCGCAGGCCCTGGGCCAGGAACGGATCGGAGACTTCGACGCTTTCGAGCGCGACCGGGCCGCTCTTGCGGTTGATCTCGGCGACGCGCGTGATCTCGTCGATCAGCTCGCGAGGGTGGACCGAGCGCATGGTGAAGGCGAAGCGGATGCCCATCGGCAGGCCGTGCGCGATCACTGAGAAGGGAAAGCGCAGCATGGTCGCGGCCGAGGCGCCGCCGAAGATGATGATGGCGGCGTGCTTGTCCCAATAGGCGGCGAAGTTGCCGCCATCGATCATGATCAGCGCGACGATCGTCGCGATGCCACCGATGATGCCTGCGCCGGTCGCGATATCCATGAAAGCACCTTGGTGCGCTGCCGTCGGCCCTGCGCGCCACGCCTCTCGCACGCCGGAAACGATAGGCGGCGCGGGTTGAAGGAAGCGTTAAGGTAGAGGACTTGCTCACGCCGCTCCGTGAGCTAAAGCTCTTGGCCATGTCTCTGCTTGCAATCTACGCCCGCGTCCTCGGCGAGCTCGGCCCGGAACGGCGCCTGGGGCTCCTCCTTGCCATCGCCAACATCGCGCTGGCGGGCGCCGCCTTCGCCGAGCCGATGCTGTTCGGCGCGCTGATCGACAGGCTGACTGGCCTGCAGACGGCAGGCACCCGCCCAGGCTGGAGTGACATCAACGTATTGCTGGCCGCCTGGGTCGGCTTCGGCCTGTTCAATATCGCTGCAGGCGTCTTCGTGGCGCTGTTCGCCGACCGGCTGGCGCATCGCCGCCGGCTCGCGGTGATGGCGAATTATTTCGAGCATGCGCTGACCTTGCCGCTCGCCTATCACACGCAGACCCATTCCGGCCGCGTGCTCAAGGTGATGCTCGAAGGCACCAGCGGCATGTGGGCGCTCTGGCTCTCCTTCTTCCGCGAGCATTGCGCCAGTTTCGTCGCGCTCTTCATCCTGCTGCCGTTCACGCTCTGGAAGAACTGGCAGCTCGGCCTGCTGCTGATCTTCCTCGTCGTGCTGTTCGGCACGCTCACCGCCTTCGTGCTGCGCAAGACCGACAAGCTGCAGAGCAATGTCGAGGCCTATCATTCGAGCCTCGCCGAGCGGGCCTCGGATGCGCTCGGCAATGTGCCGGTGATCCAGAGCTTCACCCGGATCGAGGCCGAGGTGCGCGGGCTGCGCAACACCATCACCAGCCTGCTCGAAGCGCAGATCCCGGTGCTGACCTGGTGGGCGGTCGCGACCGTCGCGACCCGCGCCTCGGCGACGCTGACCGTGCTCTCGATCTTCGTTGTCGGCACCTGGCTGCTGATGCAGGGGCAGACCACGGTCGGCGAGATCGTCACCTTCATGGGCTTCGCCACCATGCTGGTCGGCCGGCTCGAGCAGATCGTCTCCTTCGTGAACTTCATCTTCATGCAGGCGCCGAAGATGCGCGAGTTCTTCGAGGTGCTCGACACGCTCCCGGCTGTGCGCGACCAGCCCGGTTCCCCCGATGCCGGCCGGCTCGAGGGCCGGATCACCTTCGACGACGTCTCCTTCTCCTATGACGGCAAGCGTGCCGCCGTCGCCGACGTCTCCTTCGAGGTCAGGCCAGGCGAGACCATCGCCATCGTCGGCTCGACCGGCTCGGGCAAGTCGACCACGCTCGGCCTGTTGCACCGCGCCTTTGATCCGCAATCGGGCCGCATCCTCGCCGACGGCCGCGACATACGCGAGATCTCGCTGCTCTCGCTCCGGCGCAATATCGGCGTCGTCTTCCAGGAGCCGATGCTGTTCGCGCGCTCGATCCGCGAGAACCTGACGGTCGGCAAGCCTGACGCGACCGATGCGGAGATGATAGAAGCGCTCGACCGGGCGCAGGCGACCGAAGTCATGGCGCGCCAGAGTGACGGGCTCGACACCATCGTCGGCGAGCGCGGTCGTACCCTTTCCGGCGGCGAGCGCCAGCGCCTGTCGATCGCCCGCGCCCTGCTCAAGAATCCGCCGATCCTGATCCTGGACGAGGCGACCTCGGCCCTCGATGCGGCGACCGAAGTGAAGCTGCAGAAGGCGCTCGACGAGGTGATGAAGGGCCGCACCACCTTCGTCATCGCGCACCGCCTCGCCACCATCCGCAATGCCGATCGCATCCTGGTGTTCGAGCAGGGCCAGGTGATCGAGATGGGCTCCTTCGAGGAGCTCGTCGCCAAGGGCGGGCGCTTCGCCGCTTTGGCCCGGGCTCAGTATCTGGTTACCGACAAGCCTGCATCGACGCTGTCGGAGGCCGAGGCCAGCCCATTGGCACAAAAGCTGCCAGGCGCGTGATGGTTCAGGCCGCTATGCTTGCTCTGACTTCGCTTGTTCGGGAGCAAGTCTAGCCGCTGCCCAGTCAACACGGAGACCCGTCCATGCGCCGCCTCGTGCCTGTCATCGCGCTCGCCCTGAGCCCGTCGCCTGCCGCTTTTGCCCAGACGGTCTGGGAAATGCCGACCGAATATCCGGCGAGCGCCATTCCGGGCGAGGGCGTCGCGACCTTTGTAAAGCTGGTGAATGAGCGTTCGGGCGGGCGGCTGACGATCACCCCGAGCTTCGACGCCGCGAAGGGAATCAAGTCGGCCGGCATGGTCGCAGCGGTGCAGGAGGGGAAGGTCGCGGCCGGCGACGCCTTCGCCGGGGCGCTGGGCTCGGTGCATCCGCTCTTCGGCCTGTCGTCGCTGCCGTTCCTGGCAACCTCGATCGAGGATGCCAGGCGCCTGACCGATCTTGCCCGGCCGGCTTATGCCAAGGTCTTCGCCGGCTATGGCCAGCGCATCCTCTACACCACGCCCTGGCCGGCCTCCGGCATCTGGTCGAAGGAGCCGGTGGCCTCGGCCAAGGATCTCGCCGGCCTGTCGATCCGCACCTATGACGCGACCTCGACCATAGTGATGGGCAATGCCGGCGCCAAGGCGGTGAACCTGTCCTTCGCCGACGCCATGCCGAAGGTGAAGGACGGTTCGATCACGGCGGTGCTGTCGTCGGGGGATGGCGGGGCCGGGCGCAATCTCTGGCAGTTCCTGCCGCATTTCAGCGAGGTGAACTATGCACTGCCGATCTCGCTGGCGACGGTGAATCTCGCCGCCTACGACGCCCTGCCGGCCGATCTCAGGCAGGTCGTCGACGAAGCCGCAGCCGAGACCGAGCGGCGGCAATGGAGCGCGATCAGGACGCGGCTCGACGAGAACTATGCCCGCATGCGCGCCAATGGCGTCACCATCCACGCGAAGCTGCCGGCCGATCTGACCCAGCGGCTCGAGACTGCGGGCAAGGCCGCGGTCGAGGACTGGCGCGGCAAGGCCGGAGCGGAAGGCGCCGCGATCCTCGACGCCTTCGCCAAGCGCTGAGGCATTCGCGCTGCTGCGTCGCTTCTTGGCCGAGGCGACGCGGTTTCGATTACCCGAGGCGTAATCGATCTGCTGCGCTGCGGCGGGCATGGTCCCTCGCGACACCGGCCGCACCGGCCGTTTTCGATCGAGGAGAGCACCATGACCGCCTATGTCATCGCCCATCTGCGCGACGTCGACGTCAACGCCGAGATCGTCGACTACATCAAGCGCATCGACGAGACCCTCGTGCCGTTCGGGGGGCGCTTCCTGATCCATGGCGTGACGCCAGAGGTCATGGAACGACCGTGGGAAGGCGATCTCGTCGTCATCGCCTTCCCGGACATCGACGCGGCGCGCAACTGGTATGCCTCGCCGGCCTATCAGGCGATCCTGCCGCTCAGGACGCGCAATTCGCGCAGCGCCGCGATCATCGTCGACGGTGTGTCGGATGGCTATCGGGCGACCGACTTCCTGGCGAAGCTGGGCTGATCCTCAGGGCGCCGGCTCGCCCGGCAGGAAATGCAGGCAGGGGTCGAGCTTGACGTGATCGGGGCCGACCTGCTCCCAGCTGCCGCTGACGACGATGCGCTCGCCGGTGTTTCGACCATTGCTGTCATAGGTGACGCAGAGTACCCGCGGGTCGGGTGCCTGGCACAAGCCGAGATAGGTCACGCCGGCGCCCGCCTTGACCATGGCCAGGGGACCCTCGACCTCGATCGTGACGAGCTCGCCCTCCTTGCCAGCCAGTGACTTCAGTGCGGTGCGCAATTCGCTGCAGCTTGCACGGAATGTCGGCTCCGGCTGGGCGCGCGCCACCAGCGTGTCTGCGAGCAAGGCAGCGCCGGCTAAGAGGACGAGATGGGCAAGGCGAAGATCGAGCGCGCTCATTGCGCTGGTCTCGACTTCCTTTGTGGCGCCTTTGCGCATGGGAGACGCGTGCGAGGCAACAATCGCGTGTCACGGGCTTGCCGTTGTGAGATCATTTTCGGCACGTACTCGCCTGTCTCCTTTTCCCAACGACGGACCTATTGCCTGACATGATGATCGCCCGCCTCGCCTGCGCCTGGGCCTCGGTTGCAGCCTTCCAGATCTTTGGCGGCACGCTGCTCGCACAGCTTGGGGCGCCCTTGCCGTCATTGCTGATCTTTGCCTGGCTGCTCGGTGTCATCGTCTGGTCGGCGTTCGGCGTGGTGCATGAGGCCGAGGAGATCGCGCATCGGCTCGGCGAGCCCTATGGCACGCTGATCCTGACGCTCTCGATCGTCATCATCGAGGTGGCGCTGATCTCGGCGGTTATGCTGGGCGCCAAGGGCGCGCCGACGCTCGGGCGCGACACCATGTTCGCGGTGCTGATGATCGTGCTCAACGGTGTCGTCGGTATCGGCCTCTTCATCGGCGGCCTCCGGCACTTCTCGCAGGGCTACAACCTCAAGGGCGCCTCGGCCTATCTGGCGGTGATCATTCCGCTGACGCTGATCCCGCTTGTCCTGCCGAACTTCACCACCTCGACCTCGGACGGCACGCTGACCACCTTCCAGTCGATCGCGTTCTCGCTCTTCACCCTGCTGCTCTACGGCGCCTTCCTGATCCTGCAGACCGGCAGGCACAGTGTCTTCTTCAAGGAGCCCGCCGGCGAATCGAATATGCCCTATGGCGCGGCCTATGCCCGGGCCAGGGTGCAGCCCGGCTCCGAACTGGCGCCAGCGCCTGATGCCGAGCCGGCCGAGGAGCCGCCGCATCCGCCCTCGGAAGGCTCGACGCGGTCGCATGTCATCCTGCTGCTCGCCAACATCCTGCCGATCGTGATCCTGGCGAAAAGCCTCGCCGTCGTGCTCGACTTCGGCATCGCGCGCCTTGGCGCGCCGGTGGCGCTCGGCGGTATCCTGATTGCCATGGTGGTGTTCACGCCCGAATGCATCGCGGCGCTGCGCGCGATCACCACCAACCAGCTGCAGCGGGCGATCAATCTCTGCCTTGGAGCTGCCGCCTCGACGCTCGGGCTGACGGTTCCCGCCGTATTGGTCATCGGGCTCATCACCGGACAGGAGGTCGTGCTCGGCCTCTCCGGTACCAACATGGTCATCCTGTCGATGACGCTGCTGCTCTCGACGCTGACCTTCACCGGCACGCGCACCACAATGCTGGAAGGGGCGGTGCACCTCTCGGTGTTCTTCGTCTTCCTGGTGCTGGTGTTCAGCCCCTGACGAAGAGGCTCTGCAGCCGGGATTGACGAGGCAAGGTCTGTTCTGTACCAATCGGTTCAGTCTTTACCGATTGGTACAGGAGATTTGCCGTGAGCGAAGCTAGGCCGCCTTTTCCGCCGTTCAGCGCGGAGACCGCGATCCTCAAGGTCAGAGCCGCCGAGGACGGCTGGAACGGGCGCAATCCGGCGCGGGTCGCGCTGGCCTATACCGAGGATTCGCGCTGGCGGAACCGCGCCGAGATCTTCCAGGGTCGGGCTCCGATCGAAGCCTTCCTCACCCGCAAATGGCAGCGCGAGCTCGACTATCGATTGATCAAGGAACTCTGGGCCTTCACCGACAACCGCATCGCCGTGCGCTTCGCCTATGAATGGCGCGACGATTCCGGGCAGTGGTACCGCTCCTACGGCAACGAGAACTGGGAGTTCGCACAGAACGGCCTGATGGCCCGCCGCCATGCCAGCATCAACGACCTGCCGATCGCGGAAGCGGCGCGGAAGTTCCATTGGGACGCCTCCGGGCCGCGTCCGGCCGATCATCCCGGCCTGAGCGATCTCGGCCTATAAGAGCTGATGGCAAGACGAATCAGCGAGCGGGCCGACCTGCTGCCGGTGCTCGGCGAGATCTTTCGCGACCACGGCTTCGAGGCGGCGAGCCTGTCGGTGATCGGCGCGCGCACGGGGCTCGGCAAAGGCAGCCTCTATCACTTCTTCCCCGGCGGGAAGGAGGAGATGGCCAAGGCCGTGCTCGACGAGATCGATCGCTGGTTCGAGAACGAGGTGTTCCAGCCTCTCCGAGCGGACGGCGATGGCGCGGCCGCGATCGAGGCGATGCTCGTCGCGGTCGACGGCTATTTCCGTTCGGGCCGGCGCATTTGCCTGGTCGGAGCGCTGGCCCTGGCCGATTCACGCGAGCGCTTCGCGGCGCAGATCGCCGGCTATTTCGCTGCCTGGCAGGATGCGCTCGCCGGGGCGCTCGCCCGTGGCGGTCGTGCCGACGCTGACGGGCTGGCGGAGGAAATCCTGGCCCTGATCCAGGGAGGGCTTGTCCTGGCGCGAGCGCGCGACGAAGCAGAGATCTTCACGAGGCTGCTCGCAAGGCTGCGCTGCAGGCTGCAGCCTGAAGACTGAGCGATCCGGCCGCCATCACGCGGCGGTCGCGGGCTCCTGCTCATGCGTGCCGTTGCCCGCGGGCGCCACCCTGAGCGCGGTCAGCCGGTTGCGGCTCTTGCGCATCACCTCGAAGCGGAAGCCGTGGAAGGTGAAGGCCTGGCCGGCATCGGGGATGGCGCGGGCCTCGTGGATGACGAGGCCGGCGATGGTCGTCGCCTCGTCGTCGGGCAACTGCCAGTCCATCGCCCGGTTGAGGTCGCGGATCGGCACGCCGCCATCGACGATGACACCTCCGTCCAGCTGCTGGCGCAAGCCGGGAACGGCGACGTCGTGCTCATCGCGGATGTCGCCGACGATCTCCTCGAGGATGTCCTCGAGCGTCACCAGCCCCATCACCTCGCCATATTCGTCGACGGCGAGCGCGAAATGCGTCTTGCGGGCGAGGAAAGCCTTGAGCTGCTCGGGCAGCGGCGTGTTCACCGGTACGAACCAGGATTCCAGCGCGATGGTCGCGACATCGAGCTTGCAGGCGTCGCCGCCAGCGGCATCGAGCGCGCGCAGCAGGTCCTTGGCGTGCAGGACACCAACGATGTTCTCCGGCTTGTCGCGCCAGAGCGGCATGCGGGTATAAGGCGAGGCTAGGACCTCGCGCACGATCGCCTCCGGGCCGAGGTCGAGATTGATCGTGCGCATCTTGGTGCGATGGATCATCACGTCGTCGACTGCGAGCTGCTTCAGATCGAGCAGCCCGCTGACCATGTCGCCATCGGCCTTATCGGCGGTACCGCCCTGGCGCATCAGCTCGACCTGATCGCGCAGGATCTCGTCGATCGCCAGCACCGGGCGCTGCGAATCGATGCGCAGGCCGAACAGGCCGAGCGAGCGGCGGGCCAGCCATTGCATCAGCCTGACCGGCGGGCCGAACAGGGCGAGCAGGCGCGCCACCGGGCGTACCAGCTTGAGCGCCATGCGCTCGGGGTCGGCGACGGCCGCCATGCGCGGCGCGAGCTCCCCGAACACGACAATGACCAGCGCAACTGCGATGGCGAGACCCGCCGCACCGCTGGCGCCGAACGAGGCCAGCGCGGCGTAGGCGGCAAAGCTCGCCGTCGCGGTCTTCACAAGGGTCCGCACCAGCAGGAAGACACCGCTGAGGCGCTCGCGATTGTCCAGCACGCGCAGAACGATCGTGGCGCGGCGGCTGCCGGCCTTCTCCTGTTGGACGAGCCTGGCGCGCGAGATCGCATGCAGCGCCGCATCGGCTGCGGCGAGGAAACCGGTCAGGAGCACGCCGAGCGAGACGACGGCGATGGCGAGCCAGGGGTCGAGATGCGGGATGGCGACCATGGAGGAAGAGCTCAGGTTCCCGCGAGTTCGCTCTCGATGAAGTCGTGCGCCGTCTCGGTGGCGACGCCGGGCGCGATGAAGCTCTTGCCGATGCCATGCGCCAGGATGAAGGTCAGCGCGCCGCGCTTGACCTTCTTGTCCTGGGTCATCGCCTCGACGATCTCAGACGCCGTGCCGGTGCCGCCGGGCACGTCCTGCAGCCTGGTCGGCAGGCCGACGGCGGTGAGATGGGCGGCGACGCGGCCGGCATCCTGGCCGGAGCAGAGACCGAGCCGCTGCGAGAAGCGGAAGGCGAGGCAAAGCCCGATCGCCACGGCTTCGCCGTGGACGAGGCGGGTGGAGTCGTATCGCGTCAGCCGCTCCAGCGCATGGGCGAAGGTGTGGCCGAGATTGAGAAGGGCACGGTCGCCATCCTCGCGCTCGTCGCGGGCGACGACCGCGGCCTTGGCCCGGCAGGCGGTCGCCACCGCATGGTCGCGCTCGGGCCCACCTTCCATGACGCGGCGCCAGTTGACCTCGCACCAGTCAAAGAAGGCGGCATCGTCGATCAGCCCGTATTTCACCACCTCGGCATAGCCGGCCTTGAACTCGCGCTCGCTCAGCGTATCGAGCAAGGCGGTGTCGCAGACCACCAGCGCCGGCTGGTGGAAGGCGCCGATCAGGTTCTTGCCATGGCTGGAGTTGATGCCGGTCTTGCCGCCGACCGAGGAATCGACCTGGGCGAGCAGGCTGGTCGGGATCTGGATGAGACGCACGCCGCGGCGCAGCACCGAGGCGGCGAAGCCCGAGAGGTCGCCGACGACGCCGCCGCCAAGCGCGATGACGAGGTCGTTGCGCTCGATCTTGGCGGCGAGCAGACCGTCACAGAGCTCGATGAAGCGGGCATAGGATTTGGAGGACTCGCCCGGCGGGATCGTCAGGCGCGTCGCCGTGACGCCGGCCTGCTGCAGGCAGGATTCGAGGGCGGGTGCGTGCAGGGTGGCGAGGTTCTCGTCGGTGACGATGGCGGCGCGGGCGCCGGGAAAGCGCCGGGCGATCACCTGCGCAGCCTCGCAGAGCTGATGGCGCCCGATCAGGATGTCATAGGAGCGCTCGGCCAGCGCGACCGGGACGACGATGCGTTCCGCTGCAGGGGCAGCCTGAGCCAAAGCGTTCATTCCTTGCCTTCCTGGCGCAGCCGCCGGTCGAGCGCCGCCACGGCGTCCTCGATGACGACCTCATGGGGATCGTCGCGCGAGATCAGCGTGATGTCGGCGAGCGCATAGATCGGCTCACGCTCGGCCAGCAAGCGTCGCACGGTCGCCTCGGGATCGGCCGTCTGGAGCAGCGGGCGGTTGCTGCGCTTGCGGACGCGGCGCATCAGCACGTCGAACTCGGCCTTCAGCCAGATCGAGATGCCGAGCTCGGCGATGCGGGCGCGGGTGTCGGCGTTCATGAAGGCGCCGCCGCCGGTCGCCAGCACGAGCGGCGCGCGCGTCGTCAGGATGCGGGAGATGACGCGGCGCTCACCGTCGCGGAACTCGCTCTCGCCGCGCTGGGCGAAGATCTCGGGGATCGCCATGCCGGCGGCGGTCTCGATCTCGGTGTCGGCGTCGACGAAGGGGAGGCCGAGCCGGGCGCCGAGGCGCTTGCCGACCGAGCTCTTGCCCGAGCCCATCATGCCCACCAGCACCACGGCCCGCGCACCGAGCGCGGCGCGCAGCGCGATGCGGTCCACTTGTTCGATCGTTTCCGCCATCGTCATCAACTGAATTCCTTGTGCCCGCTCTAGCATGAGGATCGTGGCACCGCCATGTGCGATGCAGGGCGGCTTGACCGTGGCCGCCCAGTCGGGCTCGTAGCGCCGCGACGGGGTGTGAACGCGTGATGCCGGTGGCTGGAGCAAATTGCGGAATCGCCGGATTGCGGGCGCCCTTCGTGCTGCTGGAAGACCGCAGCGGGGCAGGGCAGGCACTGCTCTTCGCCGATCCCGCCGAGATCATCACGGCCAGCGAGCCATCCGGCATTGCCGGCGCATTCGCCGGCATCGAAGCCGGTCTGGCGCGCGGCCTGCACGCGGCCGGCTTCCTCTCCTATGAGCTGGGCTATGCCTTCGAGCCGCGGCTGGCAGGGCTGTTGCTGAGCAAGCCTCGGCTGCCGCTGCTCTGGTTCGGCCTGTTCGAAGCGCCGCGCAGCATCGCTCCGGCGGAGCTCGACAAGGCGTTCGCGGCGCGGTGTCCGCCGCCACTGGAAGATCTGGCGTTCGGGCTGGACGAAGCGGCGCATGCGGCGGCGGTGCAGCGCGTGCTCGACTATCTCCATGCCGGCGATGCCTATCAGGTCAATCTGACTTTCCCGATCCGCTTCCGCTATCCTGGCGATCCGCTCGCACTTTACGGTGCGCTCAGGGCGAGCCAGCCGGTCGCCCATGGCGGCATCGTCGCGACAGGCGAGGCGAGCATCCTCTCGGTCTCGCCGGAGCTGTTCATCGAGACGGCAGACGAGCGCGCGGTCACCCGGCCGATGAAGGGAACGGCGGCGCGTGGCATCGATGCGCAGGCGGACGAGGCGGCGAAGGCAGCGCTCCGCGCCGATCCGAAGCAGCGGGCCGAGAACCTGATGATCGTCGACCTCCTGCGCAACGATCTCAGCCGGATCAGCGAGCAGGGCTCGGTCAAGGTACCGGCGCTGTTCAGCGTCGAGACCTATCCGGGCTTCCACACGCTGACCTCGATGGTGACGAGCCGATTGCGGCCAGGCCTGTCGCTGCTTGAGCAGATGCTGGCACTGTTTCCCTGCGGCTCGGTCACCGGCGCGCCGAAGCTGCGGGCGATGGAGATCATCCGTGAGCTCGAAGCCGCGCCGCGCGGGATCTACACGGGATCGCTCGGCATGATCGCCCCGAATGGCGATCTCAGCTTCAACGTCGCGATCCGGACTGCGACGCTGCTGCCGGGAGGCGAGGGCGTCTACGGCGTCGGCGGCGGTATCGTCGTCGATTCCAGGCCGGCAGAGGAATATGCGGAGTGCCGGCTGAAGGCGCGGGTGCTGACGGATCTCGCTGGGGATTACGGACTGATCGAGACGCTGCGCTGGTCAGGTGGCTATGTCCGGTTGGCGTTGCATCTTGAGCGTCTTGCCGCGTCGGCGGCGGCACTCGGCTTTCGGCTCGATCGGGCGGAGGCGCTCGGGCAGCTCGCCGAGGCTGAGGCGTCGTTTCCTGCCGGCGAGGAACGGCGCGTGCGTTGCGAGCTGCGCCGCGACGGCACGCTTCAAATCACTGCTGCGCTGATGCCGGTCGTGGCGGGCGGCGCGGTCCGGATCGCGATTGCGAGGCAGCGGGTCGATGCCGGCGATCCGTTCCTGCGTCACAAGACGACGCGTCGGGCGGTTTATGAGCGAGCCTTCGCGGAGGCGGCGTCGCAAGGCTGCGACGATGCCCTGCTTTTGAACCGGCAAGGCTTCGTCACCGAGACCAGCCGCAGCAATGTCTTTGTCGAGCACGACGGGGTGCTGCTGACGCCGCCGCTGGAGCATGGCCTGCTGCCGGGCGTATTGCGCCGGGAACTCATCGAAACCGGCGCTGCCCGTGAGGCGCCGCTGCGGCTCGACGACCTCAGGCAGGCCGGGCGCTGGTTCGTCGGCAACAGCCTGCGCGGGCTGCAGCTTGCAAAGATCGCCGGTTCCGCCCTTGCGTCCGACGCCCCCAATCAGAAATAACGGGTTGGGGTGCATGGGGAATCGCCGGCCGTGCCGACGCTGTTCAAGTTCCTGACGTTCCTGGCTGTCATCGCCGGGCTGGTCTATGGCGGCATGCTCGCGCTGGTCACCTTCGTGAAGCCGGAGCCGCGCGAGATGGTCGAAATCGTGCCGCCCTCGAAGCTGCAGCAGAAATGAGCAAGCAGGCGCGCTCCTGGCTGAACGGCTTCCTCGACATGCTGGCGGCCGAGCGTGGTGCAGCCAAGAACACGCTCGAGGCCTATGAGCGCGATCTCGATGACTATCTCGGCTTCGCCGCGAGCCAGGGCGGGCCGGCCGCGGCCACGGCGGACGACATCCGGGCTTATCTGGTCGAGTTGTCGGAACGCGGGCTGAAGGCTTCCTCAGCGGCGCGTCGGCTCTCGGCCGTCAGGCAGTTCCATCGCTTCCTCTACACGGAAGGCCTCGCCGGCACCGATCCGACCGCCGCGATCGAGGGGCCGCGGCTTGGCCGGCCATTGCCGAAGGTGCTCAGCGTCGCCGAGGTCGATCGGCTGATCGGTACAGCCCAGCAGATGGCGGAGCAGGAGGGGCTCTCGCCCGCTGCGCGGGCGCGCGGCGTCAGGATGCGCTGCCTGATCGAGATGCTCTACGCCACCGGCCTGCGCGTCTCCGAACTGATCGCGCTGCCGCTCTCCGCCGCGACGACGCGCGAGCGCTTCCTGGTCGTGCGCGGCAAGGGCGACAAGGACCGGCTGGTGCCGCTGAACGAGGCGGCGCGCGTCGCCGCCGCGGCGCATCTTGCCGTGCTGCGCGGGCAGGGCGCGGCGGACGGACGCTGGCTTTTTCCCTCCGATGGTGAGAGCGGGCACCTGACCCGCCAGGCCTTCGGGCGCGATCTCAAGTCACTGGCTGCAGCGGCGGGCCTGTCGCCAGCCAAGGTCTCGCCGCATGTGCTGCGGCATGCCTTCGCCAGCCATCTCCTGCAGAACGGCGCCGATCTGCGCGTTGTGCAGGAGCTCCTGGGCCATGCCGACATCGCGACGACGCAGATCTACACCCACATCCTCGACGAGCGACTGAAGAGCATGGTCCGCGACCTGCATCCGCTGATGGACGGCGAGGGGTAGCCTCGCTCAGGCTGCGTTCGGCGTGTTCGGAGCCGGCTCCTCGCCCTTGCGGCCACAGAGAGCCAGCATGGCGCGGGCGATCTCGGCCTCGCCCATGATGGTGCGGCTGGCGCCGCACTCCCTGAGATGCTCGACCTCGGCAAGCGAATGGGCGCGGGCGATGATCGGCAGGTTCGGGTTCTGCTTGCGCGCCTGCTCGCAGACCTGACCGGCCTCGAAGCTGCCGGGGATGGCGACGAAGAGGCGCTTTGCCCGCGGCAACGCGGCGGCACCGAGCACCTCCGGATCGGCGGCATTGCCGACCAGCACTTCCGCGCCGTCGCGGCGGGCGGCGGCGACACCGTCATCCTGGTCCTCGATCACCAAGAGCTTTTCGCCCATAGCCGTAAGGCCAGCGCCGAGCAGCGAGCCGACGCGGCCATAGCCGACGACGACGATGTGGTCGGAGAGTTCGGTCGGGACGATGTCGCGTTCGGGGGCGGGCTCGGGCGTCGCGGCCGGCGCTTCCGGCTGAGGGACGGGCGCGGCCTCGGCCGGCTTCGGTTCTGCCGGCTTGGGCTTGGCCGGTGCCGGGTCTGGCGGGGCGAAGCGGTCGACCAGCTTGAACATCAGCGGGTTGAGCACGATCGAGAAGATCGCACCGGCGAGGATCAGGTCGCGGCCCTGCTCCGGCAGAAGCTTCAAGGAGACGCCGAGCCCGGCGAGGATGAAGGAGAACTCGCCGATCTGCGCCAGGCTTGCCGAAATCGTCAGCGCGACCTGATCGGGCTTGCCGAAGGCGCGCACGATCAGCCAGGCCGCCAGGGTCTTGCCGAACAGGATGATGGCGATGGTTGCGATCAGCGGTAAAGGCGCGCGCAGCAGGATGCCGGGGTCGAACAGCATGCCCACGGAGACGAAGAACAGCACGGCGAAGGCGTCGCGCAGGGGTAGCGATTCCTCGGCGGCGCGATGGCTGAGCGGCGATTCGCTGAGGATCATGCCGGCAAAGAAGGCGCCGAGCGCGAAGGAGACGCCGAACAGGCTGGCGGCGAGATAGGCGACGCCAAGCGCGATCGCCAGCACGGCGAGGCGGAACAGCTCGCGCGAGCCGGTATGGGCGACCCAATGCAGGATCCAGGGGATCAGCCGGCGGCCGACGATCAGCATGAAGGCGACGAAGGCGGCGACCTTGGCGAGCGTCAGGCCGAGCACGCCCCAGAGGCCGAGATCGAAGCGTGTCGCCAGCGGCCCGCTGCCCGCAGCTGTGCCGGAGCCGCCGTTCAGCACATCGGCGACCGCCGGGATCATCACCAGCGCCAGGACCATGGCGAGGTCCTCTACGATCAGCCAGCCGACGGCGATCTTGCCCTTCTCGGTCTGGACGATGCGGCGTTCCTGCAAGGCGCGCAGCAGCACGACGGTACTGGCGACCGAGAGCGCCAGGCCAAAGACGAGGCCGGCAGGTACGCTCCAGCCGAGCAGCAGCGCCAGCCCCAGGCCGAGCAGGGTCGCAGTGCCGATCTGCACCAGCGCGCCCGGCACCGCGATGGCTTTGACCGAGAGCAGGTCCTTCAGCGAGAAATGCAGGCCGACGCCGAACATCAGCAGGATGACGCCGATTTCAGCGAGGTCGTTGGCGAGGCCCTGGTCGGCGACGAAGCCCGGGGTGAACGGGCCGACCGCGACGCCGGCGAGGAGATAGCCGACGAGCGGGGAAACCCTCAACTTCTGCGCCAGCGCCCCGAACACGAAGGCGAGGCCGAGGCCCATGACGATGATGGCGATCAATGGGCCGTGATGCATGGGTCTCCGGTGGGTCGGCGGAAAAGGGGGTGCCTGCGACTTTGCGGATCGCGGCAGGGGAATTCAACCTTCGATGGTGAACAAAAGTCGCAAAGGAGCTGCGACACGATGTGCAGGGTGCTGCGCTTGGAGCCTGTTCGGAAGCTCAGCCCTCATCCTGAGGAGCGATCGCAGATCGCGTCTCGAAGGATGGTCCAGATGTCTCCGGAGCCTCCTGAAGCATCCTTCGAGGCGCCATTTCTGGCAAAATGGCTCCTCAGGATGAGGGCTGAAAAGTTGCCAAACAGTCTCTCAGGCCTTGGTCGGCTTGTGCTCCAGCAGGATCTGGCCCTGCTTCTCGACGCCGAGCTTCAGCTTCTCGGCGAAGATGGCTAGCATCAAAGGCAGCATCACCTCGACGCGCACCAGCGCATCCTCGACCTCGATCTTGCCGCTGATGGTGTGGCCGAGCGCGGCGACGCCGAATTGCAGCGTGTCGCCCTGCCAGGTCTCCTCGACGAGCTGCATGCCGAAGCTACCGAGCTTGTCGCGGACCTTGCCAACGCCGCCCTGCAGCCGCTGGCGGGCCGCCTCGCGGCCGAGCGAATGCGAGATCGTGATGGTGACGGGGCGTTTCATGCGTCAGGTCCCGGAAGCGTGAGCGAACTGGCGTAGCGCTGAGATGGGCTGCGCGGCCGGCACTTGCAACCGCCTACGGACACGACCTCTAACGAGATCGTCCCGAGCGACCGCTGAGGGCACCCGGGACGAGATGTTCAAGGTGGAACTGGATTTGAAGGTCAGTGGCTGCGGGCTTCGAGCGCCTGCTGGCCTTCCGGAGTGACCTTCCAGAGCTCGTCGCCAGGCTCGGCCAGACCGCGGCCCTGAAGCAGACGCAGCATCGCCTCGCCGAAGATGAAGCGGCGGGTTTCCTCGTTGATGCTTTCCAGCGCGATCCATTCCGGATCGGTCATCACGATGGTCTGCGGGTTCGTCGCGGTCTCGGCCATATCGTCCTCCTCCGTGGCGGTTGCTGCGGTTAGAGGGAAAATCGCGAGCAATTTTGGAGAGTATATGGCCGGCTTCGGGTGGCGCTGCGGCAATTGCGCGGGTTTTCCGGGTTAGCCCGCGGGTTTTCCGGATCAGTGCTAGCCAAAAGGCAGGCGCAGTCCTGCCTCGGTAGCGCAGGCCTTGAGGGCGAGCAGGATCGCGCTCTCGTCGGTCTCGACGCCATGGCGCTGCAGGCAAGGCACCAGGATCGCCGCCTCGGCATGGCCGGCCGGGCCGATCACCGGGCAGGCGATGTCGGTGACGGCGAGGATGTCGCGGCTCGGCGCGATGCGGTGCCCAAGTGTTCGGACCTCGGCAAGGGCGGCTTGCGTCGCCGGTTCGTCGAGGCGCTGCCTGATCTCGGGCGGGGCCTCGCGCATTAGCCCGCGCCGGCGCCCTTCCGACTGGAAGGCGAGGATGAGCAGGCCGGAATTCGCGTCGAGCGCCGGGCGGCCATAGCCGGGGCGGACGATGACGCTGGCGTCGAGATGACCGGCGGTGGTGGCGAGCACCACGGTCTGCGCCCGGCTGAGCACGACGAGATGGGCGGCCTGGCCGCTCTCCTCGCTGAAACGCTCCATCAGCGGTAGCACGACCGAGGTCAGCTGCTTGCCGCCGGGCGTCCTGATGCCGAGGTCGAACAGGCGGCGCGACAGGCCGAGCCGGTCGGTCCCCGGCTCCCGTTCGAGATAGCCGCGCTGCTGCAGCACGAAGACCATGCGGAAGATCTCGCTCTTCGAGCGCTGCAATCGCTCGGCGATCACGCGGGTCGAGAGCGGCTCGCCGATCTCTGCGAGCAGTTCGAGGATGTCGAGGCCCTTTTCCAGGGCGGGGGCGGCATAGGCCGCCTTCTCGTCAGTGTCGGCTTCGAGAGGAACGCTCATGCTGCGCCTGTTTCATATATGAAGCTTGACATCAAATAAGAAGCCAAACTAGCCTCCGGGTAAAGAGGGGGAAAGATGACTGCATCGCCACAACATCCGTCCAGCGCATCCGGACGGCGGGCCCATGGCCCGCAGCCCCAGGGCTGACGGCGATGAAGTATGGGCTCCAGTTTCGCGACGTCTTTGCGGCCTGGCAGTCCATTCTCGACGGCGTCTGGATCACGCTGCTGCTCTCGGGCGTCGCGATGGTCGGTGGGCTCCTCATCGGTATTCTCTGTGCCGCCGGACGGACTTACGGCCCGGCCTGGCTGCGCCGCATTATCGGCGCCTATGTCGAGATCATCCGCAATACGCCGCTGCTGGTGCAGCTCTTCCTGATCTTCTTCGGCTTGCCGAGCTTCGGCGTCAGGCTCGACGGGCTAACCGCGGCGATGATCGCGCTCGTCATCAATCTTGGCGCTTATACCACCGAGATCGTCCGCGCCGGTCTGGAGGCCGTGCCGAAAGCGCAGATCGAGGCGGGCCATTCGCTCGGGCTCTCCGGTCTGCAGGTCTTCCGCTACATCGTCGTCTTCCCGGCGCTGAAGGCGATGTTTCCGGCGCTCGCCAGCCAGTTCGTGCTCTTGATGCTGGCGACCAGCGTCGCCTCGCAGATCTCGGTGCAGGATCTGTTCCATGCTGCGTCCATCGTGCAATCGCGCACCTTCCGCGATTTCGAGGTCTATACGGTGATCGGCGTGCTCTATCTCGCGCTCGCCATCGGCTTCCGTGGCCTGTTCGCCCTGATCTACCGTGTGGTGTTCGTGCGATGATCCGGGAATTCGGCCTCATCGACGTGATGTACCTGATCGCGGCGGCGCGCTGGACGATCGCGCTGACCGCGGTCGCCTTCGCCGGCTCGGCCGTGCTGGGGCTTGGGCTCGCGATCCTGCGCATCCTGCCGATCGCGCCGCTACGCTGGTTCTCGGCGACCTATATCCAATTGGTCCAGGGCACGCCGCTGCTGGTCTGGCTGTTCCTGATCTTCTTCGGCCTGCCGCTCGCCGGCATCTCGGTCAATCCCTGGATCGCGGCGGCCGTCGCCTTCTCAGTCTACGGCTCGGCCTTCCTCGGCGAGATCTGGCGCGGCGCGCTGGTCTCGATCGCCAGGACGCAATGGGAGGCGGGGGCCTCGCTCGGGCTCTCGCTGGCCGAGCAACTACGCTACGTGATCATCCCGCAATCGATCCGGATCGCGATCCCGCCGACGGTCGGCTTCCTCGTGCAACTGATCAAGAACACCTCGCTCGCGGCGGTGATCGGCTTTGTCGAGCTCACCCGCGAGGGCCAGCTCACCGCGGCCGGCACTTACAAGCCCTTCGCCGTCTACATCACCGTCGCCTGCATCTATTTCGCGATGTGCTTCCCTCTCACGCAATGGAGCCGCTCGCTCGAGCGGAAGCTCGATGTCGCTCGTTGAAATCCATGACGTCAGCAAGAGCTATGGCGCCAACCAGGTGCTGAAGGGCGTCTCGCTCGACATCGAGAAAGGCGAGGTCGTCGCCGTGATCGGCCGCTCGGGCTCGGGGAAAAGCACGCTGCTGCGCTGCGTCAACGGGCTGGAGCCGGTGCAGGCCGGCATGATCCGCATCGACGGCGTCAAGGTCAACGATCCTGCGACAGACCTGCGCAAGCTCCGGCAGGAGGTCGGCATCGTCTTCCAGCAGTTCAACCTGTTCCCGCATCTTTCGGTCAGCGACAACATCACGCTCGCTCCACGCGTCGTGAAGAAGCAGCGGCCGGAGGAGGCACGCGAGGTCGCCCGTGAAGTGCTGGCCCGCGTCGGTCTGGCCGACAAGCTCGACGCCTACCCATCCCAGCTCTCCGGCGGCCAGCAGCAGCGCGTTGCGATCGCCCGCTCGCTCGCCATGCGCCCGAAGCTGATGCTGTTCGACGAGGTCACTTCGGCACTCGATCCGGAGCTCACCGGAGAGGTGCTGAAAGTCCTCGAATCCGTGGCGCAGGAGGGCATGACCATGATGCTCGTCACCCACGAAATGGGCTTTGCCCGCCGGTTCGGCTCCCGTGTCGTCTTCATGCACGAGGGCCGTATCCACGAAGAAGGCCAGGCTGCGGCGGTGCTCGCCGCGCCGAAGACGCCCGAGCTCACCACCTTCCTCAGCGCGGTCCTGCACTGAGGAAGAAACACAGTTCCGGTATCGGTCAACGAGGGGAGAGAAAGATGCGTAAACTGTTCGCAGGCTTGGCGGCGATGGCGATCGCTGCGTTCGGTGCGGTCGAGGCCAAGGCCGACAAACTCCAGGACATCCTGTCCAAGGGCGTTGTGCGCATCGGCGTGCCGCTCGACGCACCGCCCTTCGGTTCGCAGGACGCCAACCGCAAGGCGGTCGGATTTGACATCGAACTCGCCGAGATGGTCGCCAAGGGGCTCGGCGTTAAGCTGGAGATGCAGCAGATCACCGGCGCAAACCGCATTCCGTTCCTGCTCACCGACAAGGTCGACATCGTCATTTCGGTGATGGGCCTGTCGCCGGAGCGCGCCCGGCAGATCATGTTCACCGCGCCCTACGCCAACACCTTCCTCGCCGTCTACGGCGCGAAGTCGGCGAACGTGACCAGCCCCGAGACGCTCGGCTCCAACCGCATCGCGGCCGCCAAGGGCACGACGCAGGAACTCGCCATCACCGAAGCCGCACCCAAGGCGAACGTGATGCGCACCGAGGACGACGCGACCGCCGCCGCCGCCTATATCACCGGCCAGGCCGACCTGCTCGCGACCAACTCGATCGTCGCCCAGGCGCTCGCCAAGCAGAATCCGAGCAAGGAGTTCGAGCGCAAATTCGTCATCCGCCGCAGCCCGGCGCATATGGGCGTGCAGATGGACCAGCACAATCTGGTGCGCTGGCTCGACAGTTTCATCTTCTACGCCTCGATGAACGGCGAGCTCGACCGGCTGCACAAGAAGTACCTGGACATGCCGATGGATCCGCTGCCGACGCTGTGAGGCGTCGACACGCGTTCTCCCGTCAGGCGCGGGAACCCCTCTCCTTGAAGGAGAGGGGTAGGGGTGAGGTGTTCGGACTGGAAACGTTGGCCTGAACCCATCCGCGCGGTCAGGTCTCGCGGCACCGGTCACAGGGCCTACCCCTCACCCTGCCCTCTCCCTCCGGGAGAGGGTTCCCCGCGCTCGTGCCTGACATCCCCAGCCCAGTTTCTTCCAGAGCCCCACCATGACCAGCCCCCGCCAGAAGCCCACGCCGCGCCCGTCCAGCGCCTTCCTCACCGTCGATCCGGAGAAGGACGGCAAGCAGGTCGGCTTCCTGATGATCCCGCATTCGCCGCATGACGACGCCTGGGGCGCGACGCGGATTCCGGTCGCGATCATCAAGAACGGCTCGGGCCCGACCGCGATCCTCGAAGGCGGCAATCACGGCGACGAGTACGAGGGGCCGATCGCGATCTGCGACCTGATCCGCGATCTCGATCCCGGCCGCGTGCAGGGGCGGCTCATCCTGATGCCGGCGAACAATGTCCACGCCGTCATCGCCGGCCAACGCACCTCGACGGTCGATGGGCTCAACTTCAACCGGACCTTTCCGGGCGATCCGCGCGGCACCATCACCCAGCAAATCTCAGCCTTCGTCAGCGATCATATCTTGCCTCTTGGCGACGCCTTCCTCGACCTGCACTCCGGCGGCTCCTCGCTCGACATCATCCCGAGCGCGATCGTCGAGCCGAGCGACGATCCCGAACTGCACAAGCGCAATGTCGCGGCTGTGCAGGCCTTCGACGCACCGATGACGGTGGTGATCTCCAATCTCGGCGAGCCGCGCACCGCCACCGCGACCGCCTGCCGCCAGGGGCTCGTCACGGTCGGTACCGAGATGGCGGGCGCCGGTGCGGTCTCGCTGGAGGCGCTGGCGATCTGCCGGCGCGGCGTCGCCAATGTCCTCGATCATCTCGGCATCGTCAGGCGGGACAAGCCGGAGCCGCGTCGCGGCGGCGGCCAGGTGCTCGAACTGCCGGGAACGGCCGCTTACGTCTACGCCACGGCGGACGGCGTCTTCGAGCCCTTCCATGCCAATGGCGAGACGGTCAGCGCCGGGCAGCCGGCCGGGCGCATCCATTGCACCTGGGACCCGACCCGCCCGCCGGAGACGCTGCACTACGCTGCCGACGGCATCCTCTATGGCCGGCGCCAGCCGGGCCGCGTCAGGCCGGGCAATTGCTGCCTGATCGTGGCGGCGCCCTATCGCGGGGTGCTGTCGTGATCGGGCTCGACGACATCCGCGCGGCGCGCTGGCGAATCGCGCCGTATGTCCGCAAGACACCGATCCTGCCTTATCGCCAGCTCAGCTCGCGCGAGGAGTTCGGCGGCACGGTGACGTTGAAGCTCGAATTGTTGCAGGCGGCCGGCTCGTTCAAGGCGCGCGGCGCGATGAACCGGCTGCTGACGCTCTCGGAGGACGAGCTCAAGCGCGGCGTCGTCACCGCGTCGGGCGGCAATCACGGGCTCGCCATCGCCCGCTCGGCTCATGTGCTCGGCGTGAAGGCCAAGATTTTCCTGCCGTCCAACGTCGTCGCCGACAAGGTCGCCAAGCTGAAGCGCTGGGGCGCCGATGTCGAGATCGTCGGCGCGGTCTGGGACGACGCCAATGCCGCTGCGCTGGCCTATGCCGAGAAGACTGGCGCGACTTATGCCCATCCGTTCAGCGATCCCGTGGTGGTCGCCGGCCAGGGCACGCTAGGTCTCGATATCCTAGACGAGATTCCCGATGTCGATGTCATCCTCGTTGCGATTGGCGGCGGTGGGCTGATCACTGGCCTCTCCACCGCGGTGAAGGCGCTGCGGCCGCAGACACGCATCATCGGCATCGAGCCCTATGGCTCGCCGACGCTGCATGCCTGCCTCGATGCCGGCAAGCTGGTGACGCTCGACAGGTTGGAGACGCGGGTCGCGACGATGTCGTGCCGGCGCACCGACCAGGCGATCTACGAGGCGGTCGCGAAAAATGTCGACGAGATCGTGCTGGTCAGCGACGAGGAGATGGAGCAGGCGGCGCAATCGCTCTGGTTCGAGTTCGGCATTGCCGCCGATCTTTCGGGCGCGGCGGCGGTTGCGGCCTTGCAGGCGAAGCGTTTCGTGCCGGCGCCGGGCAGCAAGGTCTGCGCGCTGGTCTGCGGGGCAGGGACGGACGGGACGGCGAGCTGAAGGTCAGCGCGCGACGCTCAATCCCTGCACGCCGTGCTTTGCGATCAGCGCCGCGACGAAGCCCGATTCCTTAGCCGCGGCGACAAACTTCGCCAGATAATCAGCCACCTCGGCCTTGGCCTTGGGCACGCCGATCGCCTGCTGCACGGTCATGAAATACCCGTCGAGGATGCGCGTGCCGGGGATGGCCACGACATCCCTGAGCAGGCGCGGGCGCAGGCCGGCCAGCGCGTCAAGCTCCTTGCCCACGAAATCATTCGCGGAATCGTCGAGCGTGCTGGAGCGGACGAGTTCGGCCTTGCGGATGTTGCGGTCGAGCCAGAGCCCGTAGGCGGCGCGGCCGCTCACCGCGATGCGGACACCCTCGGCATCGACATCGGCGATCTCGCGCAGCGATGACGCTGCGCGGACCAGATAGGTTGCCTCGATCTCGGCATAGGCCGGGGTGAAGCTGATCGCTTCGGCCCGCTGCGGCTCGGCGCCGATCAGGCCGACATCCCATTCGTCGCAAGGCGCGGCGTCTGCAAGCAGGCCGGGATTCTCGTAGGGCACATAGCGCAGGCCTGTGCCGAGAAAGTCGGCAAGCGCCCGGGCCATGTCGGGCGAGACGCCTTGCGGCTCGCCCTGTGGGCCGCGGCTGGAGACCAGCAGGAAGTTCGAGAGGTTGATGCCGGCGCGCAGCAGGTTGGCTGGAGCCAGATGCTCGCGCATGGTCGGCGAGAGCTGGCCGATATCGGGGCGGAATTCCATGGTGTCGTCCTCCCTGTCGTTGGCGCTGCTTATGCCGTGCAGCCGGCGGGGAAGACAAGCGGGCCTGAGAACGTCAGAGCTTCAGCCAGCGCGCCCCCCTGGCCGAGGAGCGCACGGCAGCTTCGATGAAGCGGACACCGCGCACGCCGTCAGCGACGTCAGGCACCAGCAGCGAGAAGGGTGCGGGCCCGCGCCCCTCTATCCGCGCCGTGATCTGCTCGGCGATATCGACGTAGAGCTGGGCGAAGCCTTCGAGATAACCCTCGGGATGGCCGGCCGGCACGCGCGAAGCGGCATTGGCGACCGGATAGGCGCCGGCGCCATTGCGGCGGATCAGGCGCGGCGGCTCGCCCAGCGGCGAATGGATCAGCAGGTTCGGATTCTCCTGCTGCCATTCGAGCCCGCCCTTCTCGCCATAGAGGCGGATGCGCAGGCCGTTCTCTTGGCCGGCCGCGACCTGGCTGCACCAGAGCATGCCGCGCGCGCCGCCCTTGAAGCGCAGCAGCATATGGGCGTTGTCGTCGAGCCGGCGACCCTCGACAAAGACATGCGCCTCGGCCGCGAGCGCCTCGACCTCGTCGCCGGCGATGAATTCGGCGAGGTTGAAGGCATGACTGCCGATGTCGCCGATCGAACCGGCCGGGCCGGACTTGGTCGGGTCGGTGCGCCACTCAGCCTGCTTCTGGCCGCTCTCCTCGAGCTTTGTTGCGAGCCAGTCCTGCGCGTATTCGACCTGGACGACGCGCAGCTTGCCGAGTGCGCCCTCGGCGACCATGGCCTTGGCCTGCCGGACCAGCGGATAGCCGGTGTAGTTGTGGGTGACCGCGAAGATCAGGCCGCTATCCTTCGCCAGCCTGGCGAGCGCTTGCGCCTCGCGCAGGCTCGTCGTTAGCGGCTTGTCGCAGATCACATGGATGCCGGCCTTGAGGAAGGCTTTTGCTGCCGGCGCGTGGGCGTGGTTCGGCGTGACGATCGCGACCGCGTCGATGCAGTCCTTGCGGCGTTTCTCGCGCTTTGCCATCTCGGCCGCATCGGCATAGAGGCGGGCGGGGTCGAGCAGCAGGTCCTCGCCCGAAAGGCGCCCACGCTCCGGATCGGAAGAGAGAGCGCCGGCGACGAGCTGCCAGCGGTCGTCGAGCCGGGCGGCGATACGATGCACCGCGCCGATGAAGGCGCCGCGCCCGCCGCCGACCATGCCGAGCCGCAAGCGGCGGTTGAGTTTTTGCGTCGTCGAGCCTTCGATCGCCATCAGCGCCTCCCGTCAGCGGCCAAGACCCAGCATGCGCCGGTTGGCGACTTCGTCGGTACCCCCTGCGGCGAAGTCGTCGAAGGCCTTCTCGGTGACGCGGATGATATGGGCGGCGATGAACTCCGCCCCCTCGCGCGCGCCGTCCTCGGGATGCTTCAGCGCGCATTCCCATTCGAGCACGGCCCAGGAATCGTAGTCGTACTGCGCCAGCTTGGAGAAGATGCCGCCGAAGTCGACCTGGCCGTCGCCGAGCGAGCGGAAGCGGCCGGCCCGGCTCACCCAGGGCTCATAGCCGCCATAGACGCCGACGCGCCCGTTCGGATTGAACTCGGCGTCCTTCACATGGAAGGCCTTGATGCGCTCGTGGTAGATGTCGATGAAGGCGAGATAATCGAGCTGCTGCAGCAGGAAATGGCTGGGGTCGTAGTTGATGCAGGCGCGCTTATGGCCGCCGACCGCGTCGACGAAGCGCTCGAAGGTCGCCCCGTCATGGACATCCTCGCCCGGATGGATCTCGTAGCAGAGGTCGACGCCGGCTTCGTCATAAGTGTCGAGGATCGGGCGCCAGCGCTTGCCGAGCTCTTCGAAGGCAGTTTCGACCAGGCCGGCCGGGCGCTGCGGCCAAGGGTAGACGAAGGGCCAGGCGAGCGCGCCGGTGAAGCTGACATTGGCGGAGAGCCCGAGCCGGCGCGAGGCTTTCGCGCCGAGCTTCATCTGCTCGACCGCCCATTCCTGCCGCACCTTCGGATTGCCGCGCACGGCAGGGACGGCGAAGCCGTCGAAGGCTTCGTCGAAGGCGGGATGGACGGCGACGAGCTGGCCCTGAAGATGGGTCGATAGCTCGGTGATCGACAGGCCGTATTGGGCGAGCGTGCCCTTGACCTCGTCGCAATAGGCATCGGACCCGGCGGCCTTGGCGAGGTCGAACAGCCTTGCGTCCCAGCTCGGGATCTGCACGCCCTTGTAGCCGAGCGAGGCGGCCCAGCGGCCGATCGCGTCGAGCGAGTTGAACGGCGCCGCGTCACCGGCGAACTGGGCGAGGAAAAGCCCGGGCCCCTTCATGGTCTTCATCGCGACCCTCCCGACAGCGCGGCCCCTTGCCGGAGCTCGCGATCGACCGCCTGATTGGCGATGTAATCGATTGCAGGAATGTAGCGGGGCAGCGCTTCCTGTCAAACCGGGTTGATTGGATCGTGTTTGATCGGGATGCGCCCGGCAAGGCCTATAGCATACGAGAACACCGCCGCGCGGCTGCGCGGCGGTGCCGATAGCTAAAGGGAGGCTCAGCGCTCGATCATCTTGTTCCAGCGGCTGTTCCACTCCGGCCGCTTGGCGTTGATCTGGTCCCAGTCGAGGGTGACGGCCGTCTTCATGTTGGCATGGAAGGTCTCGAGCTTCTTTTCGGCCTCGGGCGTCGTCGCCTTGGCCTTGGTGTTCGAGGGCACGATGTTGCCGGCGGCGAGCGCCTTGGACTGGGCCTCCGGCGAGAGCAGATAGGCGGCGAGCTTCTGCGCCAGCTCCGACTCGGAATTCTTGGCGATGACGCATTGGGCGACCATCAGCACGACCGAGCCTTCCTTGGGCTGGGCGTATTCGACGCCGATGCCCTTTTCCTTCAGTGTCGAGATGCCGGTCGGCGTTAGCGGGAAGATCGCAGCTTCGCCGGTCTGGGCCATCTCGGCGATCTTGGCCGAGCTCGGGATGAATTCGAGCACGTTCTTGCCGATGGTGTCGCGGAACTTGGTGAAGCCCGGCTCGACATTGGCCTCGGTGCCGCCCTGGATGCGGTTGAACATCAGGAAGGCGTGCAGGCCGAAGGAGGAGGCCGAGGCCGACTGGAACACGACCTTGCCCTTGTACTTGGGATCGGCGAGGTCCATCCACGAGGTCGGCGCCGCCCAGCCCTTCTCGTCGAACAGCTTCTTGTTGTAGCCGAGCCCGGTCATGCCGAGATCGATGCCGACCGCCATGTCGTCCTTCATGCGCGAGCCGGGTGTGAGATCGGCGAGCTCGGGACCCGGCTTCAGCTTGTCGCAGAGGCCGGCGCCAATGGCGCGGACCATGACGCCGTCATCGAGGAACATGACGTGCATCTGCGGCTTGTCCTTGGCCGCGGTCGCCTTGGCGAGGATGTCCGAGGAGGTGCCGGGCACGACCACGACCTTGACGTCATTGGCCTTCTCGAAATCCGGGAAGACGGCCTGCGTGAAGGTCTTCTCGAAATTGCCGCCGTTCATGCCGACATAGAGCGTCTTGGACTGGGCGAAGGCGCTGCCGGCGGCGGCAAGCGCCATGGTGGCGACGCCGGCTGCCAGGATGGTGCGATAGCTGGTCATGGTCTCAACTCCCCTCTAGTGCTGCGGCTCTTGGTTTTGCCCCGCACCCGAGCCAGCGTCGGTACGGGCGGAATCCTGCTTGAAGCGGCCGATCGAGAAGGCTGCGATCGGAGTCTGTGCTTCGCCGTCGCGGACGAGCTCGGCGAGCACCTCGCCGACGCCGGGCGCGATCTGGAAGCCTGCGCCGGTGAAGCCGAAGGCGTGGATCAGGCCGGGCGTCGTCGCGCTCAAGCCGATCACTGGATTCTTGTCCGGCATGGCCCCTTCCGTACCGCTCCAGAAGCGGATCGCCTGGGCATGGCGTAGACCCGGGAACAGTGCGGCGGCGTTGTTCATGATTGCGATCGCGCCATCACCGCGCGGCCGCGAGAAATCGATATCCGCCAACGGCAAGGCGCGCTCGCCGCCGACTACGACATTGCCGCGCTCGACCTGGCGGGCATAGATGCCGCCGCCCTCCATGCCGATATTGACCGACATCACCTGCTCCATCGGCTCGGTGACGACCATGGACGGGTAGATGCGCGAGAGCGGCACCGGCTCGCCGAAACTCTCGGCGAAGGGGCCGGCCCAGGCGCCGGCGCTGTTGATGACGAAGCGGGCGCGCAGGCTGAGGTTGCCGGCTGCTTCCAGCACGAAACCCTCGCCATCGCGGGTCACTCCCTCGACGGCCATGTTCTCCAGCACCTCGACGCCGGCCCGGCGCGCCGCAGCGGCGAAGCCGGTCGAGACCAGGCGTGGATTGGCGTGGCCGTCGCCCGCACAGAAGGAGGCGCCGACGACGCCGTCGCCGATCCAGCCAAAGCGCTCGCGCAGGCCGTTATGGCCGATCAGTTCGAGGTCGAGGCCCTGCTCGGCGACGGCTTGCGCATAGGCTTCGAGCGAGGCCATGTCGGCTTCGCCGCGGGCAAGCTTGAGATGGCCGGAGCGCAGGAATTCGCCGTCGATGCCGATCAGCGCCCTGAGCCGCGGCCAGACCGCATGGGCCCGCTGCGACAGCGGCAATTGCTCGATCGGGCGGCCCTGGCGGCGCACGCCGCCATAGTTCACGCCCGAGGCCTGCGCGCCGCAAAAACCCTTGTCGAGCAGGGCGACCGCAAAGCCCATGCCGCGCAGCGCCAGCGCGGCCGAGGAGCCGACGAGGCCGCCGCCGATGATCGCGACGTCGACTGCGAGGCGCCGGCTCATTCCGCCGCCTCCTGCTGCGCGGACAGCGCGAGCGTCAGCGGCACCGGCTTGACCGGCGCCTGGCCGCGCAGGCGGCCGACGGCCTCGATGCCGCTGCCGGTCTCATGCGCCAGCAATTCGGCTGCGGCGGCGCCGCAGATGCGACCCTGACAGCGGCCCATGCCGACGCGGCTCACCGCCTTCAGCCGGTTGAGATCGTGCAAGCCAAATTGGCCGATGGCGGCGCGGATATCTCCGGCAGTGACTTCCTCGCAGCGGCAGAGCGTGGTGCTGTCGGCGACGTCGCGCATCCAATGCGCAGGGAAGGGGAAGGCCGCTTCCAGCACCTCGCGGAAGCGGCCGATGTGGGCAAGCTCCGCCTCCAGCGCAGCGGCGCGGGCGGCGTCATTGGGCAGACCGCGATCCTGCAAGAGGGCGAGCGCGGCACGCTCGCCGGCGCGCTCGGCCGCGTCCGCTCCGGCGATGCCAGCGCCGTCGCCGGCGATGTAGACGCCGGGCACGCTGGTACGGCCTGCCGCGTCGCGCTCGGGCAGGGCGGCGCGGTCGCGCTGGTCGAAGGCGAAGCGGCAGCCGGCAAGATCGGCGAGTTGGGTTTCGGAGCGCAGGGCAAGACCGTAGCCGATGCCGTCGCAGGCGAGCCGGTGCTCCATCCCATCCTGGCGCCAGGCGATCGCCTCGGCCTTGTTTGCGCCCTCGATGCGGACATCGCCGACGCCGTAATGCAGGCCGACGCCGCCCAGCTTCAGTTCGGCGGTCATGCGCATGCCGCGCAGCACGATCCCCGGGAAGAGCGGCAGGCCGTGCAGCAGGTTGAACTTGGCGGAGAAGGGCGCGGTGTCGAGCACGGCCGCGACCCTGGCTCCGGCCTTCATGTACTGCCAGGCGACGAGATAGAGCAGCGGCCCGGAGCCGAGGAAGACGATACGAGAGCCGATGGCGCAACCCTGGCTCTTGAGCGCGATCTGGGCGCCGCCCAAGGTGAAGACGCCGGGCAGGGTCCAGCCGGGGATCGGCAGGATGCGGTCGGTCGCGCCGGTCGCAAGGACGAGCCCGTCATAGGCGACCTGCCGGCTGGTGCCCGCGACCATGATGTCGGCCCGGCCGTCGCTGATGTTCCAGAGCAGCGCCTGCGGCCAGGAGTCGAGCTTGCCGTCGAGCGCGGCGAAGTCGCGATGCAGTGCCTCGGCCTTCGCCGCTTCCGAGCCGTAGAGGTCGCGGCTCGAGCGCCCATCCGGGACGAGGCGCTGGCGGTAGATCTGGCCGCCGCAGGCGGGCGCCTCGTCGACCACGAGCGGACGCAAGCCCGCTGCGACCAGCGCCTGCGCCGCGCGGATACCGGCCGGGCCGGCACCGACGATCAGCGGCTGCGGGCGCTCCCTCATGCCGCCCTCGCGCGGCGGGTGAGGATACGCATGCCGGGGCTGAGCGCGGTCGAGCAGGCGCGCAGGCGTTCGCCGCTCTCGAGCACGATCCAGCAATCCTGGCAGGCGCCCATCTGGCAAAAGCCGGCACGCGGCGAGGCCGAGAACTCGCTGAGGCGCAGACGTTCGGCATGCGTGAGGATCGCGGTCAGGACGGTGTCGCCGGCGCGGCCTTCGCAAGGTTCGCCGTCGAGGGTGAAGGGGATGGCCGGGTGTTCGGCGCGGGTTATGCGGCGCAGGAGCGGCATGTCACTTCTGCCCGACCAGAATCTTGTCGAGGCCGAAGGCACGGTCGAGCACCAGCATGGCGGCGGCGGTGAGCGCGATCATCAGCGCCGAGACCGCGGCCATCATGGGATCGATCGATTCAGTCGCGTACATGTACATCCGCACCGGCAGCGTCACCGTCTGCGGCGACGTGACGAAGATCGACATGGTGAGTTCGTCGAAGCTGTTGATGAAGGCGAGCAGCCAGCCGCCGGTGATGCCGGGCAGGATCATCGGCGCGGTGACGCGCTGGAACACCGTCCAGTGCGAGGCGCCCAGCGTCATCGCCGCCTGTTCGGCCGAGCGGTCGAGCCCGGTGAAGGCCGCCATCACGAGGCGCAGCACATAGGGCGTGATCACCACGACATGGCAGGCCACCAGCCAGCCGAAGCTGCCGGTCGCCCCGATCAGCGCGAAGAGCCTCAAGAAAGCGACACCGAGCACGAGGTGCGGGATGATCAGCGGCGAGAGGAAGAGCGCGTTCAGCGCGTTGCGGCCGGGGAAGTCGTAGCGGTCGATCGCCAGCGCCGCCGGTACCGAGATCGCAACCGAGAGCGTCGCGGCGAGGCTCGCCAGCCAGAGGCTGTTGACGAAGGAGGCGACGAAGTCGGGATGCTCGAAGATCGCCTTGAACCAGCGCAGCGAGAAGCTGGTGGTCGGGATCGAGAGCGTGTTTTCCGGCGTGAAGGCGACGAGGCAGATCACCACGAGGGGCGCCAGCACGAAGGCGACGACGAGCGTATGGAAGAGGAGCGCGACGGGGCCGTTCTTCTGCATCGGGCTCACCCCAAAGCCTTGCGGGCGCGCGTCTCGATGACGCGGTTATAGGCCAGCATGATCACGAGATTGGCGGCGAGGACGATGATCGCGATCGTCGCGCCGAGCGGCCAGTTCAGCTCGTGCATGTATTCGTCATAGACCAGCGTTGCCGCCATCTTGAGCCGGCGCCCGCCGAGCAGGCCGGGAATGGCGAAGGCCGAGGCCGAAAGGCCGAAGACGATCAGGCTGCCCGAAAGCATGCCGAGCGAGACCTGCGGCAGCACCACCCGGCGTAGCGCGGTGAAATGCGAGGCGCCGAGGCTCCAGGCGGCGGCCTCGACCATCGGATCGAGTTTCTGCAGCGCGGTCCAGACCGGGATCACCATGAAGGGCAGCATGACGTGGACGAGCGCGATGACGATCGCGGTCTCGGTGTAGAGCAGGCGCGCACTCTCGAAGCCGAGCCCCTGCAGCGCCTGGTTCACCAGACCGGTCGAGCCGAGCAGCATGCTCCAGCCGAAGGCGCGGACGACGACCGAGACCAGCAGCGGCCCGATGATCACCAGGAGGAAGACCGAGCGCCAGGGATCGCGCATCCGCGACAGGATATAGGCCTCAGGCGCGCCGATGAGGGCGCAGATCAACGTAGTGAGGCCGGCGAGCCGCAGCGTGCGCCAGAAGATGCCGAGATAGTAGTCGTCCGAGAATACGGCCGCATAGTGGGCGAGGGTGAACTCGTTCTTGATGCCGGTCGTGTGGTCATAGACGTGGAAGGACAGGATCACCGTCAGCACGAGCGGCAGGATGATCAGCCCGAGGAAGAGCAGCGCGCCCGGCCCGGCGAGCCAGAACGGTGTCGCCGCGGAGCGCCCGACGCTCATGCCGCCGCTCCCTGAGCCAGCGGCTCGATGCGCAGGCTGAGCGGTGCCCAGTCGAGCGCGACCTTGGCGCCTTCGCGGGCCGGCTCCTCGCCGTCGTTCGGAGCCGAGACCAGGATGGCGCCCGCCGCGGTCTCGACCGTGAACAGCCAGGAGCCGCCGAGGAAGAAGCGATTGGCGATCGTGCCGTCGAGCCGGCCTTGCCCTGCCGGCTTCAGCGCGATCTTCTCCGGCCGGATCGAAAGTGCGATCGCCTGTTCTTCGGCAAGCCCGCTCGTTTCGGCCGGCAGAGCGATGCCGGCGATCTCCGCCGCGCCCCTGCGCCAGATGCCCTCCAGCCGGTTCATCTTGCCGACGAAGGTGGAAATGAACGGCGTCGCCGGGTTCTCATAGAGCTTGTAGGGGGCGTCGACCTGCGTCATCCGGCCCTGCTCCATCACCACGACGCGGTCGCTGATCGAGAGCGCTTCGGCCTGGTCGTGCGTCACCATGATCGTGGTAGTGCCGACGCGCTGCTGGATGCGACGCAATTCGAACTGCATCTCCTCGCGCAATTTGGCGTCGAGATTGGAAAGCGGCTCGTCGAGCAGCAGCACCGGCGGCTGGATGACAAGAGCGCGGGCGATGGCGACGCGCTGGCGCTGGCCGCCGGAGAGTTGGCGCGGATAGCGCTCTGAAAAGCCGCCGAGATGGACGAGGCCGAGCATGGTCGCGACGCGCTCGTCGCGCTCTGCCTTGGCGACCTTGCGCATCTCAAGGCCGAAGGCGACGTTCTCAGCTACCGTCATGTGCGGGAAGAGCGCATAGCTCTGGAAGACGATGCCGAGGCCGCGTTTGTTCGGTGTCTCGCGGGTGATGTCGCGACCGTCGAGGGTGATTGTGCCGGTGGTCGGCTCGACCAGCCCGGCGATCATCTGCAGGGTCGTGGTCTTGCCGCAGCCGGAAGGACCGAGCAGCGAGACGAACTCGCCCTTGGCGACGCTGAGGTCGATGTCGCGTGCTGCGGCGAAATCGCCGTAGATCTTGCTCAGCTTTTCCAGCGTCAGGAAGCCCATGACCTCTCCCGCTTGGCTCGCCCCGCCCACACATCGGGGTCTTTTGCCCTCGTGTTTTTCAGAAGCCGCGCCGATGGGATTTCGTCAACGAATAATTCCACATGAGAGAATTTTAATCTCATAAATTCCATTATACGAAATTTATTGCGACAACATGCGGGGATGATTAGCGTGGGTGGATGACTGATTCTGTCGAGCCTCTTTCCAGCCTGCGCCGCGCGCTCGGCCTGCTGCGCCTCGTCGGCGCGGCCGATGCCGGTGGCATCCGCCTGAAGGACCTCGCCGAGCAGGCCGGCTGCAGCCAGCCGACGGCCCATCGCGCCTTGCAGGACCTCTCCGCCGAGGGCTTCGTCGAGCAGATCGGCAAACGCTACCGGCTGGCGCTCGACCTCTTCGTGCTGGCGGCGCGGGCCGGCCATGCCGACGGCCTGCGCAACCTCGCCAAGCCGGTGCTGCTGCGCCTCTCGGCGACGCTGACCGACACGATCTTTCTGCTTGTGCGAAACGGCTATGAAGCCGTCTGCCTCGACCGGATCGAGGGGCCGTTCCCGATCCGCTCCTTCACCGGCGACATCGGCGGCAAGGTGCCGCTCGGGCTGGGGCAGGGAAGTCTCGCCATCCTCGCCCATCTGCCGGAGGCCGAGCGCGAGGCGGTGATCCGCTTCAATGTACCGCGCCTGCTCGATCGCGGCTTCCTCGACGAGGCGGCACTGCGGGTGGAATTGGAAAAGGCGCGTGCGCAAGGCTGGGTCAATCTCAACACCGGGCTGATCCCGGGCATGGCGGGCTTGGGCGTGCCGGTCTTCGATGCGCAGGGACGCGCCGTCGCCGCGCTCAGTGTCGGCACGCTGGTGGATCGGCTTCGGCCCGAGCGCCTGCCCGGTGTCGTCGCCATCCTCAAGGCCGAAGCCGCGACGCTGGGCGCGATGCTCAATCCGTTCGACACGGCGCTGCGCCACCCATCCCGCAGCCTGAGCGCGGTGGCATGATCCTGGTCTGCGGCGAGGCGCTGGTCGATCTCTTCCTCGATCCGCCCGAGGGAGCCGAAATGGCTGGGCGCGCCGTTGCCGGTGGCTCGCCCTTCAATGTCGCGATCGGCCTGGCGCGGCTCGGCCTGCCAGTGGGCTATCTCGGTGCGATCTCGCTAGATGGTATCGGCGCGATGCTGGCCGAGCGGCTGCGGCAGGAAGGCGTCGATGGCCGCTTCATCGTCCGCAGCGATCGATTGTCGACGATATCGGCCGTCGCGACGGGAGCGGACGGGCAGCCGAGCTACAGCTTCCATGGCGAGGGCGCGGCCGATCGTTTCCTGATGTCGGCTGAGCTGCCGTCCGCGCTACCGCCGGAGGTGCGCGCGCTCAGCTTCGGTTCCTACAGCATGGCGGTCGAGCCCACGGGCGCGACGCTCGCCTCGCTGGCCGAGCGCGAGCATGGCCGGCTCGTGATCAGCGTGGATCCGAACCTGAGGCCGAGCGTGGTGCCGGACATGGCGCTATGGGCACGTGCGGCCGAGCGCTTCTACCGCGCGGCGACCATCATCAAGGCGAGCGACGAGGATGTCCATATCGCCTGGGGCGGCCGACTGTCGCTGCAGGAGGCCGCCGCCTATTGGCTTGGGCTTGGTGCGAAGCTGGTAGTGATCACGCGCGGCGCGGACGGCGCGGTCGGCTTTTGCGCCGGCGGACAGGTCGAGCTGCCGGGCAGGGCTGTCGATGTCCGCGATACTGTAGGCGCCGGCGACAGCTTTCATGCCGCATTGCTCGCGCGGCTGTCGCAGACCGACCGGCTGAGCATCGAAGGCGTCGCTGCGCTCGATCAAGTGGCGCTGGGGGAATTGTTGAACTACGCCGCGACCGCTGCGTCCATAACCGTCGGCCGGCGCGGAGCCGATCTGCCGAAAGCGGTAGAGATAGAAGCGGAACTCGCCCGTTCGGGCTGACGCTCCTCCTTCTGCATGTCCGCCCGGCCCGGCTGCTGCCGTGACCTCGCCGCTATCGATATGCTACCTCGGCTTGTCGCTGCGGCGGCCGATCGCAATCGCCACGGAGAATGATCGTGCTGGAGAAGGCCTGGGCGGATCTCGCCGCGCATCGCAACCGAACCGTATCGCAGCATCTGCGCGAGCTCTTTGCTGCCGATCCGCAGCGCTTTTCCAGCTTTTCTGCCCGGCTCGACGACCTGCTGCTCGACTATTCCAAGACGGCGGTGACGCCTGAGACCATCGACTTGCTGCTGGCGCTCGCCCAGGCGGCCGATGTCGAAGCCAAGCGCGATGCCATGTTCGCTGGCGAGCCGATCAACACCACCGAGGGGCGTGCGGTGCTGCATACGGCGCTGCGCAACCAGTCCGGCCGGCCCGTCAAGGTCGATGGCGTCGACGTGATGCCGGAAGTGAACGCGGTCCTGGAGCGGATGTCCGCCTTCGCTGATGGTATCCGCAGCGGCACCATCGCGGCTGCCAATGGCGAGCGCTTCAGCGATGTCGTCAATATCGGCATCGGCGGTTCCGATCTTGGGCCTGTGATGGCGACGCTGGCGCTGGCGCCCTACCATGATGGGCCGCGCCTGCATTACGTCTCCAATGTCGACGGCGCCCATATCGCCGATACTCTGGCCAAGCTCGATCCGGCGCGGACGCTGGTGATCGTAGCCTCAAAAACCTTCACCACGATCGAGACCATGACCAATGCCGCGACAGCGCGGCGCTGGATCGCCGGGGCGCTCGGCGAAGAGGCGGTCGCCAAGCACTTCGCCGCGGTCTCGACTGCGCTCGACAAGGTCGCGGCCTTCGGCATCCAGCCCGACCGGATCTTCGGTTTCTGGGACTGGGTCGGCGGGCGCTACTCGGTCTGGTCGGCGATCGGCCTGCCGGTGATGATCGCGATCGGCCCTAAGAACTTCCGCGCCTTCCTCGCCGGCGCGCATGCGATGGACGAGCATTTCCGCACCGCGCCGCTGGCTCAGAACCTGCCCGTGCTGTTCGCTCTGATCGGGCTCTGGCATCGCGAGAGCTGTGGCTATCCGGCCCGCGCGGTCCTGCCTTACGACCAGCGTCTTGCAAGACTGCCGGCCTATCTGCAGCAGCTCGACATGGAGTCGAACGGCAAGCGCGTGCACAAGGCCGGCGGTGCGGTGACGCGGCCGACCGGCCCGCTGGTCTGGGGCGAGCCCGGCACCAACGGCCAGCACGCCTTCTTCCAGCTGCTGCACCAGGGCACTGACATCATCCCTTGCGAGTTCCTGGTTGCGGCCGAAGGGCATGAGCCGGAGCTCGCCCATCAGCACCGCCTGCTGCTCGCCAACTGCCTCGCCCAGAGCGAGGCGATGATGAAGGGCCGCACGATGGAGGAGGCGAAGGTACAGCTGGCGAAGCAGGGGCTGTCGTCCGACGCGATCGAGCACCTTGCGCCGCACAAGGTCTTCCCCGGCAACCGGCCGAGCGTGACCATCGCCTATCGCAAACTCGACCCGTTCACGCTCGGGCGGTTGATCGCGCTCTATGAGCATCGCGTCTTCGTCGAGGCGGCGGTGTTCGATATCAACGCCTTCGACCAATGGGGCGTCGAGCTCGGCAAGGAGCTGGCGACGGCGCTGCTGCCGGTGATCGAGGGCAAGGCTCCGGCGGACGCGCATGACGCCTCGACGGCGGGGCTGGCGCGCTATCTGACCGGGCGGTGAGTGCGGCCGTCATTCTCGGGCGAAGCGAAGCGTAGACCCGAGAATCTCATGACAATATGGCAACGACCGGAGCCTCCTCCGGCCTGAGATGCTCGGGTCAAGCCCGAGCATGACGCGTGTCAGGAGCTGCTACTCGGCTGCTTTACATCGCGCTGGGTGATCAGCCTGGCGCTGCGCTGGTCGCGGGCGTGGATCCAGAGCCAGCTTAGCGCGACGCTGAGCCGGTTGCGCACACCGATCAGGAAGTAGATGTGCGCCAGGCCCCAGAGCCACCACGCCAGCCAGCCCTTCAGCTTGACCTTGCCGAAATCGATGATGGCGACGCGCTTGCCAACGGTCGCGAGGCTGCCGGCATGGCTGTAGGCGAAGGGCCGCGGTGCCTTGTCCCCGGCAAGGCGGCGCTTGATCGTCGCGGCGACATGGCGGCCCTGCTGCTTGGCGGCGGGCGCGATGCCGGGCACCGGCTTGCCGTCCTGGTCCATGACGCTTGCAGTGTCGCCGATCACGAAGATCTCGGGATGGTCGGGCACGCTGAGATCGGGCTCGACTTCGACGCGGCCGGCGCGGTCGGTGCGGGCACCCAGCCAGGCGCCGGCCGGCGAGGCGCGCACCCCGGCGGCCCAGATCACCGTCGCTGCCGGCAGAGGCTCCTCGCCGATCACGACGCCGTCTGGCGTGCAGGCGGTGACGGGCGCGCCGGTGCGGACCTCGACGCCGATGCGCTGCAATTCGTGATGCGCATAGGCTGCAAGGTCCGGATCGAAGCTAGGCAGGATGCGCGGGCCGGCCTCGACCAGCACGACCCGGGCCGTGCGGGTGTCGATCCGGCGGAACTCTTCCGGCAAGGTGGCGCGGGCCAGCTCGGCAATGGTGCCGGCGAGTTCGACGCCGGTCGGGCCGGCGCCGATGACGACGAAGGTCAGCAGCGCCGCGCGGCGTTCGGGATCGGCCTCAGCCTCGGCACGCTCGAAGGCGGTGAGGATGCGGCGGCGGATCGTCGTCGCGTCTTCCAGCGTTTTCAGGCCTGGTGCGTAGGTCTCCCAGTCGTCATGGCCGAAATAGGCATGGGTCGCGCCTGTAGCGATGACGAGCGTGTCGTAAGGCAGAATCTCGCCGGTCGAGAGCGCGACCTCGCGTCTGGTGGTGTCGATGCCGGTGACCTCGGCCAGCAGCGTGGTGACGTCGCCACGGCGGCGGAACAGATGCCGGATCGGCCAGGCGATCTCGGAGGTGGCGAGCGAGGCGGTGGCGACCTGGTAGAGCAGGGGCTGGAAGAGATGGTGATTGCGCCGGTCGACGATGGTGATGCGCACGTCCGCGCCGGCGAGACGATGCACGGTCTCCAATCCGGCGAAGCCGCCGCCGATCACCACGACATGATACGGTCCGCTCATCGGCCATCCCTCGTTGCGGCAGGACGAGGGTTTTTTAGCATGACTGCAGGGCCGGGGCTGTAGCTGGCTCTTCAGCACCCGTCCACTTCAGGGAATCCAGCGCCGCGACTGCTCGGCGCGGTCGTCATAGCTCGCCTCGAAGATCGGCGAGGCGAGGGTGGCGCGAACCTTGAGGATGCCGCTGCCGATATTGCGGAAAGCGTGCCGGGCGCCGGCCGGGATCACGATCGACTGGTTGGCGCGCAGGATCAGGCTCTCGCCGCGCAAGGTGATCTCGGCTTCGCCTTCCATCACTTCCAGCACCTCCTCGACGGCGTGGAGATGGAGGGGAGCGCCGAGGCCGGGATCGCAGAACTGTTCGAAGATGCAGAGCTGGGCCGAGCGCACCAGCGCCGAGACCCGCATCAGCGTCATCACGCCCTCGCGCCATTGCTCGAGCGGCTGGGTCTCGTGGTCGAGCGGAATCATGCCGTTGCCTTCTGTGCGAGCCCGACCATTGGCGGCTCATGCGGGATGCGGACCTCTGACGTCGGTTCACCGCTCCAGAGCGATTCCAACTGGGCGACAACATGCCCGCCGAAGCTCTCATACGGAATGCGGATCGAGGTCAGCCAGGGCGCGATCCAGTGGTTGAGCGCATTGCCGTCGACGCCGACCAGCGTGCAGCGCTGCGGGATCGGCACATCGCTTTCGACCGCGAGCCGATAGGCGCCATAGGCGATCAGATCGCTGACGCAGAGCGCGCCTTCAGGCCAGCCGCCCTCCTGCACCAGCGCCTTGGCGGCGGCATAGCCGATCTCGATATGCGACAGGCCGGGCCCGCTGGCGCGCCGGATCGCATCTTCCGGGACACCGCGTGCGACGAGGCGGTCGATGAAGCCCGAGGCGCGTTCCTGCGTGCTCGAGACGTTTTGTGCCGCCATCAGCACGGCCGGGCGCTCGATGCCACGGGCCAGCATGAAGTCGGCTGCATCGGCTCCGGCGGCGCGGTTGTCGATGCCGACATAGGCGCCGCCGCCGAGCGGGTTGTGGCGGGCGACGAAGACCATCGGGTCGCCGCGCTGCAGCGTCTCCTCCAGCCCGCGGCTGCGCACCGCGCTAACCATCACATAGCCGGCTACAAACTGCTCGCGCATCGCCTGGAGATAGTCGTCCTGCAATTCGGCGCGGTCATGCGTGTCGCAGAGGATCATGACGTAGCCGGCGGCGCGCAGCGCCGCCTCGGTCGAGACTGCGATCGCCGCCATGGCCGGGTTGTCGAGATTGGGCGAGAGCATCGCCACGACCCGGCTGGCGCGCTGGCGCAGCGCCCGGCCGACCGGATTCGGTCGATAGCCCAATCGCGCGATCGCCTCCTCGACACGAGCCACCGTCTCGGGTGAAGCGCGCCCGCTCTCGCCGTTGACGATACGCGACACCGTCGAGATCGAGACGCCGGTATCCTCCGCGACCGTGGTGAGCGATGCCGAACCGTGATGTGCCCTGGCGACCCTGGTCTTCATCGCGCTCCATCCCCGATTCTGCGCCCGGAGTACGCGCCATTCAGATCGCCCCGCGATCTGAATGGCGCGTACTCCTCCCAAAGTGGGAGACGGATTCACCGATCAGGTTGGGACAACCTGATCGGATCCGGCTCCGGCGAACCGGCATCCAAGAGATGCCGGCTCACTTCGGGATTGACAAGCTAGGCAAACGTTTGCCTAAATGATTGTCAAGGTGCTCATCGAGGCGCCGGTTCAGCGGGGAAGGAACGCTCATGCACAGCAAGCATTGGATTTCGGCACTCGCCTTGACGGCCGGCCTCGTCATGGGCGGGATCGCGCAAGCCCAGACCACGGTGCGCATCGCCTGGTATTCCGACGGCAATGAGGGCGAGGTCATCACCGACCTGCTCAAGCGCTTCGAGGCCCAGAACAAGGACATCAAGGTCGTGCTCGACCAGGTGCCCTACAAGGCCATCACCGAGAACCTTCCCGTCCAGCTCGCCTCGGGCCAGGGCCCTGACATCGCCCGTGTCGTCGACCTCGGCGGCATTGCCCGCTACGCGCTCGACCTGCGGCCGCATCTCAAGGACGCGGCCTATTGGGAGAAGAATTTCGGGCCGTTCCTGCCCTGGATGCGCCCCGAGGGCGACGCCAAGGCCATCACCGGCTTCATGACGCAGCTCACTGTCACCGGCCCCTTCGTCAACAAGACGCTGTTCGAACAGGCCGGCATCGCGATGCCGGGCGCCAAGGCGACCTGGGAGGATTGGGGCAAGGCGGTCAAGGACGTCGCGGCCAAGGTCCAGGCGCCGTTCCCGCTGGCGATGGACCGCTCGGGCCACCGCTTCTTCTCGGTGGCGGTTTCCGAGGGCGCCAAGGTCTTCGACGCCAAGGGCGAGCCGGCTGTCATCGACGACGGCTTCAAGCGCGGCGCCAAGCTGGTCTATGACTGGCATCAGAACGGCGTGATGAAGAAGGAGCTCTGGGGCTCGGTCTCCGGAACGGCCTATCGCGGCGCCAATGACGAGTTCAAGAACGCCCAGGTGGTGATGTACCAGTCGGGCTCCTGGCAGATCGCCCAGTTCGACAAGACGGTCGGCGATGCCTTCGACTGGATCGCGGTTCCCTCGCCCTGCGGCGCCGGCAATTGCTCGGGCATGCCGGGCGGGGCCGGTCTCGTCGCGATCAAGACGACCAAGAGCCCGGAAGCCGTCGCCAAGGTGATGGACTACCTTGCCAGCGAGCCGGTGCTGAGCGAGTTCTACGCCCGCTCTCTGTTCGTGCCCGGCCATCTCGGCATTGCCGCCAAGGGCCTCGACTATCAGGGCGCGAGCGCGCCGGCCAAGGCCGCGCTCAAGGTCTTCTCCGACCAGGTCGCGCAGCTCTCGCCGGTCGCCTATCAATTGCAGGGCTATACGAGCAACCGCGTCATCTTCAACGCAGTGATCAGCCGGCTCGGCCAGGCGATCTCGGGCGAGGGCAGCCTCGACGAGGCCTATAAGCGGATGGAATCCGACATCGCCCAGCAGATCGCCGAGCGCAAGAAGTAAGGCGGATGGCCTCCGACGCTCCCATCCCCGCAGCGCAGCCGGAACGCGCCGGCGCAGCGAGCCTCTTCGCCGCGCCGCTCGCGGTCCTGATGCGGCTGATCGACTGGCCGATGCAGGTTCTGCAGCGGCTGATCGGCGAGCGCCGGATGGCCTATGTCTTCCTGCTGCCCAATCTGGTTTTCTTCTCGCTCTTCGTCTTCCTGCCGCTCATCATCAACTTCATCTTCTCGGTGACGGGCGGGGCTGGGCTGTTCCCGTCCGAGCGGCCTTATGTCGGGGCGCAACAATACGCCTATCTCTTCGACTGCGGCTCGTTCCTCGACCCGTCCTCCTGCCGCGAGGATCATTTCTGGCGCGGCGTGTCCAACACCGCCCGCTTCACCGTCTTCCAAGTCACGGCGATGGTGCTGTTCTCGCTGCTGACGGCGGTAGTGCTGAACATGAAGATCAAGGCGCGCGGCTTCTTCCGCGCCGTCTATTTCTTCCCGGTGCTGCTCTCGCCGGTAGTGGTGGCGCTGACCTGGAAATGGATCCTGCAGCGCGATGGCCTGCTCAACGCCGCGATCACCTCGCTCGGCGGCGAGCGCATCCTGTTCCTGGTCGATCCGAGCTGGGCGATGTTCTGGATCGTCTTCGTCTCGATCTGGGCCCATATGGGCTTCTACACGCTGATCCTGCTCGCTGGCCTGCAGGCGATCCCCGCCGATCTCTATGAAGCCGCCGAGATGGATGCGACGCCGCGCTGGCGCACATTCTGGCGCATCACCCTGCCGCTGCTCTGGCCGAACATGATCGTGGTGATCGTGCTGGCGCTGATCCGCGGTGTGCAGACCTTCGACGAGGTCTTCGTCCTGACCGGTGGCGGCCCCGGCACCGCGACGCTGATGGTGGTGCACTACATCTACGAGACTGCCTTCGCCAATCAGGTCCAGAATTTCGGCCTGGCGGCAGCCGCCTCCGTCGTGCTCGGCGTCGTGCTGTTCGCGCTGACGCTGGCCCAGCTCGCGGCGAGCCGTCGCAAGGGGGCAGCATGAACAGGCTTGCCCGCATGGCGGTGGCCCGCCGCAACCCCGGTCGCTGGCATTGGACCGATATCGCGGCCTACGCCTATCTCGCGCTCGGCGTCGTCCTGATGTTCGGGCCGGTGCTCTGGCTCGGCATCTCCTCCTTCAAGACGCAGGCCGGCCTGCTCGAATTCCCGCCCTCGCTGCTGCCGATGTCGCAGAAGGAGGTCCGGGTCGACGGCCATGCCCAGCCGCTGCCGCTGTTCGAAGTGACGATGGAGGACGGCTCCAAGCGGGTGCTGGCGCAGGTCCGCCGCATCGGCATCCAGGCGCAGATGGTCGATCCGGCCAATCCAGGCCAGAGCATTCGCGTGCCGATCGACAAGCGCACCCCGGTGCGCGAGTTCAAGCTCGCCACCGAGAACTACACCGAGCCGCTGGAGCGCTTCGCCTTCACGCGCTTCCTCTGGAACTCGGTCTTCGTCACGGTGGTCGCAACGCTGATCACTTTGGTGATCAACTCGATGGCGGCCTATGCGCTCTCGATCTACGAGTTCCGCGGCAAGACGGCGGTGATGCTGATGGTGATCGGCACGCTGATGATTCCGATCACCATCATTCTGGTGCCGGTCTATCTCGTCATCACCGAGCTCGGTTTGGTCAATTCGCTCTGGGCGGTGATCCTGCCGGGCGCGGCGACGCCGACCGGCGTCTTCCTCTTGCGCCAGTATATGCTGACCCTGCCGCGCGACCTGATCGAGGCGGCGCGCATGGACAAGGCCTCGGAGTGGCAGATCTACTGGCGGATCGTCATGCCGCTCGCCATGCCGGCGCTCGCGGTCCTCGCGATCTTCTCGATCATGTGGCGCTGGAACGAGTTCCTCTGGCCGCTCGCGGTGCTGACCAAGACCGAGGCCTATACGCTGCAGATCGGCCTCAACGCCTTCCAGGGCGAGTTGCAGACGCAATGGCATTACCTGCTCGCGATGACGGTGGTGACGCTGCTGCCGGTCGCGCTGGTCTTCGTCTTCCTGCAGCGCTTCATCACCACCGGCATCGCCAATACGGGAATGAAATAATGGCGGGACTGAGCCTCTCCGGCGTCCGCAAGAGCTATGGCGCGACCACGGTGCTGCATGGCATCGACCTTGACGTCGCCGACGGCGAGTTCGTCGTCTTCGTCGGCCCGTCCGGCTGCGGGAAGTCGACGCTGCTGCGCTCGATCGCCGGGCTGGAGACGATCACCGGCGGGTCGATCGCGATCGATGGGGCTGATGTCACCGGGCTGCCGGCTTCCGAGCGCGGGCTCGCCATGGTGTTCCAGTCCTATGCGCTCTACCCGCATATGAGCGTCTACGCGAACATGGCCTTCGCGCTGGAAAACATGGGCTTCAAGCGCGACGAGATCGACAGAAGGGTGAAGCGCGCCGCCGGCATGCTGCGCCTGACCGATTATCTCGAACGCAAGCCCAAGGCGCTCTCCGGCGGCCAGCGCCAGCGCGTCGCCATTGGCCGCGCCATCGTGCGCGACCCAAAAATCTTCCTGTTCGACGAGCCGCTCTCGAATCTCGATGCGGAACTGCGCGTCGCAACCCGCAAGGAACTCGCCGCGCTGCATGCCGAGATCGGCGGCACGATGATCTACGTCACCCACGACCAGGTCGAGGCGATGACGCTGGCGCACCGCATCGTCGTGCTGCATGGCGGGCGGATTGAACAGGTCGGCACGCCGCTCGAACTCTACAACCGGCCCGACAATCTCTTCGTCGCCGGCTTCATCGGCTCGCCACGCATGAACCTGCTGCCGGGCAAGGTGGTGCGAGCTGGTGCGGTCGCGATCGGCGAGGCTGGTCACGAGGTCGCTTGCGCGACCGGGAGCTTGGCAGCGGGTGCATCGGTCACGCTCGGCATCCGGCCGGAGCACCTCTCGCTCGCCACGCAGGATGGCGGCGTGCCGCTCGCTATCGAGCTGGTCGAGCGCCTCGGCGGCGAGAGCTATCTCTATGGCGCCTCGCCCGGCCTGCCGCAGATCACGCTCCGGCTCGACGGCCAGAGCGAGCACCAGCGCGGCTCCGCCGTCGCGCTCGGCTTCCCGCAGCAGCACCTGCACCTGTTCGACGAGAACGGCCGGGCCGTCCGGTCCTGACGACTGACTAGAGAGATCCCATGAAAGCCCTGACGCAAGGCCGCTATCTCGGCCGCGACGGCGAAGCCGCCTTGTTCGATGTCGGCCTCGGCGCGACGATCGCTGTGCGTATCCTTGAAGGCGATATCGGCCGTGTCACGCTGAAGCCGCAGGACGGCTACCGGCTCGACCGCGGCTGGTCGATCGCGCCGGGCGGGCTCGAGCCCGCCTATGAAGGACGCTCGCGCGACGATCTCTCCGGCTTCGCCTGCCCGCAGGCGAGCCTCCGTGAAGGCGAGGGCAAGGTCACGCTCTCGGCTGGCGGCCTCACCGCCGAGGTCACGCTCTCGCCCTTCGGTATTGCCTGGCGCCGCGAGGGCGAGGCGACGCCCTTCCTGCAGGATCGCACGACGCAGGCCTATCTGATCTCGCCGCGCACCGGCGCGGTGGCGCATTTCATGGCGCGCGACTATGCCGAGCGGCATTACGGGCTCGGCGACAAGGCCGGTCCGCTCGACCGGACCGGGCGGCGCTTTGCCATCGACGCGGTCGATCCCTGCGGCTTCGATGCCGAATTGTCCGACCCGCTCTACAAGATGCTGCCCTTCTTCATCGTCGACGGGAAGGCGGGCGCCCATGGCGTGTTCTACGATAACCTCTCGACCGGCAGCGTCGATCTCGGCTGCACGCTCGACAACTATCACGGCCTGTTCCGATCCTGGAAAGGCGATGACGGCGATCTCGACTATTACGTCATGGCCGGCCCGACCGTGCCGGATGTGGTCAAGCGCTTCTCCTGGCTGACCGGCGGGCAGGCCTTCGCGCCACGCTGGTCCTTCGGCTTCGGCGTGACCTCGATGGCGATCGCCGATGCGCCCGATGCCGATGCCCGGATCAGCGACTTCATCGCCAAGTGCCGCAAGCACGCCATCCCCTGCGACAGCTTCCATTTCGGCTCGGGGTATACGCAGATCGGCCAGCGTCGCTACGCCTTCAACTGGAACCGTGACAAGTTCCCGGAGCCGCTGGCGACGATGAAGCGGCTGAACAAGGCCGGCATGCACACGGTCGCCAACCTGAAGCCCTGCCTGCTCGACGATCATCCGCGCCTCAAGGAAGCGCTGGACCAGGGTTTCCTGGTCAAGGATTCCAGGACCGGTGAGCCGGCTGTGGCGCAGTTCTGGGACGGGCTCGGCTTCCATATCGACTTCACCAACCCGAAGGGCCGGGCCTGGTGGCGCGCCGGCATCGAGAGCGCGCTGCTCGACCATGGCTTCACCACGGTCTGGAACGACAACAACGAATACGAGATCTGGGACGAGGACGCGGTCTGCGACGGTGACGGCCGCCCCTTCCGGCAGGCGCTGGCGCGCCCGGCGCAGCCGCTGCTGATGACCAAGCTCTCCTTTGAGGCTCAAGCCGCGCGCGAGCCGGGCAAGCGCCAGTATTCGATCACGCGCGGCGGCTGCGCTGGCATCTCGCGCTACGCCCAGACCTGGTCGGGCGACAACGAGACCGCCTGGAAGACGCTGCGCTACAACCTGACCCAGGGGCTCAATATGAGCCTGTCGGGCATGTTTAGCATCGGCCACGATGTCGGCGGCTTCCACGGGCCAACGCCGGGTCCCGAGCTCTTTGTGCGCTTCAACGAGTTCTGCGCGCTCTGGCCGCGCATGGTGATGAACTCCTGGAACGATGACGGCATCGTCAACCTGCCCTGGATGTATCCAGAGGTGATCCCGCAGGTGCGCGAGGCGATCTCGCTGCGCTACCGGCTGATGCCCTATCTCTACACTCAGATGTGGCGGGCGAGCCGCGACGGCATCCCGGCGGTGCGCCCGCTGCTCTATGATTTCCCGCAGGATGCGACGGCGGTCACGGTCGACGATGTCTTCATGCTCGGCCCGGACGTGCTGGTCGCGCCGGTGCTGGAGGAGGGCGCGCGTGAGCGCGCCGTCTACCTGCCGCAGCATGGGGGCGGCTGGTATGACTGGCACAATGGCGAGCATTATCCGGGCGGCGTCACCGTGACGGTCCCGGCTCCGCTCGGCCGGCTGCCGTTGTTCGCGCGGGCCGGAGCGCTGATCCCGCTCGGCGATGCCAAGGGTATCAGCAATGAGCGCGAGCTCCTGGTCTGCGGCGCGGTCGAGGGCGCTTCCGGCGAGCTCTACGAGGATGACGGCGAGACCGCCGACTGGCGCGGCGCCGGCTCGACGGTGCTGCGCTTTGAGGTCCGCAATGGCGAGGTCGCGATCGAGCAGCAGGGCGAGGCCAAGCCGCGTTTCAACAAGATCGCGATCCGGCAGATCGGCCAGTAGATCGATAGACTGACTCTGAGCCTGCGGCTATGGCCGCAGGCTCAGCCGAGGCGGCCGCTACTCGCTGCCGCGCTCATAGGAGCGCGAGCGGACGGCGATGACCGCGATCGCCGTCACGGCGCAGCACAGCATCAGATACGCGACGACATAGCTCGGCTTGCCGCCGCCCGCTGCCACCAGCGCCGCAGCGATGAAGGGAGTCGGGCCCGCGATCAAAAGGCTGTTGAGCTCGCGGGTCATGGCGATGCCCGAGAAGCGGTAGCGCGTCGGGAACAGGTTGGCGAGGAAGGCACCCTGCGCGCTGGCGAGGCCGCCGAAGCCGATGCCGTAGCCGATGCTGAGGGCGATCGTGCAAAGGACGATGTTCCTGGTGTCGAGCAGGGCGAACATCGGGAAGGCGTAGCAGAACACGAAGATCGCGCCGAACAGGTAGACTTTTGCATGCCCGACGCGGTCGGCGATGGCGCCCATGATCGGCGTCGTGACGATACCCGTCAGAGTCGCGATCATCACCGCGGTGAGCGAGTCGGTGCGGGTCATGCCGAGCGTATTGGTCATGTAGCTCAGGCTGAAGGCGCTCAGGATATAGGCGTTGGCGTTGTGACCGGTGACCGACAGGAAGCCGAAAAGCAATTCGCGCGGGCTCCTGGAAAGGAGTTCGCCGAGCGGGACCTTCGCCTCGTGGCGCTGCTCGGCCGCCTTCTCCATGGCCGCGACATATTCCGGGGTCTCGTCGAGATGCTTGCGGATGTAGAGGGCGACGAGGAACAGCAGCGCCGAGACTAGGAAGGGCACGCGCCAGGCCCAGCCGAGCAGGGTCTCTTCCGGCAGATAGGAGACGAGCAGGAAGCTCAGCGTTGCCAGCATGATGCCGACCACCGTCGCGGCCTGGAGATAAGCAGTGTAGTAGGCCTTGCGCTCCGGCGGCACATATTCCGCGACGAGGGTGACCGCGCCGGCATATTCGGCCCCGGCGCCGAAGCCCTGCAGCAGGCGCAGGATCACGAGCAGGATCGGTGCCCAGATCCCGGCCTGGGCATAGGTCGGCAGCAGGCCCATCGCCACGGTCGAGGCACCCATCAGAGCGATGGTGAAGATCAGCGCCGGCTTGCGGCCGAAGCGGTCGCCGATATGCGAGATCACGATGCCGCCGAGCGGCCGGCTGAAGAAGCCGACGGCGAAGGTGGCGAAGGCGGCGAGCACGCCGGCCGATTCCGAGAATTGCGGGAAGAACAGCTTGTTGATGATCAGGCCGGCCGCTGCGCCATAGAGCGCATAGTCGAACCATTCGATCACCGTGCCGATCGTCGCCGCCGTGACGGCGCGCCGGATATTCGCCTGCTCGGCCGGTGACTTTCCGGCCGCGATCGCCTGGGACATGGGGTTTCCTCGAAGCTTCGTTGTTTTTGGGATGACGGCCGACGGACTCGCGATCAGGCGATGGTGGCCGGCATGGGAAGGTCGAAGCGCGCTGCGCTCTCGGAGAGCCCGGCGACGATGCCGGCGGAAAGCTGGATGCCGTCGCGCATCTGGCGCTCGCGCCTGGTGAGCGCATGGGCGCCCGGCAGGTCGACATGGGCGAAGCCCGGGCGGGGCTGCGCCGCATGACAGCGCGCCGCCAGGACGGTGACCTGACGGTTGAAGTTCTCGGTTCCCCCGAAGGCGGCGGGGTCCATCACCAGAATGAAGACAGCGGCGCTCCAGCCATCGCCGCCCTCGGCCCGGCCGCGCCCGGCGAGGCAGCCGGTGAGGAGCTCGACGATGAGCCCGATCGAGAAGCCCTTGTGCCCGGCCTCCAGCCCACCGAGCGGTAGGATCGAGCCCGGCGGATCGGCTGCGATGATGTTGGGGTCGGTCGAGGGCCGGCCCTGCGCGTCCATCAGGAAGGGGTGCGGCAGGTGTTCGCCGCGCTGGCGGAAGGCGGCGACGCCGCCATTGGTCATCAGCGCCGTCGACATGTCGATCAGGATCGGCGCATCCGGCGTGGGCGCGCCGAAGGCGATCGGGTTCGAGGTCAGCACTGGCGTCACCCCGCCGAAGGGAGCGACGCTGCTGTGGCCGGGATCGGTCAGCGTCAGCAGCATCAGGCAGCCGGCGTCGATCGCCGGCTGGAGATAGGCGCCGAGGCAGGCGGTGTGATGGCTGCGCTGGATCGCGACCGCGCCGATGCCGAAGCGCTTGGCCCGGCCGATCGCTTCGGCGGTGGCGCGCCGCGCCAGCCAGGGACCGGGCAGCTTGCGGCCATCCCAGGTCTGGCAGGCGCCGATATCGTTGAGGATCCCGGGCTCGCCGGCGGCGGTCATGCCGCCGCTCTCGATCTCGCGCAGATAGAGCGGCAGCAAGGCAAGGCCATGCGTCGACTTGCCGAGCAGGTCGCCTTCGACGAGGACCTCGGCGACGTCGCCCGCCTTGTCCTGCGGCAGGCCGGCGCGCTCCAGCAAGGTGCGCGCCAGCGCTGCGAGTTCGTCGGCGCGATAGCGGGCGCCCACCGTCTTCGTCTCCTGGCTCATGGCCTCACCGCGCCCTTTTCGGCCAGAAGGAGGCGATCAACAGGCCAGCCACCACCATCATGCCGGCAATGACGTTGATCGCGAGCTGGGTGCTCTGCATCCGGTCGTTGACCCAACCGATGAAGGTCGGGCTGAAGATGCTGCCGAGATTGCCCATCGAGTTGATGAAGGCGATGCCGCTCGCCGCCGCCACGCCGCCCAGGAAAGTCGACGGCACGGTCCAGAACACTGGGAAGATGGCAAGGATGCCGAGCGTTGCCAGCGATAGCCCTGCCACCGCAATGGTGAGATCATGCGGGAAGGCGGCGCTCACCGCATAGCCGATGCCGCTGGCGATGGCCGAGAGTGCGAGGTGCCATTTGCGCTCACCGCTCCGGTCCGAATTGAAGGCGACGGCGAGCATGCCGAGACCGCCGATCAGCCAGGGGATCGCGGTGACGAGGCCCACTGTCTGGGTGTCGAGCTTCCCGGCGTTCTTGATGAGCTGCGGCATCCAGAACGTGACGCCGCCCAAGCCGACGAGGATCAGGAAATAGACACCGGACAGGAACAGCGCGCGCGGATCGGAGAAGGCACGCGTCAGCGAATGCTGTGCAGGCGCGACCGATTCATTGGCGGCGATATCCGCCTCGATGGCGCGCTTCTCGGATTCGGATAGCCAGCCCGCTACGGCCGGCCTGTCGTCGAGAAAGAAGAACACGACGAGACCGAGAAACACGGCTGGAAGGCCTTCCAGCAGGAAGAGCCACTGCCAGCCGGACCAGCCGTTGATGCCCGCGAAATGTGTCATGATCCAGCCCGCGAGCGGGCCGCCGGTGACACCGGCCAGCGAGATCGCCGTCATGAACAGCGAGTTGGCGCGGGCGCGGCGCCGCGGCGGAAACCAGTAGGTGAAGTAGAGCACCACGCCCGGCAGAAAGCCGGCCTCCATCGCGCCGACGATGAAGCGCATCGCGTAAAACTGGAACGGCGTCGCGACGAACATCATCAACGCCGACACGATGCCCCAGGAGACCATGATGCGCGCGATCCATTTGCGCGCCCCGACCCGGTGCAGGATGACGTTGCTCGGCACCTCGAAGAGGATGTAGCCGACGAAGAACAGGCTGGCGCCGAGGCCGTAGACCGTGTCGGAGAATTTCAGCTCGTCCTGCATCTGCAGCTTGGCAAAGCTGATGTTCACCCGATCGTAGTAAGCCACGATGAAGCAGAGGATCAGCAGGGGAATGAGCCGCCAGTAGACGCGCTTATAGAGAACGTCCCCGGCTGCGCCCGCGGTGAGCGGCAAGGCCTGTGTCGTCATGAATATTTCCTCCTGTCGCCGCCGGCTTGTTCTTGTCGTTCGGGCGCGAGGCTGTGGGGCCTTCAGATCGTCCAGCCGCCGTCGATGATGTGAGCCTGGCCGGTGGTGTAGGTCGCGCCTGCCAGGTAGACGACGAGATCGGCGATCTCCTGCGGCGTGCCGATCCGCCCGATCGGTTGGCGGGAGACGAAGGCGGCACGGGTTGCCTCATAGTCGCCTTGCGCACTCAGCCGCTGCTGCAATGACGGGCTCTCGACCGTGCCGGGGCAGATCGCGTTACAGCGGATGCCCTGGGCGACATAGTCCGCCGCGATCGACTTGGTCAGGCCGAGCACCGCCGCCTTGGTCAGGCCATAGGCGAAGCGGTTCGGCACGCCCTTCACGCTGGAGGCGACCGAGGCCATGTTGACGATGCAGCCGGATTTGCGCGCGAGCATGCCGGGCAGCGCCGCCTTGATCGTGCGCACCATCGCCTTGACGTTGAGGTCGTAGGCGAAGTCGAGGTCGGCCTCGCTCACCTCCAGTACCGTGCCGCTCTGGACGATGCCGGCGCAGTTGAAGAGCACATCGACCCGGCCGATCCCGGCGAAGAGGGCAGCGACGGCGGCGGCATCGAGCACGTCGAGCCTGCGGCGCTGCAAGTTCGGCCCGGCCTCGATCGCGGCCAGTGCGCCCTCGTTGATGTCCGTCGCCCAGACGATGGCGCCGGCACGGTCGAAGGCCTCAGCGGTGGCGCGGCCGATGCCTTGCGCCGCGGCGGTGATGACGACGATCTGTCCTGCGAGCGTACTCATCTCAAGCTCCCGCTTTGAGGGACGGCGCTGCGCCATGGCTCCTGCGGTGGACGATCGTGCGCTCCAGCGCCTGCCAGTCCCAGTCGATGCCGAGGCCGGGCTGGTCGGACGGGATTGCCTTGCCGTTCTCGATCCGGATCGGCGAGGAGGTCACGAGGTCGAGCTGCGGGATGTATTCGAGCCAGCGGCTATTGGGCACGGCGCAGCACAGGCCGAGATGGATCTCCATCAGGAAGTGCGGGCAGACCGGCACGTTGAAGGCCTCGGCCATGTGCGCGACCTTGAGCCAGGGCGTGATGCCGCCGATGCGGCCGACATCGACCTGGACGATCGAGCAGGCGCCGGCCTCGAGATAGTCCTTGAACTGCGAGAGCGAATACATGGACTCGCCGACCGCGATCGGCACCGTCGTGGACTGCGACAGGCGGCGATGGCCGCCGACATCGTCGGCGTGGATCGGCTCCTCGAACCAGGCGACGTCGAGCTTCTCGTAGTGGCGGGCGCGGCGGATCGCCTCGTCGAGCGAGAGGCCCTGATTGGCGTCGGTCATGATCTCCCAGCCGAAGCCGACCTTGTCGCGCACGGCCGAGAGGCGCTTCACGTCCTCGGCGACATGCGGGCGCCCGACCTTGACCTTGGTGCCGCCGAAGCCGCGTTCCTTGGCCTTGACGGCCTCGTCGACGAGCTCAGCCTCGTCCATGTGGAGCCAGCCGCCCTCGGTGTAATAGAGGTCGATGCTGGTCTTAGCGCCGCCGGCGAGGCGGTGCAGCGGCAGGCCGGCCTTGCGGGCGCGCAGGTCCCAGAGCGCGGTGTCGATCGCCGCGAGCGCGATCGAGGTGATGGCGCCGACCGTGGTGGCGTGGACGCGATAGAACAGAGCGCGCCAGAGCCCCTCGATCTCCTCGGCATCGCGGCCGATCAGCACGGGGGCGAGATGGTCGTCGATCAGCTTGCAGACCGAGGAGCCGCCGGTGCCGATGGTGTAGCTGTAGCCGGTGCCGGTGACGCCGTCGGCATCGGTGATGCGCACCAGCGGCGTCTCCTGCAGTTCGAAGCTCTGCACGGCGTCGGTGCGCTTGACCTTGGGCTTGAGGTCAGCCTGCAGCACTTCGACGGATACGATCTTGGCCATTCCGGATGTCCTTGTCGGGGAGTTTCAGCGTGCGCTCGGCTGGTCGGCATGCCAGCTGCCGTAGCGACGCCATGAGGTCGTCAGATGGGCCGCGACGGCGGCCTGCGCCCCGTCCTCGTCGCCGCGCTCGATCGCGTCGAGGATGGCGCGGTGTTCGCCCAGCATCGGGCCGATGTCGTGCGGGATGCGGCTGAACAGGCGGGCATGGTGCAGATGCGGATGCAGGCTGCGCACGGCCTGGGCGAGAATCTCGTTGCCGCCGGCCGCCAGGATCGCCTCGTGGAAGGCCTCATCGGCCTGGCTGGCGCCGACATAGTCCGATGTCTGCCCCTGCAGCGGGGCCGCCTCCATAGCCGCGATGCTCTCGCGCATGCGGGCGATGGCATCGGGATCGCGGCTGCGGGCGAGCTGCCTCGCGGCCCAGCCCTCATTGAGGATGCGGAAGTCGCGGAGCTGCTCGAACCAGTCGCGTGACGGTTCGGGCGCGACGGAGAAGCCGGTGAAGGACGCCGCGGCGACGAGGCCGAGCCCCGACAGGCGGGTCAGCGCCTCGCGGATCGGCGAGGAACTGACCTCGAACTCGCGCGACAGCGCATCGATGTTGAGCTTTTCGCCGGGCGCGTAGTCGCGGTCGAGGATGCGCTCCATCAGCAGCGCCGTCACCTGATCGACCAGTGCGACGCGCGCCAAAACGGGCTTGCGGATCATCTTTTGCCTTCTCCCTGCCGGCTACTATCAAACACGGATCATCGATCGTCAATGACCGATCGTGCATGATCGATGAAATGAGGATGCGGCATCGTTTGCTGCGCTCTCGCTGGAGCTGTATTCGTCATGTCGACAAGGGACTGCACATGACCGAAAAGACCATGGCCGCGCCGACCGAGCGCAAGCGGGGCGAGGGCGTCAAGCTCGTCTACGACATCCTGCGCGACGACATCATCGACCTCGTGCTGCCGCCGGGCAGCCCGATCGACGAGATCCAGTTGGCCGAGCGGCTTTCGATGTCGCGTACGCCGATCCGCGAGGCGCTGGTGCGCCTGGCGAGCGAGGGGTTGGTGACGACGCTGCCGAACCGCTCGACGGTGGTGTCGAACATCGACTTCCTCAACCTGCACACTTTCTTCGACGCGATCACGCTGATGTATCGTGTCACCACAAGGCTGGCGGCGCAGTTCCATGTGCCAGGGGATCTCGACGGCATCCGTGCCCGGCAGGCCGCCTTCGCCGGGGCCGTCGAGGCGCAGGACGCGCTCGCCATGATCGCCACGAACCGCGATTTCCATGCGGCGATCGCCGAAGCCGGGCGCAATCCCTATTACACCGGGCTGTTCTGCCGCCTGCTCGACGAGGGCCGGCGTATCCTGCGGCTCTATTACTCCTCGTTCGAGGATCGCTTGCCGCAGCGCTATGTGGCGGAGCATGAAGAGATGATCGCGGCGATTGCCGCCCGCGACGTCGAGGGCGCCGACCGGCTGGCCAAGGCCCATGCCGACCAGATTGTCCAGCAGATCCAGCAGTTGATCGCGCGCGACCGGCGCCTGACGCTGGCGCTTTAACGAGCTACCCGATCTCCGTCATTCCGGGACTTCGCGCAGCGAAGGGCCCGGAATCTAGAATCGATGCCGGTGGCCCAGAAGCCGCGGGAACGGCAAGGCTTCTTCTGCCATGGCATCGGTTCTGGGTTCCGGGCTCAGGCCTTCGGCCTGCCCCGGAATGACGAATTCCTGCGTGTCAAAAATTCTTGTCGACAAATAAAATACAAAGAGTATTATATCTGTCGATTGAGGCGGCGATGCACGCCGCCCGTGGAGCCGCCAGCCTGAGGAGCGCATGATGAAGGCCCAGATCTTTTCCGGCTGCATGCCGGCGCTGATGACCCCCTGCAAGGACGACCGCAGCCCCGACTTCGATGCGCTGGTGCGCAAGGGCAAGGAGCTGATCGCGACTGGCATGTCGGCCGTGGTCTATTGCGGCTCGATGGGCGACTGGCCGCTGCTGACCGACGCGCAGCGCATGCAGGGCGTGGAGGCCCTGGTGAAGGCGGGCGTGCCGGTGATCGTCGGCACCGGCGCGGTCAACACCGCCTCCGCCGTCACCCACGCCGCCCATGCCCAGAAGGTCGGCGCCAAGGGGCTGATGGTGATCCCGCGCGTGCTTTCGCGCGGTTCGGTGGTCGAGGCGCAGCGCCACCACTTCAAGGCGATCCTCGCCGCCGCGCCCGACCTGCCGGCGGTGATCTACAACAGCCCCTATTACGGCTTTGCCACCCGCGCCGACCTGTTCTTCGCAGTGCGGGCCGAGCATCCGAACCTGGTCGGCTTCAAGGAGTTCGGCGGCGCAGCCGACATGCGCTATGCGGCCGAGACCATCACCAGCCGTGACGATGACGTCTCGCTGATGATCGGTGTCGACACCTGCGTCTTCCACGGCTTCGTCAATTGCGGCGCGACCGGCGCGATCACCGGCATCGGCTGCGTGCTGCCCAAGGAGGTGCTGCACCTCGTCAGCCTGAGCCAGGCGGCGGCGAAGGGCGATGTCGAGGCGCGCCGGCTGGCGCTCGAGCTGGAGGCGGCGCTCGCCGTGCTGTCCTCCTTCGACGAGGGGCCGGAGCTCGTCCTCTATTTCAAGCACATGATGGTGCTGAAGGGAGACGCCGAGTACACCCTGCACTTCAATCCGACCGATGCGCTCGGCGAGAGCCAGCGCGGCTATGTCGAGGCGCAGCTGAAGCTGTTCGATGGCTGGTATGCGCAATGGTCAAAGCAGGCCAGTGCGCTGAAGCACGCCGCCTGAGGACTGCCAAGGATAGGCCCTCCCGACGACGGGAGGGCCTATCCATTGGGCCGTGTGAGTCAAGTTGCCCGACGTAGCGAATGTCGCAGTCCGGTCGGAAGCAGAAGTCGAGCTCGGCTTAATCCCCTTCCATTGGTGGCCGCCAACGTTTCGGAGCCTTTTTCTGCGGCCAGAGCAACCACGTCAGAATCAGGATCATCAGAGTGGCCATGATTACCAATGGCCAGACGATAGGTTCCCACCATGCGGCTGGGGGATAGCCCAGATCACGCATCAAATCCGTCATCAGCGGCCTGCGGCCGTGAATGACAGGGTATTGCAATGCAAAACCGGTCAGCGCCAAAACGAAAGCCGTAAGCATTCAAAGTATTGATGGACGCATTTGATCATCTCCTGTTGCGGAGGCTTGTTCCTCACCATACAGCTTTTTGGTTGTCAGGCGATCGCGTCGAGGCCCTGCGCCTCCAGCCGGTCGAGCAGCGCGATCTCGGCGGCGGTCAGAACGATGCCCTCCGCCAACGAGCCTTCGCGGGCCTTGAAGCGGCGCTGCGAGGGCAGGCGCGCGCCCTGGCCGGCGATCGCTTCGAACAGCGTCTCGGCGCGGGCGAACGGATCGCCGGGGCGGCCGGCGGCGAAGCGCTCGGGCGAGAACGCCAGGATCAGTTCGCCATGCTGCGGCGCCAGCGTCGTGGTTCCCAGGAAATCGAGCGCGCCCTGACTGGTCAGGTCGCCGATCATCACGCCGGCCAGCAGTTCGATCATGGTCGAGATCGCCGAGCCCTTGTGCCCGCCGAAGGGCAGCATCGCCCCGGCGAGCGCCGCGGCCGGATCGGTGGTTGGCTGGCCTGCTGAGTCGAGGGCCCAGCCCTCGGGCAGGGGCTTGCCGGCACGGCGATGCAGCTCGATCTCGCCGCGTGCCGCGACGCTAGTGGCGAAATCGAAGACGTAAGGGTGCCCACCCTGGCGCGGCCAGCCGAAGGCGAGCGGGTTGGTGCCGAGCAGGGCGGTCGTCCCCCCGGAAGGCGCGACAGTGGCATAGCTCGGACACATCGCCAGAGCGGCGACGCCCATCTCCGCGAGCGCCTCGACCTCTGGCCACAGCGCCGAGAAATGCGTGCAGTCGTTGATCGCCAGTGCGGCCAAGCCGAGCTTCCCGGCTCGCTCGGCGAGGGCGGGAGCCCCCAGCTCGAAGCCGGCACAGGAGAAAGCGCCGCCTGCGGAAACGCGCAGCACGGCCGAGCCGTCGTCATGCAGCACGGGCTCGGCGTCGGGCGAGACCTTGCCGGCCTTGATGGTGCGCAGGCAGCCTTCGACCCGGTAGACGCCATGCGATTTGCAGCCGTCGCGCTCGCCGGCGGCGATCACGCGGGCGAGCGCCGCCGCATGCTGCGACGACAATCCGCCCTTGCGGAAGACCGCCTCGATCCGGCGCGTCAACGCCTCCATGCTGAGGATCGTCGTCTCGCTCATGGCGTTGCCTCGCTCTGTCGTTGCAAATCTGTATACATGCTGTATTCAAAAAGACGACATGACTTCAAGCAGGCTTTGCGCGCCTCAGGAAGGTTCTGAACCATGGCCAGCCACACCTTCTCCTGCATCGACGGCCACACCTGCGGCAATCCGGTCCGCCTGGTCTCGGGCGGCGGGCCGCGCCTCGAAGGCGCAACCATGCTGGAGAAGCGGGCACATTTCCTGCGCGAGTTCGACTGGATCCGCACCGGGCTGATGTTCGAGCCGCGCGGGCACGACATGATGTCGGGCTCGATCCTCTATCCGCCGACGCGGCCCGATTGCGACGTCGGCGTGCTGTTCATCGAGACCTCGGGCTGCCTGCCGATGTGCGGCCATGGCACGATCGGCACGATCACCATGGGCATCGAGAACGGGCTGATCACCCCGCGCGAGCCGGGCAAGCTCTCGATCGACGCGCCGGCCGGCAAGGTCGACATCAGCTATCGCCAGGAGGGTCGCTTCGTCGAGGAGGTTCGCCTCACCAATGTTCCGGGCTTCCTCTATGCGGAGGGGCTGACCGCCGAGGTCGAGGGGCTCGGCGAGATCGTCGTCGACGTCGCCTATGGCGGCAATTTCTATGCGATCGTCGAGCCGCAGAAGAATTTCCTCGATATGGCCGACCATACCGCCGGCGAGCTGGTCGGCTGGTCGCCGAAGCTGCGGACGGCGCTGAACGCAAAGTACGAGTTCGTCCATCCGGAGCACCCGGAGATCCAGGGACTCTCCCACATCCAGTGGACCGGCAAGGCGACGCAGGACGGCGCCCATGCCCGCAACGCCGTGTTCTACGGCGAGAAGGCGATCGACCGCTCGCCCTGCGGCACCGGCACCTCGGCGCGGATGGCGCAGCTCGCCGCCAAGGGCAAGCTCGCGGTCGGTGACGAATTCGTGCACGAGTCGATCATAGGCTCGCTGTTCAAGGGCCGGGTCGAGGCGGCGACGACGGTGGCGAACCGCCCGGCGATCATCCCTTCGATCGCCGGTTGGGCCCGGATGACCGGCTACAACACCATCTTCATCGACGACCGCGACCCGTTCGCGCACGGCTTCGTGGTGAAATAGGCGAAGGCGCGCCGGCCGTATCGCTGGCCGGCTTGAGCCTTCGCTCGTGGACGCTCATGCGTCGCAGCGCAGCGAAGCGCCCTTGGCCACCGCCTCATCGCGAGCGGCCAGGGTGGTCCGCGCCGCCGCCAGCGCCTGGCGGGCCCATTCGCGGATGCCGAGCTGTGCGGACCGTTCGAGATGCGGGACCTCGACGCTGACCGGCAATTCGGCCGGGAGCTGGCTGAAGATGCCGACGAGGTCGATGCCGCCTTCACCGGGCAGCAGGCGGGCCTGCCGGGCGGTGTGGACCAGGCCTTCGGTCGTGGCGGGGATCTCGGCCGGCGCGTCGCAGAGCTGGGCATAGCTCAGGCGCGCGGCCGGGATCGCGGCGATGTCCGCAAGCGTCGTCCTGGAGCGGCCGGCATGCAGTGCATCGACCAGCACGCGGCCATTTGGCTGATCGGCCGCGGTGACGATGCGCAGCGCCATGCTGGCGTCGGGCACGTTCGTCCACGGCATGAATTCGAGATCGCCGGTCAGGCCATAGGGCGCCGCCGCCTCGCAGAAGGCGGCGAAGGAGGCGGTCAGCCGCGCCTCGTCAGGATCGTCGCCGGCGACCAGCACGGCGCGGGCTTGCAGCACGCCGCAGACCTCGAGGAAGGGCTTGACGGTCTCGACGGAAAAATCGGCGCCGAGCCGGATGATCTCGACATCGAAGACCGGGACGCCATCGGCGATGGCGCGCCGGGTTTCGGCCAGCAGCGCGGCGTCCTCGATCAGCGGGCTGGTGTCGCCGCCGGGCGCGGCCGGGAGTGCGCGCAGACCGACCGCGTCATAGCCGAGCTCGGCGGCGAGCCGGACGGCGTCTGGCGGGCTCAGCGGCACGGTGGTGAGATAGGCGAGCGACATCAGCGGCATGGTCGACATCCCTGTTGGAGCGCTGACGCTTCGTTGAATCGCCAGCACTCTCTATCCTTTTGGTGGAGCATGATCTTTCCGGAAAACCGGTTCCCACTTTTCCGGATCATGCTCTAGGCGAGCGGCGAGATCGCGGCCGGCAGCGCGATCGTCGAATACATCTCGCCGGTCAGCCATTCCGGCCCGCCCTTGGGTGGCCAGATGCCCCTGGCGACGGAGTCGGCCCGGACGGCGGCGCGCTGATCGAGGCTGGAGAAGGGCCAGATATGGGTGAAGCGCGGCGGGCCGTCGAGCGCGTACATGGCGATGACGAGCGGAGAGAGCTCGATGCGCGCCGGCACGGCGGCCTGCCAGGCCGCGATCGTCGCCGGCACGCCGCCATGCTTCAGCATATAGGTGCGGATCTCGTAGACGGCGCCGAACTTGCCGGGCTGGACCGGCGGCAGGAAGGGGAATGGCGCATAGCTGTCGAAGGCCAGCTTGGCGATGTCCTCGCCGGCGCCGAACGGATTGCCGCTTGAGAGCAGGCGCTGGCGCTCGGACAAGAGTTCGGCCTCGTCCGCGAAACCGCGCAGCAGGATGACCTGGTTGAGCGTGCCGATCTCGCTCGTCCAGTAGCCGAGCAGCCGGCCCTTCGCCTCCGGCGCCTTCAGCGCAGCGTCGATCGCGGCGACGACCGCGCCGGCCTTGCCCAAGCGGACGGTGAGGGTGGCGATTTCATAGCGCATGGTGGGTCTCCGGGCGCGGGGTCAGGAACGGTTGTTGGCGAGTGGGATGCCGCCGGCATGGTGGGCGGCGACGTAGCCGAAGGTCATGGCCGGGCCGAGCGTGATGCCCCCGGCCGGGTAGCGGCCGGCCATCATGCTCGACATGTCGTTGCCTACCGCATAGAGGCCCGGGACCGGCTCATCGCGCTCATCGAGCACGCGCGCCTGCGCATCCGTCTTGAGGCCGGCGAAGGTGCCGAGACTGCCGGGCACGATCCTGACCGCATAGAACGGCCCCGGTCCGAGCGGCGCGACGCAAGGGTTCGGCTGATTGTCGACCGCGCCCTGGATGCGGTTGTAGGGCGTATCGCCACGGCCGAATTCGGGGTCGCGGCCCTCGGCGGCGGCGGCATTGTAGGCTTCGAGCGTTAGGGCCAGCCCGGCGGCATCGATGCCGCAGGTCGCAGCGAGCTCAGCGATCGTCGTGCCGCGCTTGAGATAGCCATTGCCGAGCCATTGCCGGACTGGGAAGGGCCGAGGCCGGACGCGGCCGAGCCCGTAGCGGCGCAGGAAGGCATGATCGCAGAGCAGCCAGGCTTCAGCCGGCTCGCCGGCTGGCGTCGCGGTGAACAGCGCCTGCATCACGTCGTGATAGGAATCGGCCTCGTTGCAGAAGCGCCTGCCGTCACCGCGCACCATCAGCGCGCCCGGCTTGGCCCGCTCGACCAGATGCGGGAAGCGGCCAGGCTCCCCACCCGGCTTCGGCACCAGCGAGACCGGCGCCCAGGCGCCGGCATGCGCCAGGTCCGTCCGGACACGTCCGCCTGCGGCCTCGCCGAGCCTGAGGCCGTCGCCGGTATTGGCACAAGGAGCGGCCGACCAGTGCTCCCGGCCGCTCGGCGCATGCGGGAAAAGCGCCGACTTCCGCGCGAGATCATGCGGGAAGCCGCCGGTGGCGAGCACGACGCCGCGCCTCGCCCGGATCGTCTGGCGCTGGCCTTCGGACTCGACGACCGCGCCGGCGATACGCTCGCCGTCGCGCAGCAACTCCACCGCCGCGGTGTCCTTGAGCAGGGTGATGCCGAGATCATCGGCGGATTTCAGCAGGCGCGCGACGAGGGCATTGCCATTGACCAGATGCAGGCCGCGGCCATGGCTGGCGCGGTCGACCAAGTGGCGCGCCAGCCGACGCAGGACATGCAGGAAGGAGGGGAGCTTGCGCGTCGCAAGCAGGAAATGCTGGAGGTCGGCGCCGGAGGCGATGTTCATGCCGAAGGGCGCGATCTCCTCGAGTGGCGGGCGCAGATCCTGCAGGCGCGCACCGAGCTCGCGCCCGTCGAAAGGCTTGGCGCAGAGCGAGCGGCCGCCGGTGCCGGCGCCGGGCGTGTTGCCGTGGAAGTCCGGCATCAGGTTGCCGTCGATGAAGTCGACCGCGCTTTCGCGCCGGAAGAAATCGACCATGCGCGGCCCCTGCTCGATCAGCATGGTCACGAAGGCCTCGTCATAGCCCTCGCCCAGTTCATGGCGCAGATAGGTGCGGATCGTCTCCTCGTCCTCCTCGATCCCGACGGCGCGGGCGAGCGGGTTGCGCGGCAGCCACATCCAGCCCCCGGACCAGGCGGTAGTGCCGCCGAAATGACGTTCCTTCTCGATCACGACGACATCGAGCCCGAGCACGGCGGCAGTGACGGCGCTCGCCAGCCCGCCGGCGCCGGAGCCGATCACCAGCAGGTCGCAGGAGCTGGGCAGGTCACTGCTCATCCCGGCGTACGCTCCCCGAGTGCATGGCGGATCGCGCACCAGGCGAAGGTGATGGCCGGGCCGATGGTGATGCCGGGGCCCGGATAGGTCCCGCCCATGATCGACTGCGCCTCGTTCCCGCAGGCGTAGAGCCCGCCAATCGGCCGGTCGCCTTCGCCGAGCACCTGTGCGTTCTCGTCGATGACCAGCCCGGTCGCGGCGCCGATATCGCCGGGCGTCAGCTTGACCGCGTAGAAGGGCGCGGTCGCGATCGGACCGAGCGTCGGATTGGGCAGGCTGCGCGAGGCATCGCCGTTGATGCGGTGATAGTCGGTGGTGCCGCGGCCGAACTCCGGATCGACGCCAATGCGGGCATAGTCGTTCATCTGCGCGATGGTCTGCGCGAGCGTCGCAGGATCGATCGAGAGCTTGCCGGCGAGTTCCGCCACGCTCGCACCTTCGACGAGATAGCCGTCGGCGAGGAAGGGCCTGAGGTCACGCGTGCCCATCCTGACCATGCCGAGTCCGTAGCGGTGCAGGCCCTTGGCGTCGGTGATGATCCAGCAGGGAATGGTCGGGCGCGTCTGGTTCGCCTCGAACATGGCGCGGCTGAACAGGTGGTAGGAGGTGGATTCGTTGACGAAGCGCCGGCCGGTCTGATCGACGCAGACGGTGCCCGGCTTGCTGCGGTCGAGCACGAAATGCGGGAAGACGGCGGTGCTGCCGTCCGCCCTCGTCCGCGTCGAGACCGGCGCCCAATAGGCGTTGTCGCGGCTGCCCTCGCCGAAGCGCGCGCCGAGTTTCAGCGCGAGATCCTGAATCGCGCCTGTATGGCCGGGAGCGGCGGGGCTGAACGCGGGCGTCGGGCTATGGAGCATGGTGCTGCGGCGCTGCGGATGGCGGTTGAAGCCGCCGGCCGCGAGCACGACGCCGAGGCCGGCTGCGATCGCACGCGTCACGCCGCCCTGCTCGACGACGATACCGGTGACACCGTCAGGCCCGCTCGGTAAATCGGTGATCGTAGCGTTGAGCAGGACGGTGCCGCCATGCTGCCTCAGGGTCAGCAGCAGGCTGCCGATCAGCGCGTTGCCCATGACGAGGCGCGTGCCGCGCTTGCCGCGGAGGCGGTCAAGCCCGTAGCGGCCGAGGATAGCGGCTGCGTGCTTGAAGGAGGCCCAGGACGCCCGGAGTTTGAGCAGGTGGCCGATATCGGTGCGGTCGATCATCATGCCGCCGAACAAGGTGAATTCGGGGATCGGCGGGCGGATGCGCTGGAGATCGGCGCCGAGCTGGCGGCCGTCGAAGGGAATGGGTTCAAGGGCGCGCCCGCGCAGGGTCGAGCCTTCGACATCCGATTCATAGTCGGGATGGGTGGCGTAGGGGCGGAAGTGAACCGCCGTACGCTGCTCCAGCGTGGCGATCGCCTGCGGTCCCGCGCGCAGGAAAGCCTCGCGCAGTCGAGCCGAGGAATGATTGCCGACAACGCCGTCGAGGAAGCGGGCTGCCTTTTCGAATGAATCGCCGGTCGCGACCTTCTCGGCATGGAGCGAATTTGGCACCCAGGTCGTGGCGGCGGATAGGGCGCTGGTGCCGCCGACATGGTCGGTGCGCTCGACGACCAGCACTGAGCGGCCCTCGATCGCGGCGAAGACGGCCGCCGCCAGCCCGGCGGCGCCGGAGCCGGCGACGATGACGTCATAGGAAGTCTGTTCCGGCAGGGCCGCCAGTGTCGTGAACATCTGGGAACCTCAGCCGATGCGTTCGCCGGCGAGCAGGAAATCGACCATTGCGCTCTGCAGCGCCTGGTACATGTCGCTACCTGTAGAGGTCTTGCAGCCGCGTTTGCGGGCGGCCTCGATCAGCGGCGAGACCACGGGAACGGTGATGACGCAGCCGACGAAGGTTTCGGGCGCGAGCTTGTCGACCTCGATCGGCAGCGGGTCACCGGGCTTCATGCCGGCCGGAGAGGCATTGGCGACGAACTCGAAACCGGTCGGGTCGGCCGAGCCGGCGGTGACCTTCGTGCCGTTGCGGCCGTCGAGGCGGGCGATCAGCCGGTCGCGGCGCTCGGCGTCCGCATCGTGGATGGCGAGCTCGCGCACGCCGGCATCGACGAGGGCGAGCGCGATCGCCGAGCCGGCGCCGCCCGCGCCGACCAGCAGAGCGCGCTTGCCGGCGGACTCGCCGCCATTGGCCTTGACCGCCCCGACGAAGCCGAGCCCGTCGACGATGTCGCCATGCCAGGCGCCGTCCTTGCGCCGGCGCATGATGTTGACGGTGCCGAGGAAGTCGCCGCGCTCGGTTGCGCTGGCGCAATGGCGGTGGCAGGCGAATTTGTGGGGCACGGTGACGATGATGCCGTCGCAATTGGGCACATGGTCGAGCGCGCTCAGGAAGGCATCGAGATGCTCGGGCGCGACGCGCACCGGCGCGACGAGGCCATCGTGGCCGCGCGCGGCGAAGGCGGCGGTCATGCCGGCCGGCGACTTCACCTGCGCGATCGGCTCGCCGACGATGACATTGAGGCGCGTCGCGCCGGTGATGGTGATGCTCATGGTCATATCCTCCGGCAGCAGCAGTTCATGTTTGGCGCATTTTCTTCACGCGAACCGGTGTCCACTTCGCTCGAAAATGCTCTAGGCCGCGCGAGTGTCCTGGGTTTCGACGACGCCGAGAAGGCGCGCCTGCAAGGCTTCGTCATGCTCCAGCTGGGCGGCGTCGCCGGCGAAGGCGACCTGGCCGTTGACCAGCACATAGGCGCGGTCGACGATCGGCAGCACGAGCTCGGCATGGTGCTCGACGATGACCATGGCGACGCGGCCGCGCAGCTTCACCAGCGCTTCCATGACTTCGTTGACCACGGCCGGGGCCAGCCCCTCGAAGGGCTCGTCGAGCAGAACGAGCTTGCTCGGCACCATCAGGGCGCGGGCGATCGCGACCATCTGGCGCTCGCCGCCGGAGAGGTTCTCCGCCTTGGCGGCCTGCCGCGTCCTGAGGCGCGGGAACAAAACGAAGGCCTCGTCCAGCGTGATGCCGCCCGGCCGCTGCGCCAGGAGCAGGTTCTCGGTGACGGTGAGGTTGGGGAAGAGCCGGCGCCCCTCCGGCACCAGCGAGATGCCGAGCCGGTTAATCTCGAAGGGCCGGAGCTTGCGCAGGTCGGAGCCGGCGAAGCTGATCGAGCCGGCGTCGAGCGGCAGGCTGCCGGTCAGCGCGCGCAAGGTCGTGGTCTTGCCGACGCCGTTGCGGCCGAGCAGCGCCACCGCCTCGCCCTCGCGGATCGTAAGGTCGACGCCGGAGAGCACGGTGCTGCCGCCATAGCCGACGGCGATGCCCCTGGCGTCGAGCAGGACCGGGCTCTCTCCGCCCGCGCGCCGCGCCACGGCCGGAGCAGACGCCCGCTCGCCATCCTTGGCGGCGCCGAGATAGGCGGCGATGACCTCGGGATTGCGCGCGACCTCGGCCGGCTTGCCGTCGGCGATCATCCTGCCCTGGTGCAGCACGGAGATGCGGTCGGAGATCGCCAGGACCCGGTCGATGTCGTGCTCGATCAGCAGCACGGCGTGGCGCTGGGCGAGCTTGCGGATGAGGTCGGCGACGACGATGCGGTCGGCCTCGGCGAGGCCCGCCAGCGGCTCGTCGAGCAGCAGCAGCTTGGCCTCGATCGCCAGGGTGACGCCGATCTCGAGCAGGCGCTTGGCGCCATGCGGCAGGTCCTGGGCGAGCTCGGCCGCCTGCTCGACGAGGCCGACGGCGTCGAGGATCGACCAGGTCCGGGCGTTGATCGCGTCGTCGGCATGGGCGTCGCGCAGCAGGCCGCGCGCGCCAATCCGCTGGGCCTGCACGGCGATGCGGACATTCTCGAACACGCTGAGGTTCGGGAAGATCGAGAGGATCTGGAAGGAGCGGCCCATGCCGAGCCGGGCGCGGGCATGCATCGGCAGGCGGGTGACCTCGTTGCCCTCGAAGAAGACCTGGCCGCTCGTGGGTGGCAGCACGCCGGTCAGCATGTTGTAGAAGGTGGTCTTGCCGGCGCCGTTGGGGCCGATGATCGAGTGCAGCACGAAGGGCTTGACCTGAAGGTCGATCTCCTTGGCCGTCACGAGGCTGCCGAACTGCTTGGAGAGCTTGCGCGTCTCCAGGATCGGCTTGTCCGGATCCATCGCCTGGGCGGCGCTGACATAGGGTTCGATCAGCGCCGGCCGCGGCGGGATGCTGTTGCGGGTCAGGGTCCAGCGCTGCTTGCCCAGGAGGCGCTGGGCCAGGCCCTGGATGCCCTCCGGCGAGAGCAGCGCGAACAGGATCAGGACCGGCGCGAAGATCAACCACCAGTTCTCGGTGATCGCCGAGAGCCGGTTCTCCAGGATGATGAAAGTAATCGCGCCCCAGAGCGGGCCGAGGAAATGGTGGACGCCGCCGAGCACCGTCATCAGCAGCGCGTCGCCCGCATGCTGCCAGCTCAGATTGTTGGCGTAGACGCCCTGCAGCAGGAAGGTCAGCAGCGCGCCGGAAAAGCCGACGAAGCCAGCCATGACGACGAAGGAGCCGAGCCGGAGCAGATAGACGTTGAAGCCGAGGCTGCGGGCGCGCTGCTCATTGTCGCGCACCGCCTGAAGCGCCCGGCCGAAGGGCGAATGCACCAGCCGCCAGAGCAGGCAGATGCCGGCGACGACCGCGGCCAGCACGAAGAGATGGAAGGAAAGGTCGCTCGGAAAGCTGATGCGGGCGACGCCCTGCAGCCCGTTCTCGCCGCCGGTGACGGCCGTCCATTTGAAGGCGATCTCGAAGGCGATCTGCGAGCAGGCCAGGGTGAGCAGCGAGAAATAGAGGCCCTTGCGGCGCAGGATCAGTGCCCCGAGCCCGAACGCGAGCGCCAGCGAGAACAGCACGGCGAGCATGATGCCGAAGACATCGTTGCTGATCCGCCCGAGCACGAAGAAGGCGGCGGCATAGCTGGCGCAGCCGAAGAACACCGAGGCGCCGAACGGGACGAGCCCGGTGTAGCCGACGAGCAGGTTCACGCCCATGCCGTAGAGCGTATAGATCGCGATCTGGGTGATCAGGCCGATCGGCGCGCCGAGGCCAAGCCAGAGCAGCGTCAGGCCGGACAGGACGAGGCCGGCCCAGAAGGCGGGATGCGCAAGAAAGCTGCGGAGATTCATTCGAAGCGCTCCCATTTTTCACCGAAGAGGCCACGGGGACGCACGAGCAGGATCGCCGCCATCAGCACATACATCGCCGCCCCCGCCCATTCCGGCTGGAACTGGATGGTCATGGCGATGGTGACGCCGACGAGCAGCCCGGCGACGATCGCGCCGGCATAGGAGCCGAGCCCACCGATGGTGACGATGACGAAGGCCGGCATGATCGCGCTCGCCGCCATCGTCGGCGTCACTGTCCATAGGGGGGCTGCGAGCAGTCCAGCCAACCCGGCGAGCAGGCAGCCGATGCCGAAGACGAAGCTGAATACCACCGGCAGGTTGATGCCGAGCAGGCCGACCATCTCGGCATCGCGCGAGCCGGCCCGGATGATCCGGCCGAAGGGCGTGTAGGTCAGGAAGGCCCAGAAGGCGACGAGAGCGGCGACCGTCACCAGCAGAACGAACATCCGGTACTTGGTCAGGAGGATCGGCCCGTATTCGACGAAGCCGGAGAGGAAGCGCGGGGCGCTGAACGGCAGCGGCGCACCGCCGAAGATCATGCGCAGCACCGCTTCGAACAGCAGCGCCAGCGCGAAGGTCAGGATCAGGCCGAGCAGCGGCTCCTTGCCGTAGAGATGGCGGATCAGCACGATCTCGACCAGCATGCCGAGCGCGCCGGTGACGAAGGGCGCGAGCAGCGCCGCCCACCAGCCGAATTCGCGTGCCAGCACCAAAGCGACATAGGCACCGAGCGCGAAGAAGGCGCCATGGGCGAAGTTCACGATGCCGAGCAGCCCGAAGATGATCGAGAGGCCGACGGCGATCAGGACATAGAGGAAGCCCAACACCAGGCCGTTCACGGCCTGGGACAGGATCATATCGAGCATGGCAGGCGCTCCTCGAACGGGCGCGACGAAAGGGGGGGAAGGAGTGGCCGGCCTTGGTCCGGCCGCTCCCTCACCCGGCTGGGCGGAGCGTCAGAGCGCGTCCATCTTGCAGGCGCTCTCGGCCTGCGAGCCGAAGGCCTTGTCGATGTCGCCTTGCGTCTTCGGCAGCTCGGCCTTGATGTCGAAATAGTCCCATTTGTCGGTGATCTTCGGCTTGATGCCGGCGATCAGCAGGCGGTTGACCATCTGGTGGTCGAAGTCGCGATAGTGGACGTCGAGGTCGCCGCGCTTGACCTGCCATTTCTCGAGCGCTGCGACGATCGCTGCCGGCTCGGTCGATTTGGCGGCCTCGATCGCGTCGAGCAGGCTCTTCATGCCGAACCAGCCCATCCACGCCTTGTCGGCGGCGGGGCGGTTGTATTTCTTCTCATAGGCTGCCGCCATCGCCTGCTCTTCCGGCGGGTTGTTCGGGTTCTTGTAGTACCAGGTCAGGGTGTAGAGCCCGTCGGCAGCCTCCGGCCCAACGCCCCAGAGATCGGTGTTCCCCACCGAGATCTCGGCGAAGGGGATGCGCCCGCGCATGCCGAGTTCGTTCCACTGCTTCAGGAAGGTGGTGAGGTCGCTCGCCGCGACGCCGCCGATGACGACGTCGGGCTTGGCGGCACGGATCTTCAGGATGAAGGAGCTGTAGTCGGGCGTGCCGACCGGGACCTCGTCGGCGCCGACGATGGTGATGCCATTCGCCTTGGCATAGGCCTCGAAGGCCTTCTTGATGTCCTGGCCGAAGGCGTAGGCGGCCGTCAGCAGATACCACTTCTTGCCGATCTCGCCGCAATAGGGCGCGAGCGCGCGGACATGCACCTCGACCGGCGGCTGCAGGCGGAAAGTGTACTTGTTGCAGGATTTGCCGGTGAGGTCGCCGGTGGCGGCGTTGGCGGCGATGTAAGGGATCTTGGCCTTCTTCGCCACGGCCGAGATGCCGAGCGCGAAGGAGCTCAGCGCGCCGCCGACCATGCCGACGACCTTGTGCTCGCCGACGAGGCGCTCGGCATTCTGCTGGGCGCCCTGCGGGTTCGGCTCGTCGAGCCAGACGATCTCGGCAGGACGGCCGAGCAGGCTGTTGTTGCGCTGCTCCAGCGCCAGCATTCCGCCTTGGGCGAGATATTCCGACTGGTCGACGATGCTGCCGGTCTTGGCCCAGAGCATGCCGATCTTGATCGGCTCGGCCGCGGCGGCGTTGCCGATATAGGGCATGCCGAGCCTGGCCGAGACGAGCCCGCTCGCGCCGAGTGAGCCGGCGCCGAGGAGAAGGCTCCGGCGCCTGATGGTGGAAATCCGCTGCGGCTTGTCTGCGTCGGTCACGACGTCCCTCCCTGCGTTGGCGTTCCCCGGAAGCCTTGTCTGGCTCCGATTGGCTGGCTCCGCGCTGCGGAGACGGCGGCGATCCTCTAGCATGAATGGAATAGAATTCCAGTCTTATTTTTAAAAATGGAATCTTATTCCATTTTCCTTGACCAAAGTCCTCGCCGGCGGGATAAGGAGGGGCAATGCAGGAGGCAGGCCCATGGCGCCATTTTCAGTCGGGATCGTCGGGGCCGGAGCGATCGGCCGGCTGCATGCGGACGTGATCGCGGGGACGGATTTCGCGGTGGTCGCCGGGGTGGCTGACCCCACCGAGGTCGGCCGGACCTTTTGCGAAGAGCGCGGTTTGCGCTGGTTCCCGGACCATCACGCCCTGATCGCGGCGGGTGGCGTCGAGGCGCTAATCGTGGCGACGCCGAACCAGACCCATCTGCCGATCGGGCTCGATGCGATCGCACATGGGATTCCGGCACTGATCGAGAAGCCGGTCGCGGTGACGGTGGCAGAGGGCGAGGAACTCGCGGCGGCCTCGGCGCGCGCCGGCGTGCCGGTCCTCGTCGGCCATCACCGCCGCTACAATCCGATCATCGCCACGGCGCGCGAAACGGTGCAAGGCGGCGGTCTCGGGCGGCTGACCACGGCCACCGTGCTCTACACCTTCTACAAGCACGACGCCTATTTCGATCTGGCCTGGCGGCGCGAGCCCGGCGGCGGGCCGGTGCTGATCAACCTGATCCACGAGATCGACCTGATCCGCTTCATCTGCGGTGAGATCGTCGCGGTGCAGGCCGTCACCTCCGACCGCATCCGCGGCCTGCCGGTCGAGGACACCGCGGCGGTGCTGCTCGAGCTTGCGAATGGGGCGCTGGTCACGGTCAGCCTGTCCGACACCGCCGTTGCGCCGTGGAGCTGGGACTTGTCCTCCGGCGAATTGCCCAATTATCCGGCGCAGCCCGCGCCGGTGACCTCGCATTTCCTCTCGGGGACGGAAGGCTCGCTGACGCTGCCCGGGCTCGACCTCTGGCGCTATGATGGCGAGAAGAGCTGGTTCGCGCCGATCTCACGGCAGGCGCTGCCTGTAACGCGCGAAAGTCCCTATCTGCGCCAGCTCAGGCACCTGCGCGATGTCGTGCGCGATGGCGCCAGGCCGCTGATCGACGCCGCTGATGCGACCCGCACCTTGCGGGCCACACTTGCCGTCCATGAAGCGGCACGCCAGAGACAACGCCAGGAACTCCATTATGGATAGGGCCATGGCGAAGAAGCTCGTCGCTGACACGGAAGAGGCCGAGGCCGATCAGGCCCCGAGCGGGCTGCTCGAACGGACGCTGGGGGTGATCGAGCTCCTGGCCGCTCATGCGCACGGGCTGCCGCTCTACGAGATCGCCGAGCGGCTGAGCATTCCGCGCAGCGCGACGCATCGCGTGCTGACCAGCCTGGTCGAGCGCGGCTATGTCCGGCAGGAACGCCATCACGGCATGTACCAGCTCACGGCCAAGATCGCCTCGCTCGCCTTCAGCTTCCTGGCCGGCAGCGGCATCACCGATCTCGCCCAGCCCGTGCTCGACCAGCTGGCGCGCGAGACGGCCGAGCTGGTCCGCCTCGCCTTGATCGACGGGCGCGAGCTGATCTGGGTGGCGAAATCGCAGGGCTCGCCCTTCGGGCTGCGCTACGACCCCGATATGGGCCAGTCGGGCCGGCTCTCCTGTTCGGCCAGCGGCCATGCCTGGCTCTCCTGCCTGCCGGAGGAGGAGGCGCTCGCGATCGTCGAACGCCAGGGCTACGGCTCGCGCGAGGAATTCGGCCCGAAGGCGCCGCAGACGCCGGCTGCTCTCCTCAAATATCTGCGCCAGGCGCGCAAGCGCGGCTTCAGCATGGTGAGCCAGACCTATTCGCCCTGGATGAGCGCGACGGCGGCGCCGATCCGCAGCGCCCAGAGCGGCGAGGTCATCGGCGCGCTGGTGATCGCCGGGCCGCATATCCGCCTGACCGAGGAGAAGATGCTGACCTTCTCGCCGATGCTGCTCAGCGCCGCGCGCGAACTGTCGCTGGCGCTGGGGGCGAGCCCGACGCTGGTCTCGCATCAGCCGCGGGGACCCTTCTTCGGCTGAGGCCAGGCTTCACAGGGACAAGCGAGAGAATGCAGCTGGCGGCCCACACCTTCGGTTTCGTCTGGCAGGAGGAGGCGGAGGCTGCGGTCGCGGCGCTGGCTCGCGCCGGCTTCCGCCGGATCCAGCTGATGGCGACGCCGCCGCATTTCGATCCATGGCGGGAAGACAAGGTCCGGACCGCAGCATTGCGCCGGCTTGTCGCCGACCACGATCTTGAACTGCTGGCCGCGGACCTCGCCAGCAGCGACATCAATCTCGCCAGCGCCGCCCCCGAGGTCGTCGCCTTCTCGGTCGAGGCCTATCGCAGGCTGGCGCTGCGCTGTGCCGAGCTGGGAGCCCGTCATGTCTGCGTCGGTTCCGGCCGCCGTCACGCGCTGCTCGCCAAGGCCAATGACAGTCTGATGCAGAGCTTCCGGCCGGCCTTCCGGCAGGTGGTGGAGGCCGCGCGCCGGGCCGGAGTCGGCGTCATCCTGGAGAATCATCCGCAGGGGCTGCTCGACAGTGCCGCGACGATCGCGCGCTTCCTCGACGAGGAGGGCTATGACGACATCAAGGTGATCTATGACGTCGCGAACGGCTTTGCGATCGGCGAAGACCCGGCGCAGGGCCTGCGCCTGCTCGCCGGCCGCATCGGCATCGTCCACCTCTCCGACAGTCCGGCGGGCCAATGGCGGCACGACCTGATCGGCAGCGGCGCCATCGATTTTTCCGCGATCAGGCACGAACTGGAGCGTCAGGGCTATGCCGGGCCGGTGGCGCTGGAGATCCTGTCGGAGGCACCACTCGCCGGGCTGCTCGATGGCGTCGCGCGGCTGGTGGCGCAAGGCTGGCGCTTCGAGGGAGCGTTACCGAACGCTGCCGAACTCGGCGGTCGCGATGCAGACTGAGCGCACGGCACCCATCGCAAATTCATTTGAACGCGGCGTGACGGCAACCTTATCCTCATTGCCATGAGGCTGCTGCCGGGCGCCGCGCACCAAATCGCGAAGACGCTCGGCCACGAGCCGCCAGGGAAACGCATCATGGGATCGATGGAAGGCGAGGGAGGACGGCTGTTCTTCCGCTCCGAGACCTTCGACACGCAGAAATTCGAGCGCCGCCGCCCATCGGACCGGACGGTCGCGGAGCCGGCACGCACGCTGCCTGTCCATACCGAATGCGACGTCCTGGTCGTCGGCGGCGGGCCGGCCGGCACGGCGGCCGCCGTCGCCGCGGCGCGGCTCGGTGCCGATGTCGTGCTGCTCGAACGCTACAACCACCTCGGCGGGCTCTCGACCGGCGGTCTCGTCATCTGGATCGACCGGATGAGCGACTGGCAGGGGCGGCACGTCATCCGCGGCTTCGCCGAGGAACTGCTGTCGCGCCTGACCCGCGACAAGATCGCTGGCCCTGAGCCGGCGGAGTGGGGCTCGCATGATCCGCAGCGCGTCGCCTATTGGGGCCAGCGCAATGCCGCCTTCAACGGCACCGTGACCCATGCGCCGACGCTCGATCCGGAATGGCTCAAGGCGGAATCGCTCGCCATGGTCCTGGAGGCCGGCGTCCATCCGATCTTCCACGGCTGGGGGGCGAGCCCGATCATGGAGGGGCGCCGCGTCGCCGGCTGCGTCTTCGAGAGCAAGGAGGGACGGCGCGCCATCCTCGCCCGGGTGACGGTCGATGCCACCGGCGACGGCGATCTCTATGCCGGCGCGGGCTCGGCCTATGACACCGAGGTCGACACCCGCGACATTCATGGCTGCATGAACACCTCCTGGCTGTTCGGCGGCGTCGACATGCAGGCCTTCCTGCGCTTCAGGGCGCAGACGCCGGAGCAGTTCACGCAGTTCATGGCGCGAGGGCGCGAGGCGCTGGGCTTCTTCGACAAGCCTTCGGTGTCCTGGCGCGACGATATCGCCGTGTTCATGGGGCCGCGCTTCGCCGGCTATTCGGCGCTCAAGGTCGAGGACCTCTCCGAGGTCGAGATCAGGAGCCACCGGCTGATGCTGGAGCATCTTGCCTTCTACCGCGCCCATGCGCCGGGCTTCTCCGACGCCTTCATCATGCTGTCGGGCTCGCAGCTCGGCGTGCGGCATGGCCGGCGCCTGGCCGGGTGCGGCAAGCTGACCCGCGAGGACTGGAACGGTGTCGTGGCGCCCGACGAGATCGGCGTCTCGCCCTCGCTCGCGCCGAAATTCCCGAACGTCTCGGTGCCCTATGGCGCGATCGTGCCGCGCGAGATCGACGGTTTGCTGGCGCCCGGCCGGCATCTCTCCTGCGATGCGACCAGCCATTCCTTCATGCGCGAGATCCCGCAATGCTGGCTGACCGGCCAGGCCGCCGGCATCGCCGCGGCGATCGCTGCCGACCGGTCGCTGGCGCCGAGCGAGGTGCCGATCGCCGATCTCAGGGCCGCGCTGAAGGTGCAGGGCGCCTATCTCAGCGAGGCCCCCGCCATGGCGGATGGATGAGCATGCGCCGTCGCGCGGTTGACGAGAGCTCATGAGCAGGCCGAAGAAGCTTGCCGGAGACGAACGGGAAAGCGGTGCCAAGCCGCCGCCAAGGGAGGAACTGAGGATGTCGTTTGGATTTGCCCGCTGGCGCAGCGCCTGTGCCGCCCTGTTCCTCGGCCTTGCCGGGATCTCGTCCGCCTTGGCGCAGGCGCCGGCATTGAAGCCGCTCGATCCGCCGCAGGCGGTGCGCGTCGCCTATGTACCGATCACAAAGTTCGCCACCGCCTATGTCGCGGAGGCGCGCGGGCTATTCAAAAAGTACGGGCTCGACGTCAAGCTCGACAGCGTCAAGTCAGGCACCGAGGCGATCGCCTTCCTCGACAAGGGCTCGGTCGATGTCGGCGGCATCGCGATCGTCGCCTCGCTCTGGTCGGCCTGGAATCGCGGGCTGGACATCCGGGTGATCGCGCCCGGCGCGCTCGACCCGATGACGGATGGGCCGACCAAGCTGATCGTCCGCAAGGACTTGATCGAGAGCGGCGCGGTCAAGACCGTCGCCGACCTCAAGGGCAAGCGCATCGCTGCGGCCGGCGGGCCGGGCAGCGGCGGCGAATATTTCGTCAGCAAGGCGCTGGAGAGCGCCAAGCTCAGCCTGCGCGACGTGCAGTTGCTCAATGTCGGCAATGCCGACATGCCGGCGGCGATGGAGGGCAAATCGGTCGATGCGGTGCTGACCTCCTCGCCCTATTCCGACCAGATCCTCAAGGCTGGCACCGGCAAGCTCCTGGTGCAGGACATCACGCCCGGGCTGATGACGGTCGCCTTCGTCGCTTCCGGCAAGTTCCTCAAGGAGCGGCCGGAAGTGGCCGAGCGTTTCGTGCTGGCGATGGCCGAGGCGGCCCGGCTGATGCAGGGCGCCGATTATCTCTCGCAGGCCAATATGGACGCCTATCTCAAGTTCACGCCATCGACGGCAGAGGCGATCAAGGGCGGCGGCGCCATCGTCTTCGATCCGAACATGGCGATCCCGACCTCTGGCCTCGCCGATATCGAGCGCGTCCATCGCGAGAATGGCCGCACCGAATACGAGAAGCCGCTCGACATGGCCAAGGTCGTCGACGAGCGCTTCGTCGGCAAGGCGATCGAGACGCTCGGCAAGGCTGCTTCCGCCAAGTGAGGAGTCGCTGGCCAGCAGCCCGGAGGGCCACGTGGTGATGACGATGGCCATGCCGGCCGTGGCCGCGCCGAAGATCGGCGCGCGCAACGTCAGCAAGCATTATCCCACAGTCGACGGGGTCATGGTCGCGCTGGAGGATTTCTCGCTCGACGTTGCCGATGGCGAATTCGTCTGCATCGTAGGCCCGTCCGGCTGCGGCAAGTCGACTTTCCTGCGCATGGTCGCCGGGCTGGAATCGATCTCGCAGGGCGCGATCGAGATCCGGCCTGGCGCGGATGCGGGTAAGCCGCTGAACAGCGTCGTCTTCCAGGAATATGCGATCTTCCCCTGGAAGACGCTCGCCGACAACGTCGCCTTCGGCCTGCAGATGCGCGGTATCGGCCGCAAGCAAAGGCTCGACACCGCCCGCTTCTGGCTTGACCGCGTCGGCCTCTCCAAGTTCGCCGATTATTACCCGCACCAGATCTCGGGCGGGATGAAGCAGCGCGTCAGCATTGTCAGGGCGCTCGCCAACGATCCCGAGGTGCTGCTGATGGACGAGCCGCTGGGCGCGCTCGACGCCCAGACCCGCGTCGTCATCCAGGAGGAGTTGCTGCGGATCTGGGAGGAGACGCGCAAGACCGTGCTCTACATCACCCATAGCCTCGATGAGGCCGTGCTGCTCGGCGACCGTGTCATCCTGATGAGCGCCCAGCCAGGCAGGCATCTTGCGACCTTCAAGATCGATCTGCCGCGCCCGCGCAGCATCGCGACCACGAACCTGCCGCGCTTTGCCGAATATCGCGCCGCAATCTGGGAGAAGCTCAGCGCCGAGGTGACGCGGGCGATGGAGGCGCGGCCATGACCATCACCTCCGCCAATGAGACCGAGACGAGCCGGGACACCGCGCCTCACGCGATGGGCGGCAGCGACGACAAGCGCGCCCTCGTCCTGCTCGTCGCCGGCGGGCTGGCGGCGCATGTGCTGCTCGCCGTCCTCGGCCTGTGGCGCGACTTCGCCTGGCCGGCGATCGGGCTCAGCTTCATCCTGCTGGTGCTGATCGGCGAGCGTGCCGGCCGGCTCGTGCCGGTGCGGGGCAGGGGCATCTATGAGCGCACGCTCGCCTTCGGCTTTCCGGCGCTGGTGCTGCTGACCTGGCAGCTCGCTGGCGATTACGGCTTGCTCAACACCACCTGGTTCCCGCAGCCCTCGCGCATTGCAGCCGGGCTCTGGGACCTGACGGTGCGCTATGACCGCTTCTCCGGCACCAGCCTCCTCGGCCGGCCCTGGCTGATCCCCGAGGTCTACGCTGCGGACGGCATGGCCGGGGTCTGGAAGCTGCTGTCGGAGAGCCATCTCCTGGCGACGATCGGGCGGGTGCTCGGCGGCTTCCTCCTCGGCGCGGTGCCGGGCGTGCTGCTCGGCGTCGTCATGGGCATGAACCAGACGGTGCGCCTGATGCTCGATACGACGCTGTCGGCGATCTATGTCCTGCCCAAGATCGCGATCTTCCCGATCGTGATGCTGATGTTCGCCGATCCCTTCGGCGAAGCCCCGAAGATCGTCGTGGTCGCGCTCGCGGTCTTCATCCTGATGGCGATCAACACGATGGCCGGCGTCCGCGGCATCGACAACGTCTACCTGATGGCCGGGCGCAATTACGGCGCGCGCGGCTGGTCGATGCTGCGCCATGTCATCCTGCCCGGCGCCATGCCGGTGATCTTCGCCGGCCTGCGCATCGCGCTCGGCACCGCGATGATCGTGATCATCTCGGTCGAGTTCGTGCGGGCCAAGCAAGGCGTCGGCTACATCACCTTCTACTATTGGGAGGTGCTCAACCCCGAGAAGATGTATGCCGGCCTCGTCGTGGTGATGGCGCTCGGCGTGCTGCTGACCTACGGCCTGCAATGGCTGCAGCGCCGGCTGATGCCCTGGCAGCGCTGAGACGTCGGTCGGCAGCTCAATCCAGCAACGGGCTGAACTGGTCGAGCGAGGAGCTGCGGGAGGCTCGGCTGCCCGTCGCGCGGCCGGCCGGCACCGTGATTGCGTAACGCTCCGTCATCTTCAGGATATGAGTCGAGATCGCCTCGATGGCTCCGGGAAGGTCGCTTCTTTCGAGCTTGTCGATGATCGCAAAGTGCTCCGCGCTGGCCTCGTTACGGATCGTGCCGGTGGAATTATGCGAACGAATCGCTGCCACCTTCCCCGACACCAGCCGATAGGCATCGATCAGATAGCTGTTACCGCTGTTCTCGATCAGAGCCTTGTGAAAATCGGTGTCGGCATTGGCACTGCCGGAATGATCGTTGGCCAGGATCGCCTCCTGCATCCTGCGGGCGGCGGCCGTCATGGCGGCGAGGGTGTCGCTTCGCTTGCGGACCATGGCCAGGCTCAGCGCCTCGGTCTCGATCATGCGGCGGAATTCGCAGAGGCTCTCGATATCCTCCCGCGTCGGCAGGAAGACGAAACTGCCGCGCTGCGGCCGGATATCGATCAGGCCCTCCTGTTCCAGCGCCGTCAGCGCCTCGTGGACCGGGCTGCGGCTGACCCCGAACCGGGAGGCGAGCTTGTCCTCCGACAAGGCGTCGCCGAGCTCGACCTCGCCGTCGAGAATGGCCCGGCGCAATCGCTCGGTGACGCGCGCCGTCAACAGCCCTCGTGGCCTTGAATCCACTGTGATGGACCTCCTCGACCTTAATCGGACGCCAAGCTCGCATCGAACGAAGCGAGCCGTATCCGCAACTTTGTAGCGTCAGTCAGAAGAGCGGTCTTCCGGCAGGCGGCTTTCTGTCAAGTTGCAAGTGATCACGTCACAAGTGAATCGAGGAACGCCCGCGTCGCCTGCATCCCGCGCTTTGCCTTCTCCGTAAAGCTCAGCCCCGCAACGCTCGCATGCGGGGTCTCGACGCTGATCCAGATGTCGCGCGGGAGCTGCGCCATCAGCTCCTTCAGCCAGAGATCGCCCTCGCCAGGCAGCAACCTCGCGCCGCGCGCCTCGGCGATGGCGTCGGCATCGCTGGCGGGCTGCGCGGCCGGCGCGTCGCAGAGCTGGAGATAGAGCATGAGCTCCCCAGGCAGCGCCGCGACGCTGGCCGGGCTACCGCCCGAGCGCGAGAGGTGCAGCGTGTCCAGGAGGATGCCGACATTGTCGCGGCCGGACGCCCTCGCCAGCGCGGCGGCGCCCTCGACCGTCGCCGCCGCGCGCCAACGCATGAACTCGATTGCCATCTTGATGCCGTGCCTGTTGGCGACATCGGCGATCCGTCCGAGATTGTCGGCCGCGCGCGCTTGTTCGGGGTCTTCCGAGGCGATCTGCATCAGCTTCATGCCGAACTCGGCTGCGGTCTCGATCACCGGCAGCCAAGCTTCGACATCGGTCTGCGGCAGCAAAGTGAAGACCTCGCCGTCGAGGAAGCTGATGCCGAGATCTGCGGCCACGCTCCTGATTTCGCGGATCAGGGCCTTGTCGCCGACGATCGGGTGAGCGAGCTCGAGGCCATGCGGCGCGATCAGCCTGAGGCCGGCAGCGTCGTATCCGGCCGCCGCGGCGGCCTGTACATGCTCGACCGGCGGGCAGCCCTGTACGGTCAGGAAGGCGAGCGACAGGGGATAGGTCTGATACACGGCGAAATCCTCAATAGGTCGCGCGGCCGCCGGAAATATCGAAGACCGCGCCCGTCGAGAACGAGCACTCCTCCGAGGCGAGCCAGCCGACCAGCGCCGCGACCTCCTCCGCCCGGCCGAGCCGGCCCATCGGGATCTTGGCGGTGACGAAGGCTTTGAACTCCGGCGTCAGCTGGTTGAGCATCTCGGTCTCGATCGCCGCCGGCGTCACGCAGTTCACCACGATCTGCGTCGTAGCCAGCTCCTTGCCGATCGACTTGGTCAGGCCGATCACGCCGGCCTTCGAGGCGGAGTAGGCGACTGCGTTCGGGTTGCCCTCCTTGCCGGCGATCGAGGCGAGATTGACGATGCGGCCATAGCCGGTCTTCAGCATCTCGCGCACCGCCGCCTGGCAGCAATGGAAGACGGCGTCGAGGTTGAGCGACATGACGAAGCGCCAGCCCTCGGCCGGATACTCCGCGAACGGGGCGAGCGGGCCGTTATGGCCGGCGCAGGTGACGAGGATGCCGAGCGGGCCGAGGTCGGCCACTACCTTCTCGGTGGCGGTGGTGACCGCGGCGGCATCGGTGACGTCGACCTTGTAGCCCCTGGCGTTCGGCAGCTTCGCTGCCGCCTGCTCGGCGCGGCCGGCATCGATGTCCCAGATCGCGACCTTGTGTCCCTTGGCCGCGAGCCGTTCGGCGATCGGAAAACCCAACCCGCCCGCTCCGCCGGTCACGATCGCGACCCGGGCTGTTTCCGCTGCCTGCATGTCTTCCTCCCCGTTGGATCGTCCCAGCGATTAACCGCTTGACTCATCCAACATACTAACATTCTAGTGGGCTAGTTGTTGAGGAAACGATCCCGTTGTCAAGCTGCCGGATACAGGCTGGCTGGCGGCGGGAGGCTCGAGAGACGGACGAGATGGGACTGAAAGGTTCAGCCTTCCTGGCGATCTGGCACGACATCGCCGAGGGTCAGCATGGCGAATATATCGAGTGGCATACCCGCGAGCACATGCCGGAGCGCCTTTCCGTGCCGGGCTTCCGGACCGGCAAGCGTCTGCATGCGCCGGAGGCCGGCCGCTATGTCTTCGGTACGATTTATGCCGGCGATGATCTCGAGGTCTTCCGCTCGCCCGGCTATCTCGCCCGGCTGAACCATCCGACGCCGTGGACGGCCGCGGTGGCGCCGAGCTTCCAGAATTTCCTGCGTGTTGCCTGCGAGCGGGTCGCGAGTGCCGGCAATGGCGATGGCGGCAGCATGGCGACCATCCGCTTCGATTTCGCGCATCCAGGCGCCGAAGCCACGTTGAGACAGGCGGCGCAGGCGCTCGTCGATGCGATCCTGGCGCTGCCCGGCGTGTCCTGTGTCCATCTCGGTATCGCCCGCTCCGAGGTTTCGGGCGTGCGCACCCGCGAGACCGAATTGCGCAGCGCGATGGCAGAAAAGGCCTTTGACGCTGTGATCCTGGTCGAAGGTTCGCAGCGCGCCGGCCTTGAAGCGGCCCGGTCGGAGATCGAGCGCCTCGCGATCGCGACCGCTACGCTGACCGCGCCGGTGGTGGACCTCTATGAGACCGCCTTCAGCCTGACCAGCGAGGACATGCAGGACGCGAACCGGCAGGTGCGGGCATGAAGCGCATCCTCGTCACCGGTGGCGGCGGCTTCCTCGGCGGCTGGATCCTGAAGCGCCTGGCGCAGGACGGCCATGCCGTCAGGATCTTCGATCGCTCGACCGATCGGCGCGTGCTGCGCGAGATTGCCGGCGAGCTGGCCGAACAGGCCGAATGGGTCCAGGGCGACATCACCGATGGCGCGGCCCTGGTGCAGGCGGCGCGCGACTGCTCCTCCATCATCCATCTCGCCGCCCTGCTGACGCCGGCCTGCAAGGCCGATCCAGTCCTCGGCGCGCAAGTCAATCTGATCGGGACGCTCAACGTCTTCGCGGCAGCCAAGGCCAACGGCATCGCGCAGGTCGCTTATGCCAGCAGCGGCGCCGTCTTCGGGCCGGATGACGGCGCAAGGCCGGAGCCGATCACCCATTACGGCGCCTTCAAGCTGGCGACCGAGGGCTGCGCCCGCGCCTATTGGCATGACGACGGCATCGCCAGCGTCGGCCTGCGCCCGACCATCGTCTACGGGCCGGGCCGCGAGATCGGCCTGACCGCCGGCCCGACGCTCGCCTGCCGCGCCGCGGCGGCCGGGCAGCCCTACACGATCGATTATTCCGGGGCGCAGGACCTGATCTTCGTCGGTGATGTCGCCGCGGCCTTCGCGGCGGCGGCGACGAAGCCGATCACGGGCGCGCACGCCTTTTCGCTGACCGGCGGAACTGCAGACGTTTATGATGTCATCGCGGCGATCGAGGCGGACGTGCCGGGGGCACGGATCGGCTTCGACGGGCCGACGGTGCCGATGGCAGCTGAAATCGCGCCGACCCCGTTCGAGGCGGTTCTGGGGACGATCCCGCAGACATCGCTGCGCGAGGGCATCGCCCGGACGCTGGCGCATTACCGTGCGCTCGCGCCGGCGGCCTGAGCGGGCCGCAGGGGAGAGTGCGCAAGCCGATAGAAGAGATTGCCGTCGCGAAAACGGGGCCCGGAACGGCCACTACAAAACCACCGCGACGGCAAAAGCTGGTGACGACACAACAACCCGGAGGAGGAATCATGTTGGGCAAGTTTTCGCGCCGTGCCGCGCTCGCGATGGTCGCGGGTCTCGGTCTCTTCGGCACCGTATCCCAGGCTGACGCGCAGGCGCTCGAGAAAATCAAGAAGGCCGGCGTCATCCGCATCGGCGTCATGGGCGAGCAGGCGCCCTGGGGCTCGATCGACGCCAGCGGCCAGAACATCGGCTATGACGTCGATGTCGGCCGGCTGATCGGCGAGGAGCTCGGCGTCAAGGTCGAGTTCGTGCCGAACGCGGTCGCCGCCCGCATCCCGAACCTCTTGACCAACAAGGTCGACCTGCAGATGGCGGTGATGGGGATGTATCCCGACCGCGCCAAGGCGGTGCAGTTCTCCAAGCCTTATTCCGGCCTGAAGATCATCCTGCTCTCCAGCAAGAAGAACAAGATCGAGAAGATCGAGGACGCCCGCAACCTGCGCATCGGCGTGCCGCGCGGCGCCGCTCAGGACAAGGCGATCACCACGCTGCTCGGCGATGTCCCGAACATCCGCCGCTTCGACGACGACAGCTCGACCATGCAGGCGCTCGTCTCCGGGCAGGTCGATGCGATCGGCGGCAACACCACCTACAAGATCAATCTCGACAAGGCCTCGCCCGGCAATGATTTCGAGCAGAAGCTCGTCTTCAACGAGCAGTGGCAGGGCATCACCACCAAGCTCGGCGATGCCGAGATCAATGCCTGGCTGAACACGGTCATCGACAAGGCCGCGGCCGACGGCCGGCTCGAGAAGATCAGCCAGAAATGGCTGGCCCAGCCCCTGCCGACCTTCCCGGCTTCGGTCGAGGGCGTGCCCTTCACCGTCACCAAGTAAGGGCGGCTCAGGCTCCTGCACGCCAAGACGGGCATGGGCGCGGCGGTTCTTACCGCCGCGCCAACTTCACCGCTGTCGCGGAGGACGGGAATGCGGACGATCTTCATCCTGAACGGGCCGAACCTCAATCTGCTGGGGCAGCGCGAGCCGGAAATCTACGGCCATACGACGCTGGACGAGATCCGCGGCTGGTGCGAGGCCGATGCGGCAGAGCTCGGCCTCGCCGTCGAGTTCCGCCAGTCGAATTTCGAGGGCGAGATCATCGAGGCCATCCACGCAGCCCGGATCAAGGCGGCCGGGATCATCATCAATCCGGCCGGCTACAGCTTTACCTCGATCGCGATCCTGGATGCGCTCAAGATGTTCGAGCGGCCCAAGATCGAACTGCACATCTCGAACATCCACCAGCGCGAGGCGATCTACCATCATTCGCTGGTTTCGAAGACGGCGACCGCCGTCATCGCCGGCCTCGGCGCCTATGGCTACCGGCTCGCCCTGCGGGCCATGGCGGAGATGACCCGATGACGGCGTCGATGACCAAGACGATCCAGGGCGAAGCAATCCCCGCTCTCGGGCTCGGCACCTTCGAACTGACCGGGCCGGTGGGCAAAGCGGCGATCCGCGCCGCGATCGACCTCGGCTATCGGCAGATCGATACCGCGATCCGCTATGGCAACGAGGTCGAGGTCGGGCGGGCGATCCGCGCCTCCGGCGTGGCGCGCAGCGAGCTCTTCGTCACCACCAAGATCTGGTTCAACGACCTTCAGCCCGACACGGTCCACCGCCGCGTCGACGAGAGCCTGGAGCGGCTCGGGCTCGACCAGGTCGATCTCCTGCTGGTCCATTGGCCGGCAAAGGACATCCCGCTCGGCGAGACGCTGGCGGCTTTCGCCGAGGAAAAGAGCAGGGGCCGGACTCGCCTGATCGGCGTCAGCAATTTCACGGTCGCGCTGCTCGACGAGGCGCTCGACGTGCACAAGGCCGATCTCTTCTGCAACCAGGTCGAATACCATCCCTTCCTGTCGCAGCAGAAGCTGCTCGCTAGGATGCAGCGGGCCGGCATGCTGCTCAATGCCTACCAGCCGATCGCGCGCGGCAAGGTCTTCGACAACGACGTGCTCAAGGCGCTCGGACACAAATACGGCAAGAGCGCCGGGCAGGTGACGCTGCGCTGGCTCACCCAGCAGGACGGGGTCGGGGCGATCCCACGCTCGGCCCGCCCGGAGAACATGCGCGCCAATCTCGACATCTTCGATTTCGAGCTGTCGCCGGACGACATGGCGGCGATCCATGGGCTCGCCAGCGGCCAGCGCTATTCGCGCTTCGACTGGGAACCGGCCTGGGATGGCTGAAGACAGGAAGCGCGCAGGGGAGGTTCGATGACACTCGATTTCAGCGTCGTGACCGGCGCCTGGCAATCGCTGCTCCTGGGCACGTTCGGAACCCTGTTCCTGGCCTTCTCGGGGATGGCGCTCGCGATGATCATCGGCATCCTCGGCGTGGTTATCCTCAGGATGCAGCTGCGGCTGCCTTCGTTGCTGGTCAACGCCTTCATCGAGATCGTGCGCAACACGCCGTTTCTCGTGCAGATCTTCTTCCTGTTCTTCGCCCTGCCGCTCGCCGGCATCCGCCTCAACCCGACGCTGACCGCCATCCTGGCGCTCGGGGTCAATGGCGGCGCCTATGCGATCGAGATCATTCGCGGCGGCGTCGAGAGCGTGCCGAAGGGCCAGACGGAGGCGGGTCTGGCGCTCGGCCTGCACAAGCACGAGGTCTTCCGGCTGATCGTGCTGAAGCCGGCGTTGCGGGCGATCTACCCGTCGCTGTCGAGCCAGTTCATCCTGCTGACCCTGACCACGGCGATCTGTACCTCGATCTCCGCCTATGAACTGACCTCGGTCGGCCAGCGCATCGAGGCGGAGACCTTCCGCAGCTTCGAGGTCTATTTCACCCTGACCGGCATCTATCTGGTGATCTCGCTGGTGACGATGTGGCTGCTCGCGGCGATCGGCCGCCGCGCCTTCAGCTATCCGCAGCGTTGAGGAGGGCGGGATGGGCATCCTCGAACTCACCTATCTCCTGCAGGGCCTGCTCTGGACCTTGCTGCTCGCCGCGATCGGCTTTGCCGGCGGCATCGTCTTCGGCGTCGTCATCGCGCTGATGCGGGTCTCGGACTCGCCCTGGCTGCGGATCCCAGCGATCGGCTGGATCGGCCTGTTCCAGGGCACGCCGCTGCTGATGCAATTGTTCGTCGCCTATTTCGGGCTTCCCTTGCTCGGCTTCGACCTGCCGGCCTGGGCTGCCGTCTCAGTGGCGCTGACGGCGCATGCCTCGGCCTTCCTCGGCGAGATCTGGCGTGGCGCGATCCAGGCCGTGCCGCGCGGCCAGAGCGAGGCCGCCGATGCGCTTGGCCTCCCCGCCCGCAGCCGGATGTTCGACGTGATCATGCCGCAGGCCTTCAAATTATCTCTGCCGGCGACTGTTGGCTTCCTCGTGCAGCTGCTCAAGGGGACTTCGCTCGCCGCGATCGTCGGCTTCATCGAGCTGACCCGGGCCGGCACGATCGTGTCCAACCAGATCTACAAGCCGTTGCTGGTCTTCGGCGTGGTCGGGGCGATGTATTTCGCCCTGTGCTGGCCGCTCTCGCTCTGGGGCCGCCGGCTCGAGCAGAAGATGGCGGCCGCGACGGCGAAATGAGGGGATGACCGTGATCGAGCCCAACAGCACCAAAAACGCCGCCGCCCCGATGATCGAGATGCGGCATGTCGAGAAGTTCTATGGCCCCTTCCACGCGCTCAAGGACGTCAATCTCAATGTGACCAAGGGCGAGAAGATCGTGCTCTGCGGCCCCTCGGGCTCGGGCAAGTCGACGCTGATCCGCTGCATCAATCACCTCGAGGCGATCAGGAGCGGCGAGATCACCGTCGCCGGCCATCGGCTGAACGACAGCCAGAAGGCGGTCGACGCGGTGCGCCGCGAGGTCGGCATGGTTTTCCAGCAATTCAACCTGTTCCCGCACAAGACCGTGCTGGAGAACTGCATCCTCGCGCCGATGCGGGTGCGCGGCCTCTCGCGCGCCGAGGCGGAAGCGACGGCTCGCAAATATCTGGAGCGCGTCCGCATCGGCGACCAGGCGGCGAAATTCCCGGCGCAGCTCTCCGGCGGCCAGCAGCAGCGCGTCGCGATCGCGCGGGCGCTGTGCATGGAGCCGAAGGCGATGCTGTTCGACGAGCCTACTTCGGCGCTCGATCCGGAGATGGTCAAGGAAGTGCTCGACACCATGGTCTCGCTCGCGCGCGACGGCATGACCATGATCTGCGTGACCCATGAAATGGGCTTCGCCCGGCAGGTGGCGGACCGCGTCATCTTCATGGCCGACGGCGCCATCGTCGAGGAGAACGATCCCGAGAGCTTCTTCCGGGCCCCAGCGCATGCCCGCACCCGCGCCTTCCTCGGCGAGATCCTGCACCACTAGAGCAGTTCCGCGATTCTCCGGATCGCGGAACTGCTCTAGTTCTTTATCTTATCGCATTTTCTTCACGCGAACCGGTATCCACTTCGCTTGAAAATGCTCTAGCCCCATCGAATGCATAAGGGGGCCGGACGCGCCGTGAAGCGCGTCCGGCCCTTTCCGGCTTAGCGGAACAGCGCCAGCGACTTGCTCAGCGTGATCCAGACGCCCCAGGCGAGCGGCAGGCCGACCACGGCCCAGGCGAGCAGCGCCGTGCCGTCGAAGCCGCCCTTGCCGATGCCGAAGGAACCGTACTGGACGGTGGCGTTGGCGCTCGCGCTCCTGGCCTGCAATGCCGCGACCTCCGCATCCTTCATGAACCACTTGGCCGCGACGGGGCGGACGAGCAGGTTGCAGATGAAGCCGAGCACCAGCATGCCGGCGAGGATGTACATGGTCCGGTCATAGACCTGCGCCCGCGGCACGCCGGCATTGATCTGCGCTTCGCGGATATAGTTCACCACCACCGGGCCGATGATGCCGGCGGTCGACCATGCCGTGAGCAGCCGGCCATGGATCGCGCCGACGAACTGGGTGCCGAACATGTCGGCGAGATAGGCCGGTACCGTCGCGAAGCCGCCGCCATACATCGACAGGATGATGCAGAAGAAGGCGACGAAGAGCGCAAGCGAGCCGGCATGCGCCGCCCAGGGCGAAAGCCCGTACATCAGCACGCCCAGCCCGAAGAAGGTGGCGTAGGTCAGCTTGCGGCCGAGCTTGTCCGAGAGCGAGGCCCAGAAGAAGCGACCCATGATGTTGAACAGCGAGAGCAGGCCGACGAAGGCGGCTGCGATCGTGGCGATCTGCTTTTTCTGCTCGGCGTCGAGGGTGGCGAAGCCGATCTCGGGCTTGCCGATCAGCGACCCCGCGAAGATCTCCTGCAGCATCGGCGAGGCCATGCCGATGACGCCGATGCCAGCCGAGACGTTGAGCGTCAGCACGGCCCAGATCAGCCAGAACTGCGGTGTCTTGTGCGCGTCCTTGAGATGGACATGGCCGGAGGTGATCATCGCGTTCTGCGTCGCCGGCGGGGTCCAGCCATCCGGGCGCCAGCCCGAGGGCGGGATGCGGTAGCCGAAAGTGCCGGCCATCATGAAGACGAAGTAGATCAGCGCCATGACGACGAAGGTCTGCCAGACGCCGACGGAGGCCGGGGTCTTGAACGTGTTCATCAGCATGTCGGCGAGCGGCGAGCCGATCATGGCGCCGCCGCCGAAGCCCATGATCGCCATGCCGGTCGCCATGCCGCGCCGGTCCGGGAACCATTTCACCAGCGTCGAGACCGGCGAGATGTAGCCGAGGCCGAGGCCGATGCCGCCGATCACGCCGGAGCCGAGCCACATCAGCCAGAGCTGGTGGGTGTAGACGCCGAAGGCCGAGATCAAGAGGCCGCCGCACCAGCACAGGGTCGAGACGAAGGCGGCCTTGCGCGGGCCGACGCGCTCGAGCCAGCCGCCCCAGATCGCGGCGGACGAGCCGAGCAGCACGAAGAACAGCGTGTACATCCAGCCGAGATCGGCGACCTTCCAGTCGCAGGCGGTGGTGAACAGCGAGGCGATGAGGCCGACATCGGCTGCGCAGGCGACGGGCTTGGTCACGCCGATCGCCTGGCTGAGCGGCAGCCAGAACACCGAGAAGCCATAGGCCATGCCGATGCACAGATGGATGCAGAGCGCGGCCGGCGGCACGAGCCAGCGGTTGAAGCCGGCCCTAGCGATGATCCTTTCGCGGTCGAGCAACCCTATGCCGGGGGTCGTCTCGCCGATTCCTTCTGCGATGCTCATCCCTCGTCCTTTTCCCCAAAACGCTGCCGTCCGCACCGGGGACTACCCCGGCTCGTTGCAACTGCCAATCGCGACGCTTGATCGGCCGTCGCGGCCATTCACCCGCTCGGCGCGGGCCTTATCTTGGCGCGCGCCTGCCGCACAAGCGGCGACAGCGCTGACGCATCCTTTTCGAAGCCGGTGCGGAAATCCTCGCGCATGCGCTTCGTCCAGAACTGGTTGATGTGGTCGGCGATCGCAGCGACCGCCTCGGCCTCGGGATAGGACTTGAAGAAATCGCCGATCTGGTTCGCCATGGAGGCGAGCTTGGCGAGGGTCTCGCCGGCATGATCTTGGGTCATCGCCTCGTTGCTCTTCGCCTCGATCATCTCGCCACGCTCTCCACGGTGTCGGCGAGGCGTCCGGCGAAGACGGTCGCGGAATCGGCTCGGGCGATGCAGACCAGGGTCAGGCCGAGCGCGTTCGCACGCTCGATCGCCAGCGAGGTCGGCGCCGAGATCGAGACCAGCGTGCCGGCCCCGAAGATCGCTGCCTTCTCGACCATCTCGAAGGAGGCCCGGCTGGTGACCAGCACGAAGCCGTTGCCCGCATCGTGGCCGGCGCGCAGGCGGGCGCCGATCAGCTTGTCCAGGGCGTTGTGCCGGCCGACGTCCTCGCGCACCGCCAGGATCGCGCCATCGCGGTCGCACCAGGCGGCGGCATGGACCGAGCGGGTCAGGCGGTGCAGCGGCTGCTGGCGTTCGAGTGCGCCGAGCGCCGCGCCGATTGCCGCAGGCGCGATCGGCGTCGCCGTGGCGGTGCGCGCTTCCGCCGTCGGCAGGTCGGCAAACGCCTCGACGCCGCAGAGGCCGCAGGAGGTGCGGCCCGAGAGGTTGCGGCGGCGGGCGAGATGCTCGCGAAAGCGGCCGGGCGCCAGCTCGACGCTGACGACGATGCCGTCCTGCTGCGGGGTGGCCGTGATCCCCCTGATCTCCTCCACGCTGCGGACGATGCCTTCGGTCAGGCTGAAGCCTGCGACGAAGTCCTCAAGGTCGGACGGCGTCGCCATCATCACCGCATAGGGCATGGTGCCGTAGACGATGTTGACGGGTGCTTCGACCGCGACTTCGGCGCTCACTCGATCAGCGTGATCGTCCGAACCGAAACGCACGGTCCGGACCTGGACCGCGTGGCTCGCCGGTGGCTGGGCGGGCGGGTTATTCCGCGGCATCGGGCAAGCGCCCCGCGATCAGGCGCAGCGAGACATCCTGCTCGCGATTGCGCTCCTGCCATTCGGAATAATAGTTCGTCCTGCGGACCTCGACCGCCGTGACCTTGTATTCCGGGCAGTTCGTCGCCCAGTCGGAATAGTCGGTAGTGATGACGTTCGCGCCTGTCTGCGCATGGTGGAAGGTGGTGTAGACCACGCCCGGCTGCACCCGCTCGGTGATCTCGGCGCGTAGCGAGATGTCGCCGGAGCGGCTGGCGAGCGCGACGAGATCGCCGTCCTTGATGCCGCGGCTCTCGGCGTCGAAGGGGTGGATTTCCAGCATGTCCTCGTCGTGCCAGGCCTGGTTCTCGGTCCGCCTGGTCTGCGCGCCGACATTGTATTGCGAGAGGATGCGCCCGGTGGTCAGGATCAGCGGATAGCGCGGGCCGGTTCGCTCCTGCGTCGGCACGTATTCGGTGATCATGAACTTGCCCTTGCCGCGCACGAAGCGGTCGACATGCATCAAGGGCGTGCCGGCCGGGGCCTTGTCGTTGCAGGGCCACTGCACCGAGCCGAGCTTCTCGAGCTTGTCGTAGCTCACTCCGGCGAAGCTCGGCGTCAGCCTGGCGATCTCGTCCATGATCTCGCCGGGATGGCCATAGGCCATGTCGTAGCCGAGCGCCCGCGAGAGATCGATCGTCACCTGCCATTCCGATTTGCCCGACAGCGGCGCCATCACCTGGCGGACGCGGTTGATGCGGCGCTCGGCATTGGTGAAGGTGCCGTCCTTCTCCAGGAAGGAGGAGCCCGGCAGGAAGACATGGGCGTATTTCGCCGTCTCGTTCAGGAACAGGTCCTGGATGACGACGCATTCCATCGCGGCGAGACCCGCGGTGACGTGCTGGGTGTTCGGATCGGACTGGGCGATGTCCTCGCCCTGGACATAGAGCCCCTTGAAGCTGCCGCCGACGGCTTCATCCAGCATGTTCGGGATGCGCAGGCCCTGCTCGGCGTCGAGCGGCACGCCCCACATCATCTCGAAGACCTGCCGCGTCGCATCGTCGGCGACATGGCGATAGCCCGAGAATTCGTGCGGGAAGGAGCCCATGTCGCAGGAGCCCTGGACATTGTTCTGCCCGCGCAGAGGATTGATGCCGACGCCGTCGCGGCCGATATTGCCGGTTGCCATGGCAAGGTTCGCCATCGCCATCACCGTGGTCGAACCCTGGCTGTGCTCGGTGACCCCGAGGCCATAATAGATCGCGCCATTGCCGCCGGTGGCGTAGAGCCGCGCCGCGGCGCGGACGTCGGCCGCCGGCACGCCGGTGAACTCCTCCGTGGCCTCGGGCGAATTGCGTTCCTCGGCGACGAAGCGGGCCCAGAGCTCGAAATCGGCGAGGTCGCAGCGTTCGCGGACATAGGTCTCGGCGATCAGCCCCTCGGTCACCACGACATGCGAGATCGCGTTGAGCAGCGCGACATTGGTGCCGGGCTTCAATTGCAGGTGATGGTCGGCCTTGATGTGCGGCGACTTGACGAGGTCGATGCGGCGCGGATCGGCGACGATGAGCCGGGCCCCCTGACGCAGGCGCTTCTTCATGCGCGAGGCGAAGACCGGATGGCCGTCGGTCGGGTTGGCGCCGATGACGATGATGACATCGGACTTGGCGACCGACTTGAAGTCCTGCGTTCCGGCCGAGGTCCCGAGCGTGGTCTTCAGGCCATAGCCGGTCGGCGAATGGCAGACGCGGGCGCAGGTATCGACATTGTTGTTGCGGAAGGCGGCGCGCACCAGCTTCTGGACGAGGAAGACCTCCTCATTGGTGCAGCGCGAGGAGGTGATGGCGCCGACCGACTCGCGGCCGTACTTGGCCTGGATGCGCTTGAACTCGCTGGCGGCGTGGCCGATCGCCTCATCCCAGGACACTTCGCGCCAGGGATCGGTGATCTTTTCGCGGATCATCGGCTTGGTCATGCGGTCCTTGTGGGTCGCATAACCCCAGGCGAAGCGGCCCTTGACGCAGCTATGGCCCTCATTCGCCTGACCGCCCTTATAGGGCACCATGCGGACGACGCGGTCGCCCTGCATCTCGGCCTTGAACGAGCAGCCGACGCCGCAATAGGCGCAGGTCGTTACCTTGGAATGCTCGGGCTGGCCGAGCTCGATCACCTTGTTCTCCATCAGGGTCGCAGTCGGGCAGGCCTGGACGCAGGCGCCGCAGGAGACGCATTCGGAGCCGAGGAAATCGGTCGGACCTGCGGCGACGCGCGAGTCGAAACCGCGGCCGGTGATGGTCAGCGCGAAGGTGCCCTGCACCTCGGCACAGGCGCGCACGCAGCGATTGCAGACGATGCACTTGCTGGGATCATAGGTGAAATAGGGGTTCGAGGTGTCCTTGGACAGCCAGTTCTCGTTGGCGTAGCCGTCCATCATCGCCGGCTTGACGTGGTTCTCGCCGTCATAGCCGTAGCGGACCTCGCGCAGGCCGACCGCTCCGGCCATGTCCTGCAGTTCGCAATCGCCGTTGGCCGAGCAGGTCAGGCAGTCGAGCGGATGGTCGGAGATGTAGAGCTCCATCACGCCCTTGCGCAGGGAAGACAGGTTCTCCGTCTGGGTGCGCACGACCATGCCGTCCTCGGCCGGCGTCGTGCAGGACGAGGGCGTGCCGCGCCGCCCCTCGATCTCGACCAGGCAGAGCCGGCAGGAGCCGAAGGGTTCGAGCGAGTCGGTAGCGCAGAGCTTGGGGATCTTGGTGCCCAGGCTCATCGCCGCCGCCATCACCGAGGTGCCGGCCGGGACGGTGACGCTCTCGCCGTCGATCGTCAGCGTCACCGTCTTCTCGGCGAGCCGGATCGGGGTTCCGAAATCGATCTCCTTGATCAGGCTCATCGATGTCTCCTCACTCGGCCGCCAGCGGCAGCGTCGGCGCCGGCGGGCGGTCGAAATCCTCGAAGAAATGGTTGAGCGCGCTCATCACCGGCATTGGGGTGAGCCCGCCCATGGCGCAGAGCGAGGCGTCGGTCATCAGCTTGTTGAGATCGCGCAGCACGGCGAGGTTCTTCGGCCGCTCGGTGCCCGCGATGATCCTGTCGACCAGTTCGACGCCGCGCGTTGCGCCGATGCGGCAGGGCGTGCACTTGCCGCAGCTCTCCTTGGCGCAGAACTCGAAGGCGAAGCGGGCTTGTTTGGCCATGTCGACCCTGTCGTCGAAGACGACGATGCCGCCATGGCCAAGCATCGCCCGGATTGATGCCAGCGCCTCGTAGTCCATCGGGGTGTCGAGCTGCTTGGCGGTGAGATAGGCACCGAGCGGGCCGCCGACCTGCACGGCCCGGATCGGCCGGCCCGACAGCGTGCCGCCGCCCATATCCTCGATGATCTCGCGCAGCGATATGCCGAAGGCGAGCTCGATCAGTCCGCCGCGCCTGATATTGCCGCCGAGCTGGACCGGCAGCGTGCCGCGCGAGCGGCCCATGCCGTAATCGGCGTAAGCCTTGGCACCGTGGGTCAGGATCCAGGGCACGGCGGCGAAGGAGAGCACGTTGTTGACGATGGTCGGCTTGCCGAACAGGCCCTGCAAGGCCGGGATCGGCGGCTTGGCCCGGACGATGGCGCGCTTGCCCTCCAGACTCTCCAGCAGCGAGGTCTCCTCGCCGCAGATATAGGCGCCGGCCCCGAGACGGACCTCGAGCTCGAAGGCCTTGCCCGAGCCGAGCACGGACGGGCCGAGCAGGCCGGCATTGCGCGCCTTCAGGATCGCCCGCTGCAGCGCCTTGTGGGCGTGCGGATATTCCGAGCGCAGATAGATGTAGCCTTTGGTGGCGCCGACCGCGATCGCGGCGATCGTCATGCCCTCGATCAGCAGGAAGGGATCGCCTTCCATCAGCATCCGGTCGGCGAAGGTGCCGCTGTCGCCTTCGTCGGCATTGCAGACGATGTATTTCTGTGTCGCCCTGGCGTCGTGGACGGTCTTCCACTTGATCCCGGTCGGGAAGCCGGCGCCGCCGCGGCCACGCAGGCCGGATTCCTTGACCTCCTCGACGATCGCCGCGCCGGTGAGCGAGAGCGCCTTCTCCAGGCCCTTCAGCCCGTCATGGGCGCGGTAATCGGCGAGCGAGAGCGGGTCGGTGAGGCCGACGCGCGCGAAGGTCAGGCGCTGCTGGCGCTTCAGCCAGTCGAGTTCCTCCACAGGGCCGAGGCGCAAGGCGTGCGCGCTTCCGCTCTGGAAGCCGGCCTCGAACAGGCCGATGACGTCTTTAGCCGCGACCGGGCCATAGGCGATCCGCCCCTCCGAGGTCTCGACCTCGACCATCGGCTCGAGCCAGAGCATCCCGCGCGAGCCATTGCGGATGAGCTCGACGTCGAGACCGCGAGCCTGCGCTTCCTTGGCAATCGCCTGCGCCACGCCTTCCGCGCCGACCGAGAGGGCGGCGGCATCGATCGGCACGAAGATACGAATGGTGTCGCTCATGCCTGAGCTCCGCACAGCGCCGCGACCCGATCGGCATCGACCCGGCCGAGCAGTTCGCCCTCGACCAGAACGGAGGGGCCGAGCGCGCAATTGCCGAGGCAATAGACGGTCTCGACCACCGCATCATGGCTGCCATGGCTGTCGACGACGATGCCGTGATCGCGGGCCAGGTCCTGCACCAGCGTTTCGCAGCCGAGCGCCTGGCAGGCTTCGGCCCGGCAGAGCTTGACGATACGGCGCGGCGGCGGGGCGGTGCGGAAGTCGTGATAGAAGGAGATGGTGCCGTGCACATCGGCCCGCGACAGGTTCAGCGCGTCGGCGATCAGCGGCACGGCCTTGGGATCGACATAGCCGAACTCCTCCTGCAGTGCATGCAGGATCGGCAGGGCCGCTCCTTCGAGATGCGAAAGCCCCGCGATGATCAGGCGAGCGCCGTCTTCGTCCCAGGCCGGGTATGCCGCCATGTCTCCTCCGTCCCCAGCCGGTTCGGCTCTCGATTGGAGGAATTGGACCTTAAGCTTGGAATCGGTTCAAATCGTTTGTTCCAACCGTATGATAGGTAAAACCTATCAAAAATAACCGAAGCGCGGATGGGGCCGGATGAGCATAGCACGATCTGGCCGATAAGCATCGATTATCGCGCGATTTTGCGGCGCACAAAAAACCCGCGCTACGACGCGATAGAGCAGGGCTATCGTACGATCGGGCGCTTCGGGAGCGCGGCCTCGGCGACCGGGCGCGTCATCATCAGGAGGTTGCGCGCCAGCGGCGCAAAGGGCTGCCGGTCGGCGACGATCAGGCCGATGGTGCGTTGCGCGGCCGGTTCGACCAAAGGCAGCGCCTTGGTGCCGATCGGCACGCCGAAGAATTCGAGCAGCTGGATCGAGACGATGCTGGAAACGCCCTGGATGCCGGCATGGGAGCAGAGGTTGAAGATCGAGTTGGTTTCGATCGCCGGCCGCGGCGCCGCCCCGACCGAGCGGAAGATGCCGTCGATGATGCGCCGGTTCTGCATGTCGGAGGTGAGCAGGCAAAGCTTGAGCTCGGCGGCTTCCGCCCAGGTGATCGTATCGCGTTCGCCGAACTCACCATCCTCGCGCGTCAGCAGCACGTAGGATTCCAGATAGATCGGCTTGGAGATCACCCGGTCGAGCGGCTCGTTGTCGAGATAGGTCAGGCCGACATCGAGCTCGAAATCGTCGATGCGCTGCTGGATCTCGGCGGAGGTCAGTGACAGCACCGTCAGCGACACTTCGGGGTAGCGCGAGGAGAACGGCGCGGTGATGTGCGCGATCATCGGCAAGGCGGTCGGGATCGCGCCGAGCCGGATGCGGCCGCTGATGCCCTCGCGCAGCTCCGCGATCGATTCCTTCATCAGGTCGGCCTCGGCGAGGATGCGCCTGGCATGGGCCAGCACCGCCTCGCCCTCCTTGGTCAGGCCCTGGAAGCGCCGGCCGCGCTCGACGATCAGCACGCCGAGCTCTTCCTCGAGCTGGACGATCGCGGCCGAGAGCGTCGGCTGCGAGACATGGCAGGCCTCGGCCGCCTTGCGGAAATGCTTTTCGCGAGCAAGCGCGTCGAGATAGACTAGCTGGCGGATGATCATGGCCGCATCTCAGGCATCCCCGTCGAACGGCGCTGGCTCCGGTTCGACTCCCACTCCCTGCGGCGCGCCGCGAGCAGTCTTCCCAGATTCCCGAGATTTCCGATAGGCACGACGAAAAGGGGCCGCTGCCGCGGCCCCTTCCCAAAGCTCGTGCCGCCGCTCAGTTGTGATGCGGCAATACACCGGCACCGCGGCCCGGCCGGCTTTCCACGTCCTTGAAGTGCTCGTGATAGGCGAGGTACTGCGCCTGTTCGGCGAGGGCTCGCTGGTTCTGGACCTGCTCATGCACGATGCTCTCGGCCCCGAGCTCGGTGGCATAGGCCATGGAGCTCGCTCCCGAAAGCAGAAGTGCCGCCGCGAGGGCGACAATCTTGCGCGAAAGCATGGCAATCTCCTGTGTGATCAAGTCGCCCATGAGATGAGCTAGTCACCGCAGGGCGGTTTCCAACGGCCCTGCGACGAGCAAGGGCTCACATTCCCGTTACGCCCTCCAGCTCCGGCAAATGGTCGCCGTCGAAGGCCGGATACTCGTCGCGCGACCGTGCAGGTTGGAGCAAATCCGCCACACCCGGCCATTTTGACGGGATGTGAACGGCTGTTCATTGCCTCGCGCGCGGGGCTGCCTAAGCCTGCCGCTGCGGTTGGGGCCTGATTTGTCGATGCCGAACGATCTGAAGCTTGCGCGGATGCTGCCGGCGCGGGGCCGGCTATGCCAGTCCGTTTCGTCGCTCGCGCTCGGCCTTGCTCTGCTCGCTGCCGTGCCTGCCGCTCTCGCCCAGTCGGTGACCGGCACCGGCGACGTCAATCCGACCGTGCCGGGGCCGCCGCTGCCAGACTGGAATCTCGGTGGCGCGCCCCTCACCGTCGGCGAGACCGGGACTGGCACGCTGACGATCGAGACCGGCGGCACGGTCTCGAACACCAATGGTACGATCGGCTACAACGCCGGCAGCACCGGCACGGTGACGGTGACCGGCCCCGGCTCGAGCTGGACTAACAGCAGCTCCCTCTATGTCGGCGATTCCGGCACCGGCACGTTGACCATCGAGAATGGCGGCACGGTCTCGAACACCTACGGCAATATCGCCAGAAACTCCGGCAGCGTCGGCGCGGTGACGGTGAGCGGTTCCGGCTCGCGCTGGAGCAACAGCGACGCGCTCCTTGTCGGCAACGCCGGGACCGGCACGCTGACCGTCGCGGCAGGCGGAACGGTCTCGAACACCACGGGCCAAGTCGGCTTCAACCCCGGCGGCATTGGCACGGTGGCGGTGACGGGCGCCGGTTCGAGCTGGACCAACAGCGGCGACCTCTCAGTTGGCTACCTCGGCACTGGCACGCTGACCGTCGCGGATGGTGGGACGGTCTCGAACACCACGGGCTATGTCGGCAGAGACTTGGGCAGCACCGGCGCGGTGACGGTGAGTGGTTCCGGCTCGCGCTGGAGCAACAGCGGCGACCTCTATGTCGGCCACTCCGGCACCGGCACGCTGACCATCGAGAATGGCGGCAGCGTGAGTACCGCGCTCTTTGGTTATATCGGTACTTTGAGCGGCGGCACCGGTACTGTGACTGTGAGCGGCGCTGGCTCGACCTGGACCAACAGCGGCGAGCTCACTGTCGGCTATGGCGGTACCGGCACGCTGACGATCGAGAGTGGAGGCAAGGTCTCGAACACCACTGGCTATGTCGGCAGAAACGCCGGCAGCACCGGCACGGTGACGGTGACCGGCGCCGGCTCGCGCTGGACCAACAGCGCCGAACTCTATGTCGGCTATCAGGGCACCGGCACGCTGACCATCGCCGATGGCGGCACGGTCACCACCGCCGGGGCGGGCGGCTCCATCGGCACGCAGGCCGGTTCGACCGGTACTGTGAAGGTGACCGGCGCGGGCTCGACCTGGACCATCAACAACGTCTCGGCCATGACCGGCGAGCTCTATGTCGGCTCGGCCGGCACCGGCACGCTGATCATCGAAGATGGCGGCGCGGTCCGGAATACCTCCGGCTATCTCGGCTATGCCTCCGGCAGCACCGGCACCGTGACGGTGACCGGCACGGATTCGCGCTGGACCGTCGTCGGCATCCTCGATGTCGGCCATGACGGCGCCGGCACGCTGACCATCGCCAATGGCGGAATAGTCCAGGCCGTCCTCAGCCAGATCGGAAAAAACGGCTCCGGTACCGGCGCCGTGACAGTCACGGGCGCCGGCTCGATCTGGCAGACCAACAATGGCATCGAAATCGGCGGCAACGGAACAGTGACCGTCGAAAAGGGCGGCTATGCCAGAGCAACGTGGGTGAACCTTTACGGCGGCACGCTGAACCTGGTCGGCGATGCCAGCAGCGGCCGTGGCGTGCTGGAAGCCAACTACATCATCGTCAACCCCGGAGGCACGCTCAATCTGGACGGCGGCATCCTGCGCGCGCGCATGAGCTCGTCATGGTTTCTCGACAGTTATGGCGTGGTGACCATCGGCGCCAACGGCGCCTTCTTCGACAGCAACGGCTACGACATCGACGTTTCGGCCAATCTCGGCGGCAGTGGCGGGCTGACCAAACAG